>NZ_CAWUDG010000021.1:0-79094 GCF_963920885.1 Anabaena sp. CCY 0017 | reverse complement strand
GGCGACGATAGTCTAGGGGTAGCCCTACGCAAAAATAGCTCGATGCCAGGTTTATATTTCCAGAAAACCCCTTAGCTTTCATCATTGCTAGGGGGTTTTCGTTTATGTTGTTTTTATTTGTTAATTTGAACTTCAGTGTGAAAGGTTTTAACGAACCGACTCATATCATGTTCTATTCTGTGAATTACCCATAATTCAACTAATGACCTAACCCTCTGATTGACTGGCAACCAGACTGCTTGATAGAGTCGAAGGCGGGTATTATCCCGCGCACCTCTCTGTTAATTAGCAGCAATTCTCATTTTGAAAAAAAATCAGAGAAAATTCTGTTACTTAAATGGAGAACTTGTGTCGAAGCATCATTTTTTGACAAATAATTATCATCCAACGTTGGAGATAGAAACGTTTGAACGTATAAAGAACGACTTAGGTTCCCACTCATATCCTTGAATGAGTTCATTACTCATCGTTTATCGGTCAGGGCGTACCATAAACAAAAGTCTAATTTATGGCTACCGATAACATCGGTGTACAAACGTGCTACCGAAGGATGTGCAGTTCCAACACTGGACATTGGGATTAAGGCAGTAAACGCTTTAACCATATCGTTCAGGCGTTGCAGAACCGTAACATACACGTTTTCTGTTACTTTCCGCTTTACGAACATGCTCTTGTCCCCTCGCCCTTTCGGGTCTAGGTTAGTTGTTCGCGTTGGAGTCAGTTACCCTGAACTCCAGCCAACTGTGTTGGCAATTCAATCAGTGCGTACCACGGCGCACACTTTCACCGCACCCAGCTTCCGATGTTCTTAGCTTTCACTTTTGCTCATGTGAATATAATCGTGGCAGCTTTCGTGAATGGCTAGAAGGTTTTTAGTTTTCCAGTTTTGGTGGTTTCCATCTATATGATGTAAATGTACCTTCTCGTCACTAAGCATTTTTAATCCACAATGCCCACATTAAGGGCTTTAGAGGTGTTATTGTCATATAACTTACTGTTGCGTTCGCTCCAATAAGTTAAATCTCCGTCGTAGGGTGATTTTTCACCTTTTTTGTTCCCATGTTTGCGCTATCTTTTCTTTCAAGGGTCGTTCTAGCCATACATTAAGGAAAGAGTTTCCTGAATTACTAAAACTACCAAGTTTATGGACAAATAATTATTTTGTATCAACTGCGGGAAATGTTAGCAGCGAAACGATTAGAAAATATATAGAAGATCCGCACCACGGAACGAATTAATATAGAGAAGACTAAGGCGACTAAAGTCGCTCGTGCCGCTTCCCTCTCAGGTCTAAAGACACTGAGTTTCCCGCATCCCGCACTCTCCTATGATTACTTCTAATTGCTACTACATAAGCTAAGTTAACGTGAGTTCGACGGAGAGGAAAGCCTGAAAAGCTTGCTAGGGAATAGTTTGAAAAAATAGGATATACCTGCAACCTGCTGTATCTCTCAAAAACTCTTTGAACAGTTGTATGAGCGGGGGTTGGAATTAATTACAAAATCTAAGAAAAAAATGAAAAACCGTTTGGTCAAACTGATTGATAAAATTCTCTTACGCAAACGAGTAGTCATTGAGTCAGTCAATGAACATCTCAAAAATATCTGTCAAATAGAATACTCCAGACATCGTAGTCTATTTAACTTTTTGGTGAATTTGGTGGCTGGTTTAGCTGCTTATACCTATTTACCTAAAAAACCTTCCATTGACATTTACCCAAAAGATTTGCCTGCTCTACCTCCTGCCCTGTTTTAGTTCCGTCGAACTCACGTTATATTACTAAAGTTTTTGGCAAATTTCACATTACATAAAGTTCCTATACTTCCGCTGAAGGGGTGACAACTTAGGCTCAAACCCTTATCGAATAAGGATTATGAAAGAGTCAGCCTTGAAAAGATTAAAACAAATGGGGAACCTATTCCAACATAAAAATTAGACTTGTGGGGTTTAGTTATTGACAATAGAATCAATAAAGCCAGAAAATGATGTTTACTTTTTCAAGGCGCAAACCTTCAAAACCCTTGCTGCGTATGTAATTCCAAGGTTTTTGTCACCCCGTCAGATACTTCCGTCAGTATAACTAACTACAAGCAATGTGCTTGGCAGCAGCGCTGAGTTAAAAGCACACGCTCCCAGGTAATTGCAGCTATGCACGTCAGGGCTTTACGCTATCGCTAAAAGTGATAATATATTATGCTACTAAGTAGTAGCTCATACTCATGCATGAACTTTCGCAATGGTGAGAGATACTGCGAATAAACCGATAAAAAGGCTTAATTTTTATGATTTTATTTGGCAAGTTATATTTTTACTCGTAAAATCGAAGACAAAGTAAAAAGTGGGACGATAAATTCCCTAAATTAATGAGTCAGTTAATAAGTCAGGGTGCGAGAGTTATAACTAAATCTCAAATGGTAGATCGGATAAATGATATCGCTTGGCAAGCTCACCAAGGTAGTGTAGCTGCTATTATTCAATTGTTGAACGAAAAACTGGCTAAATCCGGAGTGAGAACCAGAGCTATTTTTGCTGATGGTGTTTTACAACTTCTGTGTGAGGCGGCTAGGGAAGAACAACTTGACCAATCTAGTCTAGTAGAACAAATCCAGCAAATCCTGAACTCTATCACACCGCGTAATATTCGTCGAGTTAATATCAATAGTCGAATTGTTCGGGAACAGCAATTACTATGGCTGACGGAAATTTATCGCGATCGCGATCATCAATTACTATGGTCACAGGAAATTACACTAACTCAGCCTCATGTCTTCAAACAGCTAATTGCAGATTTTCAAGAAGCGCAATCTCAAGTTAAAATCAATTTACCTAAGACTAAATTTTCTCGTCCTTCAGTACGTGTTAAAAATTCATCTAAAAAAAGGATACTAGCAGCAACTAGTTTATGTTCGCTTTTATTGCTTGCTTGGGTTGTTTATGCCCAGTTAGGCGATCAACTGACAAACGTTGTACAACTAAACATTCCGAACTCTTTAATTACAGCAAATGGTGATGAAAGTAAAGCGGAATCCTTACCCCGTGCTGCTAATTATAATGTTTCTATTCCTGCTGATGAACCATTTTTAGAAGCTGTACGAATTGCCAACCAAGCCTCGGCGGGAGGTAAAATAGCTACAACCTCAACTCAGTGGTTAGAATTAGCTGCTCAGTGGCAACGAGCTTCAGATTTAATGAATATGGTACCACCCGACCACAGCCGCTATCAAGAAGCTAAAATTCGCACTCAACTATACAAGCAATATAGTGACATAGCACAAGAAGAAGCGGAGAAAACTCAATATTAGTTTCTGGGGTGGACTATATGTTAATCAGGGGAATTATGGAGTGAGGTGAGTTCAGTCGTGTGTAAGTTAAACACGGTGCTTAGTTGGGTTTGGCTTTGCTCAACTCAGCCTAAAAAAATTGGCGTTTTACTGGATTTGATAATCTCTAATTAAATCAGATTGTGTAGAGACGGAAAATTTCACGCCTCTACAAATTATTAAAACTGAACCTAACTAAACACTCATCTCTAACATTCGTTGCATTGGTCGCAGCGCCGCTAGGCGGATATCCTCTGACATGGTGATTTCAGGAGTGCGATTTTTCATGGCTAAATATAATTTTTCCAGCGTATTTAACCGCATAAATGGACACTCGTTGCAAGCACAGTTATTCAATGGTGGGGCAGGAATAAAGAGTTTATCGGGAGCCAGTTTTTGCATTTGGTGAATGATCCCTGGCTCTGTAGCCACGATAAATTCTTTTGTAGGGCTATTTTGACAGTATGTGAGTAAAGCGGCTGTTGAGCCGATAAAACTGGCATGACGCAATACACTACTTTCACATTCCGGGTGAGCGATCGCCTCTGCTTCTGGGTGAGTAATTTTTAACTGGACAATTTTCTTTTCAGAAAAAGTTTCATGGACAATACAGCTACCTTGCCATAGCAGCAAATCTCGGCCAGTTTGTTCCATCACATACCTTCCCAAGTTTCGATCCGGGGCAAAAATAATCGGCTGTGTGGGTGGTATTTGTTGCACAATCTTGACAGCGTTGGAACTGGTGCAGATGATATCGCTCATGGCTTTAATCTGGGCCGAGCAGTTGATGTATGAAATTACCAAATGATCTGGATGGGCTGCTTTAAAAGCGGCAAAGGCTTCTGGTGGACAACTGTCTGCTAAAGAACAACCAGCATCTAAATCTGGTAAAAGCACCAATTTATCAGGATTCAGGATCTTTGCTGTCTCTGCCATGAAGTGAACACCAGCGAAGACAATCACATCTGCATTGGTCTGGGCTGCGGCTTTGGCCAATTGTAATGAATCCCCAATAAAATCGGCGATATCCTGAATATCCGGTTCTTGATAATAATGCGCCAAAATTACGGCGTTGAGTTCTTTTTTGAGAGTCTCAATGGCAGTAAACAAATCTAGCGGTAGTCCACCCGGTTGGGTTAGGTTGGGTTGAGGTAGTGCAGTGGTAAACACAGTTAGGGGTGCTTTAAGTTGCAAGTTGTTGTCCTGTGGATTCAATTATAGTAGTTTTTACCAAAAATAGTAGACGGTCGATGTCCCCTCATTTGTGTCCAAATTCCTCTGAGTTTCATATCCTGGAGATAGAAGGCAAGGAAAGTGGCATGACCAGTCATAAAACGAAATCAATAACCCTGAAAATTGCTGTAGTTGGAGATGTTCACGACCAATGGGAATTAGAAGATGGCATGGCACTCAAGTATCTGGGTGTGGACTTGGTGCTGTTTGTGGGCGATTTTGGTAATGAATCGGTGGATGTGGTCAGAGCGATCGCTTCTATCGACATTCCCAAGGCAGCAGTGATGGGAAACCACGATGCCTGGTACACTGCCACGGAATGGGGACGCAGGAAATGTCCTTATGACCGTTCTAAGTCAGATTGGGTACAAGAACAACTCGATTTATTAGGAACTGCCCATGTCGGTTACGGTAAGCTCGATTTTCCGGCGTGGAATTTAACTGTGGTCGGGGGTCGTCCCTTTACTTGGGGTGGTCCAGAGTGGAAATTTGCGAATATCTTGCAAGAACGTTATGGTGTGACGAATCTAGAAGAATCAGCCGACCGCATTGTTAAAGCTGTAAACAGCGCTGCTCATGAAACGATTATTTTTCTAGGTCACAATGGCCCTAGTGGTTTAGGCGATCGCCCCGAAGATCCCTGCGGTAAGGATTGGCATCCCATCGGTGGTGACTTTGGCGACCCAGACCTAGCTGCGTCGATTTCTCAGGCTCTCACGGCTGGTAAAACCATTCCTCTGGTGGCATTTGGTCATATGCACCGCACCCTCAGACACACTAAAAAAGTGCAGCGCCAAGCTGTATTTAAAAGTCCAGAGGGGACAATTTACTTAAATGCGGCAACTGTACCCAGGATTTTGGAAAATCAGGGCGAGAAACTGCGTACTTTTTCGATTGTTTCCTTAGAAGCGGGTGAGGTTTCCCAAGTCTCCCAAGTTTGGATAAACCATGATTTTCAGGTGAATTCAGAGGAAATTTTGTATGAGCGATCACGTAGCGTGCCGGAGGCTTTCGCTTAGTCTCTCTTAGATATTTGCCTTCAGTCGTGCAATTTGTGTAGATGATGAGATATAGTATGATCTGTCAGCTTGTTAATCTTCGGCAAAAGCGCTATACTGCTGTATTGTCATAGGTTTTTTAAAAGCTCGACAGTTTTATTGGAGAGGTGGCAGAGTGGTCGATTGCGTCCGACTTGAAATCGGATGAGGCTAAAACCTCCGGGAGTTCGAATCTCCCCCTCTCCGTTGAAATTCATAAAACTCAATTTAAATTAGGTAATTTTTATTGAAAACTGGATTTAAAAAACACGAGTTTTCCACCAAGGAGTGTTTTTAATTTCATTTTCCCAAGTTCTAATTACTTGCTGAAGATTTTTAACTTCAGTTAGCATTGATGTTTTATAAAAAATATTAATTGCTAATTTTAAATCTTCTATTGCCTCTTTAATTTTGCCTTGTACTTTACGGATGTAACCGCGTTTCACATAGGCAAGAGCATAATTTGAGTCAATTTCGATAACTTTATTATAGTCTTTAATTGCTCTTCTGAAGTCTTTTTTTAGAGTATGGGTATTACCTCTTTGGAAATAAGCATCAACACATTCAGCTTGATTTTCAATAGCTAGATTATAGTCTGTAATAGCACCGTTATAATCTTTAATAGTGACAAGAACTCTAGCCCGGCTTAGTAAAACAGAAACATCATTTGGGCGAGTATTCATAACCTGGTTGAAATCTGAAATTGCTTCTTGATAATTTTTATTTGCTAAATAAGCGTTAGCTCGCTGCAAGTACGCATCGGCTATATTATAGTTATGTTCTATGATGTAAGTAAAATCTTTTATCGCTCCTTTATAATCATTTACATCAAAAAGAATGCAGCCTCTAATAAAATAAGCATTAAAATTGCGTTGATCCAACTTAATTACTTGAGTATAGTCAGCTAAACCATTTTTGTAGTCTTTAATTTCAATATATATCCTCCCTCGTTTTTCATAAATATCCTTGTTATTTGAATCGAGTAAAATGCTTTTTGTATAATCAAAAATAGCTTCAGTATATTTTTTTCCTGCGGCTAAAAGATGTCCTCTATTAGAGTAAGACTCAATATGCTCAGGATTAATTGCGATTGTCTTTGTATAATCATCAATAGCTCCTTGATAATCACGAAGATCAGAGCGATTACAGCCCCTTAAAAAATATGCTTCATCATATTGAGGATCAATTGCTATTACTTTGGAAAAATCATTAATAGCTGCTTGATATTTAAAAGTATCAGAATAAATGCAACCCCTTAAAAAATATGCTTCAGCATATTGAGGATTTAGTTCGATTACTTTAGAAAAATCTTCAATGGCTTCTGCATAGTGTTTATTTTTTAATTTTTCCAAGCCTCGTTTCAGAAAATCTTCATCGCTTTTGAATATATCGATAAATCCTAAAACTCCTTCTGTTATTCCCTTGGTTCCATGACCAACAACGGAACCTAAGCCAGATGCTAAACTTTGAACTATAGAACTTATCCTTCTTGCTGTATTTTTAACTGAAGACTCTCCTCTTGTACCAACTAAAACTCCTCCAGCTATAGCTATAGGTATAGCAATCGGTCCAGTCAAACCCAAAGCACCTATTGCATACAATGCTCCCACTCCACCTGCTACAGCCCCTACTTTGTTTTTTGCAGTAAAATCATTTAATACAGATTCTTCGGCTATATCAGCAGCAATATTGGCAGCAGTATCGAAAACAAATTCTTCTAAACTCATCTATTCCTCCAATTCATTACTATGTAAGCTCAAATAACTTTTGAGAATATGTGTTTATTCTCTCAGTATGATTGGTAAACTTGTTATTGTACATTTGTAAAAACTCGGAATTAGTTAAACATCTATTGATAAACGCAATTTAAGCAATCTTGCTTAAATCAAGTATAAACTCGGTTTAAATTAGCAAAAAACTAAAAAATCATCTTAATATTTCGGGATATACAGAGAAAATTAACAAGCGATCGCCTCTTCCCTTTCTACCCTAAGTACAATCTTGTTATAGTTAGTCAATTAATTATTACCCTTCAGTCCTTCAATAAACCTGAGCAGTTATACGCACATTTACAAGTGTTAGCTAAAGCTGAAAATAACGAAATGGGCTTAAAAATAACATCCCACGCCAAAACGCACCAGCACAGCGAAGTACGTTAGGCGCAAAGAATTGGCGTGAAAATTAGATTCTATTCAGCAGCTTTATTACTAGCTCGATTAGCACGCGCCTCGGCTGAAGCCATGACTTCATCGAAATTCTCTAGTATTTCACCAGGGAAGTTTTCCAAAACTCTCGTAGAAATAGCCACGCGACCTTTACCTTCATCTAAGTCAATAATTACAGCTTTAATTGTTTGACCAATTTGAAAGACTTTTTCGAGAGAGTCAATGAATTTTTGGCTGACTTGCTTAATATGTAGCAACGCACTGAGACCTTCTAAATCTACAAATACTCCAAAAGGTTTAATGCCAGTAACTCTACCTTCTACAAGCTGATTGAGTGCTAATAAGCTGAAGCTGCTAGAACGAGTTGCCAAGCGCTGGGAAAGTATCAGTTTGTTGGTATTACGATTAATTTCTAAAAAAGCTACAGTCAAATTTTGACCTTTAAGTGCTTCTAAGTTATCACGCTCTGCTAAATGCGATCGCGGAATAAATCCTCGCAATGAAAGCAGATCAACGGTAACACCACCTTTATTCACACCCGTTACCCTGACTTGCACCGTCTGGCCACCTTCGTTCATTTGAACCAGTCGTTCCCAGATTTGCTGAATTTCCAACTGCTTGCGCGAAAGGGTGACTTGACCTTCTGCATCCTGATCTCGGATGATCACAAACTCCAGTTCCTCTTGCAATGGCAGCACCTCCGATAAATCGGTAACTGCTCTCAAAGAAGCCTCATCACGGGGGAGAAAAGCGGATGACTTACCACCAATATCTACATAAGCTCCATTGGGGTCAAGTTGAAAGACTTTCCCACGTACAACTTGTCCCTTTTGAAACTGGTAGTCGTGTACTTCTAGTGCTTTGGCAAAATCGTCCATCGTAAAAGACGAATTGGCAGGTTGAGAAAGTTTCGATTCGGAGTTCATGACAATTGAAGATAAATTATTATTTGATATGATGCCACTGGAGTTTTACTAAACGCCTAACAAATTGCGACCTAGTAGGAGTGTTAGGTAATTATTCCCTGATTATTTGGTAGGCAAAGTCACCTAAAATATCGTGAATAATCTCCAATTTGGAAACTTCACAGTATTTTTCTTTTCAGTACAGCACGGCGTAATAAACCAACCATTCCAAGTCAATGAAAATCCTATAGAATAAGCTTTTTGACTTTTGACTTTTGACTTTTGACTTCCGCCCTGCGGTCTAGGCTCCTAACACACTGCCAAAAAGTTGTTTCACCTGCTCCCAAGCATCAGCTGCGGCTTTAGGATTATAGCTGGCGCGATGGTCACAAAAAAATCCGTGGTTAGCTCCATCGTAGCGAAACACACGATGGGAAATTTGGTATTTTTCTAATTCTGCGGCGATTTGATCCACCTGTTCGGTCGGGATGCTGGCATCTTCCATACCAAAGAAAGTATATATGGTTCCTTTGATATCTTGGGTAAGGCTGATAGTGGGTGCGCCACCTCCTGGTGTGCGAGTAGTAATGCCAGCACCGTAGAAGGAAGCAGTAGCTTTGATATCTGGTAGAGTTGCAGCTAAATATGCTACATGACCACCAAAACAAAAGCCAATACACCCAAAGCTATCTGGTTTCACCTGGGGTAAAGTTTTGAGATAGTCAATGGCTGATTGAATATCACTCAGTAACTCTGATGCTTGAGTTTGTTTCCAAGCATATTCTCTACCAATTTCCATATCTTCCGGGGTGTAGCCTGTTTCAAAACCAGGGGCTTGACGTTGAAAAAGTGCCGGGGCGATCGCAATATATCCTTGTTGAGCAATTCGTTCTGTAACTTCCCGAATGTGTACATTAACACCAAATATTTCTTGTAATACTACAACTCCTGGATAAGAACCAGGTGCTTGTGGTTGTGCCAAATAAGCCGATATTTGGAGATTATCTTGCGAAAGTTGGACAGTTGTGGTATCTATTGTTTGCTCTGGCATAAAAATTTTTATTAGGGCTGTGTCATCAGGTATGTGATGATTTGATCTAACTATGCCAGTCACTCTGGCTATTTCCCATCAAAGTTATTAATTAGCAAAAGTAAGCAGATGACAAATTTCTCTCTAAAAAATTCCATCTGTATATAAGATATCTAATATGTCATAAATGCACCGAGTTACTTACATCTACTCATATCAATAGGTTTGGTAATGATTCAATTCCGTATTCAGCCAGACAGTGAAATTCCTGCTTCTAACCAGCTATTTAATCAAATTCGGTTTGCGATCGCTTGCCGACAATATCCACCTGGATACAAATTGCCCAGCACCAGGGCATTAGCGATGCACACTGGGTTACACCGCAATACCATTAGCAAAGTTTACCGCCAGTTGGAAGAAGACGGGTTTGTGGAAAGTCTGGCTGGTTCAGGAATTTATGTGCGTACCCAAGGGCATGAAGGTGGTAGCAAGCTAAAATCTCCCATCGTCAAAAAACAAACCGAAGATGCCTACAAACTGGTACAAAAAGCACTGGATGAGATGCTAGCTCAAGGCTATTCACTCAGTCAAGCACGGGAGCTATTTTTAGGTGAAATTGACTGGCGCTTACGCTGTAGCGCCCAAGTGCTGGTTGCAGTTCCCTCTCATGACATGGGTGCGGGTGAATTGATGGTGTATGAGTTAGAAATGTCTCTAAACATACCTGTGCAATTGGTAGCGATGGAAGAATTAACTGCCGTGCTAGATAAAACTAATTCGGCAACAGTGGTGACAAGCCGTTATTTCATTAGTGATGTGGAAGCGATCGCTGCACCGAAATCTGTACGTGTGATTCCGCTAGATATCTACGACTACAGCAAAGAACTCGACCTATTGAGAACCCTGCCAAAGCAGAATTGTGTAGGCATAGTTAGTCTAAGTTCAGGAATTGCCCGTGCCGCAGAAGTAATTCTTCACGGTTTACGAGGAGATGAACTATTGATTATGACATCACAACCAAAAGACGCGTACAAAATTCAAGCGATCGTCAAGCGGGCGGAAATAATTATCAGCGATCAAGCCAGTTTTCCCACCGTACACGCAGCAGTACAAGCATCTCTTGAAGATATTATTCGTCCACCTAAACTGATTAAGGTGGAAAATTACATTGGGGCTAATTCGATTAATTTGTTAAAACGCGAACTGGGTTTGAGTTAGGGATTTTCCAAAAATCAATTATCCTGATCAAAGTTCTCTTACCAGACGCTATGGGGCGATTACTGCGGAGCGCTGAGTGCGAGGCAGCACACGCTACGCGAAGGCGATCGCACTATCATGTTGAGTCTAGGTTGTCAGTTCCGGAAGGTCGTCACCAATTGCGGTTTGAGTTTAGCGATTGTACCCAAATGCTAGATACAGTTTCTCTGCCCAGCATTCCCTCCAATCTTGAATAATGTTTGGAATCACTCTGGCTTCAATTGGGGCAACGCTGAGACATCGGTGCGCCTGAAGTAAATTATCTGTTAGGCTACCTGGACGCATACCGATCTTGATCGCTGTGGATATTGTTTTTTTTTGGTTTGGTTTAGCTAAAGTTTCATCCCAGTTTTCAGGCCACTCATATACGTGCTTAAAGTAGTTGGCCGCAGTATCTATAATTACTATCTTACTAAGGTTAACTGATGGGTCAGTCTGTGAATGAGTTGACATTTTTTCAAGCTTGTTCAAGTGTCTCAAACCTTCCGCACGTCCATCGTTTTGTAACTCCGATAGTATTGATAGAGTTCGTGTAATTGCGGCTTGACCAAGCACAAAAATAGAGCCGATTAATAGTCCTACTTCATCATTATAATGTGCTGTTTCAGCTGTCCAATACTTCCTGGCAGCCCACCCACCGTAGTTGCTCATTTGCATCTCAGCTTGATCAACTGCGTCTGCTATCGTATCTGCTACCCCCTGGATAGGAAATATCTCGAAGGGATCTGCAAGTTGTTCAAGAAGCCATTCTGGTCTTCTGGCAGGAAATATACTCAAAACTTACCTCAACATTCAAATTTTTTCAGAAAAATCTCCATTTTTCATAGGTAAGTCTAACTATTTATTATGTGGAAACTTTCCGTATATCACCCTAAACGGTTTAGTTAGGGTAAGGATTACAGGCATTTTAAGCATAATATCCAGAAATTTTCTGGATATCGTCAATATCTAAGTATTATACAGAATTTTTCTGTATATTATCCAAAAGAGCAAGATAGCAAACTGCACCAACCTTATTCATGCAATTTCTTGGGCTTCACGTCCACCAAAAACTGTTTTTTTAATATCTTCAATCTCATAATCTTCAACTTGCCAGTCATCGTCGCATCATTTTTGATATAGATTATCCTAGTTACTTAAAAACGATTCCAGTTAGACTTATGGATAACACGCTGCAATTATTAACCCCTGTACAACTCGGTACTTACACCTTACCGAATCGTCTGGTGATGGCTCCCTTGACTCGCTGTCGTGCTGCGCCTGGCAACGTTCCCTACGAACTCCATGCCACCTACTATGCACAACGGGCAACCGCTGGACTGATTATTTCCGAAGCAACCCAAGTCTGTCCCCAAGGACAAGGTTATCCCAATACCCCCGGCATCCATTCTGCTGAACAGATTGCTGGCTGGAAAAAAGCTACCCAAGCGGTTCACGACAAAGGTGGTCGCATTTTTTTGCAACTCTGGCACGTTGGGCGCATTTCCCATCCTGATTTTCAGCCAAATGGTGAATTACCCGTTGCCCCTAGCGCGATCGCCCCAACAGGAGAAGTGGGAACCTACGAAGGCATGAAACCCTACGTCGCGCCCCGCGCCCTTGAACTCGAAGAAATCCCCAGCGTGATTGAGCAATATCGTCAAGGTGCGAAAAATGCCCTCGAAGCAGGCTTTGACGGCGTTGAAGTACATGGCGCAAATGGTTATCTGATTGATCAATTTTTGCAAGACTGCACCAACCACCGCACCGATGCCTATGGCGGCTCAGTAGAAAATCGATCGCGCTTTTTGATGGAAGTTCTGGAAGCCGTAACTGAAGTCTGGGGTGGTGATTCCTACGGAGCGCTTCGCTATCGCGTTGGTTTGCGATTATCTCCTTCCGGCAGTTTTAACGACATGGGCGACTCAGACCCCAAGACCCTCTTCAGCTATGTTGTGCAGGAACTCAATAAATTTAACTTAGCCTACCTGCACCTGATCGAACCCCGCCTCAATGCGAGCCAAGATACCCTAGAACATCTCAGTAGCGACCTCACTGCTGGTTTTTTCCGTCCCCTGTTTAACAGCAAAATTATTGCGGCTGGCGGATTAAACCGTGAAATTGGCGAACAAATCATCTCCAAGGGCGAAGCTGATCTAATTGCCTATGGTCGCATCTATATTTCCAATCCTGACCTTGTGAAACGTTTTGCCCTGAATGCGTCGTTAAATCCCTACGATCGCAGTACCTTTTACGGAGGCACAGAAAAAGGATACACTGACTATCCTTTTTTAGAGTAAGCGTAAAGTTATGATCTTGGAGTGCCGATTTTAGAAGTTGCTGTAGCTTGGTGATTGGCACTCCCAAAAGCCTTGTGATCCTTCTCCTTATATAACACCAGCTTTAAAATTAAGTTAACCAGCTTGTGGTTCCGGTGCATTAAGCTGTAAAAACTCTTGTACCCGCATGAGGTAAGTTGAGGCATCTTCCAACATGGGAAAATGCGATGTATTAGGAATCATAGCAAACTCAATGTTTTCACTCTTTGCTGCCGCTTGACGACCCATTTGGGCAGGAATAATCTGGTCATACTCACCAGCCACCAGCAAAGTCGGTACTGTCAGCTTGGCAAACTCGTGAGGCATTAATTCTGCTTGAGCTTTACTGACAGAAGTATAAATTGTACCCAAGGCTGCATTATAGTCGGCTTCGAGAAAATCTTGCAAAAAAGCCTGCCGTTCGGAACTGGGAATAGGGCTATGCAAAAATCTCGCCATAAATATTCTATCAACCAACGGTATTTTCCCTAGCCACTTAGGACGAAATTTAACTACGTAGCCTCCAAATTTATGAAAAGCAGTGAAGGCTTTTTCGTCGTACTCAAAAATACCGCTACAGGTTAAAATCCCTTGTTCTACTCGTTCGGGATAACTGTTGATAAATAATGTCGCAATAGATGCACCCATTGAATGAGCATTAATATAAATGCGCTGAAGTTGCAATTCATCTAGCAAAGCTGCTAAATCCTCAGCATACTCTTCCAATTCATAAGTTAACTCTTGAATTGCCTCTGATTTTTCTGGTGTTGATTTCGACTCCACAACAGATGCACTGGCTGCGGCTATGTTAGGTTTGCCACGAGAACGCCCAAAACCCCGCAAATCGTAGAGTAAACAATCAAATTGGTCTACCAAAGCATCAGCTGTACTTTTCCAGTATCTAGCTGAACCAGCCCAGCCATGAATAAAAACCATTACTGGCTTAACCAAAGAACCAGATGGTTTTTTGACCCATTCATAATAATGCTCAACACTACGGACACAAATATAAGGCATTTTTCTCATGTCAAAAGTCAAAAGTCAAAAGTGAGCCAGTGCGGTCTTGGGGGTTTCCCTCATGAGCAACTGGCGAACCCCGAAGGGGTCAAAAGTCAATGACCAAATGACCAATGACTAATGACTACTAAGCTGATTCTGGTTTAGGTAGGGAAGACGGATGCACTATCAATTCAGCTGTAGAGCGCTTCTCTACCATTTCCTTCGTAACCATGCAGCGAGTTACATCTTGACGAGATGGTAATTCGTACATGACATCCAGCATCAATTCTTCCACGATACCCCGCAATGCTCTAGCGCCTGTTTTTCGACGGTAGGCTTCCTGAGCGATCGCTCGCAACGCATCCGGTTTAAAATCTAATTCCACGTTATCCATGTTGAGCAGCTTTTGGTATTGTTTCACCAAAGCACTGCGTGGTTGGGTCAAAATCGCCATCAGCGTGTCTTCATCCAACGGATCAACCACTGCTACCATTGGTACGCGGCCAATAAATTCGGGAATCATACCAAACTTCACGAGGTCATCTGGTTCTAGATAGCGCAGAGTATCGGCCGTCCGCTTTTCTTTCGACTGAAGGTCTCCGGGCTGTACAAAACCCATTGACTTTTTACCTGATCTCTGCTCTACTACCTTATCTAAACCCACGAAAGCACCGCCACAGACAAACAGAATATTACTTGTATCAATCTGGATGCAGTCTTGATAAGGATGCTTCCGTCCTCCTTGAGGTGGCACATTGGCGATTGTCCCTTCTAACATTTTCAGCAAAGCTTGCTGCACGCCTTCACCGGAAACATCGCGTGTAATGGAAGGGTTTTCGCTCTTGCGAGCTACTTTGTCTATTTCGTCAATGTAGATAATTCCGCGCTGGGCTTCCTCAACATCCAAATCTGCCACTTGTAACAGTCGCAGCAAGATATTTTCCACATCTTCACCGACATACCCTGCTTCTGTCAGTGTAGTGGCATCAGCCACAGCAAAGGGTACATCCAAGATTGTGGCTAAGGTTTGCGCCAAAAGGGTTTTACCGCAACCAGTCGGGCCAATTAACAAAATATTGGATTTTTGCAGTTCTACAGCATCGTCTGCCTCATTTTTGCCTTTGGACTGAATGACGGCTAGTCGCTTGTAGTGATTATAAACCGCTACTGACAATACTTTCTTGGCTTCGTCTTGACCGATAACGTGTTCATCTAGATAATTTTTAATCTCTCTGGGCTTAGGAATTTGGTTAAGTGAGAGATTAGAAGAGCGCGCACGACGTTTTTGAGGTGGTTCTGACCTTGGTGCTGGTTGTGACGCAGCTGTATTCGTGTCGAGTAGCTCTTCATCTAGGATTTCATTACACAAGTCAACGCATTCATCGCAGATGTAGACTCCCGGCCCTGCGATTAATTTACGCACCTGCTCTTGAGACTTGCCACAAAATGAACATTTTAAATGGGAGTCGTACTTAGACATACCAGCCTCTTATTTCAGAATGGTGACGTTTTCCCCGGCGGTGGGAATATTTTGTCTGGAAATGACTTGATCAATCAAACCGTAATTTTTTGCCTCTTCTGCGGACATGAAAAAGTCACGTTCAGTATCTGCCTCAAGTCTTTCCAGTGGTTGACCAGTATGATGGCCTAGTAACTGATTCAACTTAGCCTTCACATAAAGAATTTCTCTGGCTTGAATCTCAATATCAATGGCTTGACCTTGAGCGCCACCCAGTGGTTGGTGAATCATGATCCGAGAATCAGGAAGAGACATCCGTTTACCAGCAGAACCTGCTGCTAACAAAAATGCTCCCATGCTTGCGGCTAATCCAAAACATATAGTAACAACATCGGGACGGATTTGTTGCATTGTATCATAAATTGCCATCCCTGCGTAGACGGAACCGCCAGGAGAATTGATATAGATTTGAATATCTTTTTCTGAGTCTTCCGCGTCTAGGAACAGCAATTGAGCCACAATTGAATTGGCAACAGTGTCATCGATGGGAGTACCCAAGAAGATAATTCGCTCTCGCAGCAGGCGTGAGTAAATGTCAAAAGCCCTTTCTCCCATGCCAGACTGCTCAACTACCATCGGTACAATGTTGGTAGGTTGGCTCAGATGGGAGCTAAAGTTGATTCTACTTAAACTATTGATGGGGTCGTTTCCCGACTGGGATAAAAGCATATAAGCACAATTGAGAATTAAGTTAGGACAGGTTTGGTAGCAGTTATTGCTGCCTTTTCAACGAATGCAATTTTATTTGAGCTATTTATTCACCATTATGCCTTATATATATTCCTCTCGGTAAAGCAGATCAAGCTAAAGCGATCATATATGCCCTATTTCTGGAATATTTACGCTGAATTTGCGGTAAAAATGCGATTTCTTAAGTCTCTAAAAGAAAATGCCGAGTTGGAAAATTTTTACTCAGCACTTTTTTGTCCTGACGCGATAACTCGCGTCAGGCACACATTATATTGATTCTGTACTAGCTGTGGCGCTTTCTGCCTCGGTCTGAGGTTCAGTTGTCTCTGATTCGTCGTCTGCTGTTTCTTCTGCGGGACTCAGAGAACCTTCGGGGACAAGTTCGACTGATGAATTTTCTAGCAGCCAATCGATGATTTTCTCAGTTAACATTTCGTTTTCGACAACTGAGCGCATTCTTTCAGCATCAATGTCTTGGTCTGCGTACTGTTCCATCAATTCGGCAACTCTGGCTGCAACTTCTTCAGGTGTGACTTCGATGGATTCACGTTTGCTGACTTCTAATAATCCCAAAGAGCGTTTGAGGCGTTCAATGGCTTCATCGCGCGATCGCTCCCGCAATTGAGGAATAATATCTTCAGTAAATAGCTTTCTCACGTCCAAACCTTGCTGAGACAGCCGCATTGCTGTTTGAGTCAGCATCGCGTCGATTTCTTTGTCAATCAGGGTTTCTGGTAAATCAACTTCTACGTACTTCAGCAGTTCTGCTAACAAAGCTTCCTGCTGGTTCGATTTGGTTTTTTCCTCAGCCTCTTTTTGATGGCGTTCTGCTAACGAAGCCCGCAGTTCTTCCAAGGTATCAAAGTCGCTAACTTCCTGAGCGAAGTCGTCGTTCAATTCTGGGAGTTCTTTTTCCTTCAGTTCTTTGAGGGTAACTGTGAAAATTGCCGCTTTGCCAGCTAATTCTTCGTTAGCATAAGGATCTGGAAATTGAGCCGGAATTTCTCTGGTTTCTTCAGGATTCATCCCCACCATGCCCGATACAAAGCCAGGAATAAACTTGTCTTCTTCCAAGTCTAGTTTAAAGTCTGTGGCTTCGGCTCCAGGAATTGGTGTTGGCTCGGCTGTTTCGTCTTCGCCTTCACCTTTTGCCAGCACACCTTTAAAATCAACTACAGCCACATCACCAATTTGGGCTGCACGTCCTTCTACAGGAATCAGTGTCGCTAATTCTTCCCTTTCCTTTTCTAGGACTTCATCAACTCGATTGGTATCGTGTTTGATTTCCTCGGCTTGGGCTGATAAACCTGTGTACTGCACCAGATTCACTTCTGGTTGCACATCTACAGCCGCTAAGAAAGTCAGGGGTTTTCCTGGTTCATAATTACTAATCAATTCCTCAAAGGAAGTCCGCAGTTGTGGTTGTCCAATTGCCGGAATTTCTTCTTGTTTGAGGGCTTTTTCTACGCCATCTTGAACTATTTCTTCCAGCGCCGCTGCTTTGATTCGAGCTACGCCAAGGCGCTGTAGCAATATCGGCCGAGGTACTTTGCCTTTACGAAACCCAGGAATAGTTGTAGTACTAGCTAAGTTTTTAATTACCTGTTCGTAAGTTTTCTGGGTAATTTCTGGCGTAATCTCGATTTCCAGCCCAATTTGGCTGGCGGGAAGTTTTTCCTGGGTAACTTTCATGCTTCGTCTCTAATATTTATTTCTGTTTTTTTGGCTCCAAGTACGCACAAGACGCGATTTACCGCTTCTGTGGGTTGATTTCTCTTGGTTTAGGAATGGGAGGGACCCACAAGTTATCTGTCAAAATCCCATATTATATGGATAAGTACCTTCAGTAGATATCCAGTTTATCGTCAATGGCAAAGCTCTTGACAATTAACCGTAATAACTTTACCTGATTGCGACTCTAAGTTATTACAATAAATTAAGCAGTCCTCAATGCTAAATTCAAAGGTCTAACACCGTGATATC
This sequence comes from Anabaena sp. CCY 0017, assembly GCF_963920885.1. NCBI lineage: Bacteria > Bacillati > Cyanobacteriota > Cyanophyceae > Nostocales > Nostocaceae > Anabaena > Anabaena sp. CCY 0017. The sequence continues at coordinate 60,659 of NZ_CAWUDG010000021.1, read as the reverse complement.
CTGGTTCTCAACTAGCATTTTCTGCTATAAATCCTTCTGCGGTTGGGTTTGTCTGCCTTGTGGGACTCAGATTAACTGTTACCCAAACACGAAGCTATACTTTTAACTGTGCTGGTTCCATTCCATCTGGATCATAGTACATCCGTTGTGATTGACAAACCACTTTAGCAGATCGATATTTGTTTATTTTAAAACTTCCGGAATGACACCACGCTTAAGTGTATATACTCCATTTTTTGACTGGACATGAGGCTGTTGTATAATATCATTATATAATAGGAAAATCTTAAATAGGTGCGATGCTTTAGCAATAATGCTATTAAATTTCAAGATTGTTGAAATTAATGTAATCTGGAAAATAAACGTTCTATTTTCAGAAAAGTTGCGTAGAATTAAAAAAAATTTATTGAAAATCTGCGATCGCTATTTAAAAAAGTAAGTATAAATTGTAAATTGTTCAGAAAATTACACACAACCTCTTAAAGGAGAAAGCCAGTTTGTCGAAATCCTATCGTGTCGCTATTTTGGGAGCCACAGGTGCTGTTGGCACAGAGTTACTGGAATTGCTAGAAAGCCGGAATTTTCCGGTGGCGGAGTTGAAGCTATTAGCATCAGCACGTAGTGTGGGGCGATCGCTCCGGTTTAAAGGCGAAGATTTACCAGTAGAATTAGTCAGCGATCGCACCCTAGAAAATGTAGACTTAGTTCTAGCGAGTGCCGGTGGTTCCACATCCAAGACTTGGGCAAGTGTGGCAGTAGAAAAAGGTGCTGTAGTCATAGATAATTCCAGCGCCTTTCGGATGAATCCCGAAGTTCCCTTAGTCGTACCAGAGGTAAATCCCTTAGCTGCTGCTAACCACCAAGGTATTATCGCTAACCCTAATTGCACCACAATCTTGATGAGCGTGGCAATTTGGCCTCTCCACCAAATCAGCCCCATTAAACGCATTGTAGTTTCCACCTATCAATCAGCAAGTGGCGCAGGTGCAAAAGCAATGACAGAAGTGCAAACCCAAGCCAGCGCCATCTTACAGGGACAGCAACCAGTAGCCGAAGTCTTGCCTTACCCCTTGGCGTTTAATTTATTCCCGCATAACTCTCCCTTAAACGATTTGGGTTACTGTGAAGAAGAAATGAAAATGGTCAACGAAACCCGGAAAATTTTTGACGACCAACAAATTAGAATTACAGCTACTTGTATACGGGTTCCCGTACTTCGCGCCCATTCCGAAGCAATTAATCTAGAATTTGCCAATCCATTTAGTGCAGATACAGCTAGAGAAATTTTAAGTCATTCTCCTGGAGTAAAATTAATCGAAGATTGGGAAAAGAATTACTTTCCCATGCCAATGGAAGCCACCGGTCAAGACGATGTTTTAGTCGGGAGAATTCGTCAAGATATATCTCACCCCTGCGGCTTAGAACTTTGGCTTTCTGGAGACCAAATCCGTAAAGGTGCGGCACTGAATGCAGTCCAAATTGCCGAGTTATTGGTAGACAAAAATCTACTCCAACCAGCAAAAGCATACGTCTCTAGTGAGAAATAATCACGAATTACATTTCAGGTATTTTTCGCTAGTAAGATATATAAAAATAATATCTGGGAAGTACCCTTGAAACAAATTGAGCAATAGGTTATGAAATCAGTGAACAGTGATGACGCGGATTTACTTACTAAGCGATTGTCACCCAATTATGTCTCTTAATTGGTAACTGATAACTGATAACTGATAACTATGAAAAACCAAGAGGCTAATTAGGAGTAAAAACAGGGTGGGAGAATTTGGCAGAGTTTTAACCGCTATGATTACACCGTTTAAAGCAGACGGTAGTGTTAACTATGATGTAGCGGCGGAATTAGCAGCACATCTAGCTAACAACGGTACAGATACATTAGTTGTATGTGGCACAACAGGTGAATCCCCTACCCTAAGTTGGGACGAGGAATACCAATTGTTTGTGGAAGTATTGCAAGCCGTGGCCGGAAAAGCCAAGGTAATCGCCGGATGTGGTTCTAATTCCACCAAAGAAGCGATCGCAGCTACCCAAAAAGCTGCTACAATAGGAGTACATGGTTCATTACAAGTTGTACCCTATTACAACAAACCGCCACAAGCAGGTCTATACCAGCATTTTCAAGCGATCGCCCAAGCTTGTCCAGAACTACCATTACTGTTATATAATGTCCCTGGACGTACCGGACAAAACCTCAGTCCAGAAACTGTTGCCCGGTTAGCGGAAATTGACAATATTGTTGGCATCAAAGAAGCAACTGGAAATTTAGACCAAGCCAGTGAAATTCGCCGCTTGACACCACAAGAATTTCAGATTTACTCTGGAGATGATTCCTTAACCTTGCCCTTGTTAGCAATTGGGGCAACAGGAGTTGTGAGTGTAGCTTCTCATCTGGTAGGTAATCAACTACAGCAGATGATTCAAGCTTTTAGTGCGGGAGAAATCGCTACGGCTACCGAAATTCATCTACAACTATTTCCGTTGTTTAAAGCTTTATTTTTAACTACAAATCCCATTCCGGTTAAACAAGCGCTGAAACTTCAAGGTTGGGAGGTCGGTTCAACTCGTCTACCGCTATGCGAAGTTGACTCAGATGTTACTGATAAGTTAAAGGTGGTGTTAGATAAACTTGATTTAATTTAGATGCCAAGTTCTGGAATATCTCCCAGTTATCACTTGAGATTTTTATGCTGAGACTATTGGCGATATCTAATTTTGTAGTTGAGTAAAGTATGGCATTTAAAGAACCACAGATAAGATAATTCTGTATTTGATTAATATAAGAAGAGTTATATATGTGAAATCGTTTTATTCAAGGCATAACTGAACATCTCAAACATCATTTAGCTGCTTTTACATAGAAAGCTAGTATTTTCTTTCATACATAACCAGATTGATAATTGTGAATTTATTAAAGCTGAAAAACAAACAACCATCCAAGGAAACAATGGTAAATAACGAAACTAAATCTGCCCTCAAAATTATTCCGTTGGGCGGTTTGCACGAGATTGGCAAAAATACCTGTGTTTTTGAGTACGAAGACGAAATTGTTCTTCTCGATGCAGGATTAGCCTTTCCAACAAAAGGAATGCTAGGCGTAAATATTGTCCTGCCAGATACAACATATCTACGGGAAAATCGCCATAAGATTAAAGGCATGATCGTTACCCACGGTCATGAAGACCATATCGGCGGTATCGCTTTTCACCTCAAACAATTTGACATCCCGATCATTCATGGCCCTAGACTAGCAATGGCGATGCTAGAGGGTAAATTGGAAGAAGCAGGAGTACGCGATCGCACCGAGTTAAGATCAGTTAAACCCCGTGATGTAGTCCGCATTGGTCAACATTTCTTTGCAGAATTTATCCGCAATACCCACTCCATTGCCGATAGCTTTACAGTGGCTATTCATACGCCTCTAGGTGTAGTCATCCACACAGGAGACTTCAAAATTGATCATACACCTGTAGATGGCGAACACTATGACTTACAAAGACTAGCAGAACACGGCGAACGAGGTGTACTGTGCTTGTTGAGTGATTCAACAAATGCCGAAGTACCAGGATTTACCCCTTCAGAACGTGCTGTTTTCCCCAACTTAGACAGGGAATTTGGTAAAGCTACCGGACGCTTATTTGTCACCACATTTTCATCCAGTGTGCATCGCATCAACATGATTTTGCAGTTGGCGCAGAAGCATAACCGGGTGGTGTCAGTGGTGGGTCGTTCCATGCTGAATTTGATTGCTCATGCCCGCAATCTGGGTTATATCAAGTGTGATGATAGTATCTTCCATCCATTACACGCAGTCCGGAATATGCCAGATGAAAAGGTACTGATTTTAACTACTGGCTCTCAGGGTGAGACAATGGCAGCCATGACCCGCATTGCCAACAAAGAACACTCCCAAATCAAAATTCGTCCAGGAGATACCGTACTCTTCTCTGCAAACCCAATTCCTGGCAATACTATCGCTGTAGTTAACACCATCGATAAATTGATGATTCAGGGCGCAAATGTAGTCTATGGGAAAGACAAAGGTATTCACGTCTCTGGTCACGGCTGTCAGGAAGACCAAAAACTGATGATTGCCTTAACTCGTCCCAAGTTCTTTGTGCCATTTCACGGTGAACATCGAATGCTAGTGAAGCACTCCCAAACGGCTCAGAGTATGGGTATTCCTGCCGAAAATATGGTAATTATCGAAAATGGTAACATTGTAGAATTAACTGAAGAATCTATCCGTGTTGCTGGTAAAGTAGCATCTGGCATTGAACTTGTGGATACTACCAGCGCTGGTATGGTAAGCGATAAAGTCTTGCTAGAACGACAACGGATGTCAGAAGAAGGCATTGTTACCATAGCTGCTGCTATTGATTGGAACGGCAAACTGATGGCTAGAGCAGAAACTCATCTGCGCGGTGTCGTTACCAGTGTAGAGCAATCGCTAGTACAAAAATGGGTACAACAGCGCATTGAAGAAATGCTCACTGTGCGTTGGTCAGAATTTGCCCAGATTCGTGAAGGCGAAAAACCAGAAGTAGACTGGGGTGGATTGCAAGGGATGTTAGAGCGTGAATTACAACGCTCCATTCGTCGAGAATTACAATGTCAACCCACTGTAACTTTATTGATGCAAATTGCTGAAGAACCACCTGCGAAAGTTTCCGATGGTAGAAGACGGCGGACTCGTACTACAGCGCAGGTAGCATCTTAATCAAGGTGCTGAGTTAAGTTGGTGGTGGGTTACGGACTAAGGTCCTAACCCACCCTACGAATAGAATTTATTACCCTGGTTTCTTGAATAAATCGGGGTTTTTGGCTTTATTAATAATTTAGTTTTGATCTATATGGAACCGATTCGTATTTTTTACTTTTCCGATATTCTCTGCATTTGGGCTTATATTGCTCAAATCCGGCTCGATGAGTTGAAAACAACTTTTCAAGACAAGATTGCTATAGAACACCACTTTGTCCCCGTCTTTGGTGCTGCTCGTGAAAAGCTGGAAAACCGATGGCGAGAGCGGGGGGGATTGCAAGGATACAGTGATCATGTTCAGGGGGTTGCCAAAAAATTTGATCACATCAGTCTTCATCCTGATATTTGGACTAAGGTGACACCAGCTTCATCCACATCTTGTCATCTGTTCCTCCATGCCATTCAATTATTAGCAGCGAAGGGTCTGGTAGAGCCAGGTCAACAGGGATTTGAAAAAGCAACCTGGGCATTTCGGGAAGCGTTTTTTACCCAACTGGCAAACGTTTCTGAGCGCAAGGTGCAATTTGAAATTGCGGAGGAGTTAAAACTGCCGATTGCTGCTATTCAAGCTGAGATTGATAGTGGTGAAGCTTATGCTCAACTATCTAAGGATTTTGAATTAGTCAAAGAGCTGATGGTTACGGTCAGCCCTACCCTGATTTTTAATGAAGGACGGCAGAGACTCAATGGTAATGTCGGCTACCGAGTTATGGAAGCCAATATTCGTGAGTTACTACACAATCCTCCGGGAGAACAATCTTGGTGTTAGGGATATTGAGCGATCGCCTCCAGGTAATGCTCCAAAGTCATGTTTTTTCTCACTTACTGACTATAGTTTTTTGGTAGCTCAGTGGGCTAATTCAGGTGAATATAGACTTCATCACCCCGTTTTGTTTAAGAAACTTCGGTTCATCCGTAACCCTGGTAAGTTAGCCCCAAGACTCCATAAATTGCAACTTGCTGGACAATCACATTCTTTTCCCAGCCATTGCAAAACCCAATATCTGAACACAGGGCGCTGAAATCCTCCAATATTCAGCCATTACAACTAATATTTGCATTGGTGATATTTATACTGACTGAAAATATCTATAGAATTTTGTTATATTAAATTGTGTAACGATTACATGGGAACCTGTCCAATGACAGATGACTTTACTAAAATGTGAAGTATGTGAAGTTATCAATAAGATTAGATTATTACACTACCGATGCCGGGAAAATTGCGTTTAACTTGATGTAGTAATAAATTAGATTCTGACATAAGTGGCTACTGTAACACCTATTGTAACTCAGTCAGGAAAGGATGTTTCCGGTAAAGGTAATTGCCACGTTGTATACATTCATCAGCAAGATGAATACCCTCATTAATACAGAGGCTTAATCATGAAGGTATTTGACAATACCACAAAAAGGTTTTTTCTGGCAAGCTGGGTAGCGATTAATCATACAGAGACTAATCATGCTCCTGTAACTCAGCTACGCCCTTCGGCTCCTCAGTCTCACGGTGGTCTTCTCCAACCCCTGCGGCAGAGAATAGAAAATATTCAAATTAATAATCCTCAATTAGCTCACCGCTTGTGCAAACTGATTCCGGCTCAATGTCCCTTTGAGCGTGATGTCAAATTATTCGGCAACAAACTGTTTCACATTCCGCCTATGTGTAAACTCAATCCCTTTTTTGAAGAAGTGGTTGGTTTGCGCTTCCGAGCGTTGTGCTATCTTGCAGACGAATGTGGTGAAGATATATCTCAATATTGCTAATAAATAGACGCGATAAATCGCGTCTCTACAAGAGAGTTAGGAGTGAATAATCAACTCCTAACTTTTTTAATTTTTATTTGTTCTGGCTTGCCATTTTTGGATGGATTCTTGAGCGTCTTCGTAAACTGCTGTCACCTCTGGGACTAAAGTGGCCGTTTCAATTGCTGCGGCAATATTGCCTTGATCAGCTCGACTCTTGGCTAGTGCCAAAATTCTTTCACTCCATTCATTAATGGATTGTTGGGCGCGATCAAATCCTGGTTGACCTGGTGGTACTCTTCTCGCCACTTCAATGGCACGATTATATGTTGATGCTTGTCCGGGTCTAATTAAGGCCTGTGCTGCCTCTAAAACAGTTATATTACCGACATATTGTTGAGCTTCTAACTGCCATTGGCTCATTAGTGCCTGTGCTTGAGGATAAAGGTCTAGTTCTGGGGAAATTAATTGCGCCGCAGCAATGGCATTTGTATATTCTTGTTGTTTGGCACGACCCTCTGCTAAATCTAGAATCATCCGACTCCAAATTTGAATATTGTCCTGAGCTTGTTCGTAGAGTGGTTCACCTGGTTGAATTTTACTAGCAGTGGCGATCGCTTTGCTCAAATCACTAGCTTGAGTTTCTCTCAGAGACATTTTCGCTAGGTCTAAAACTGCTTGACTCCGCTTTTGAGAATCAGAATTAGAGACGATTTGGGCGTTCGATGGGTTTTGCGTTGGAGGCGTTATTGATGATGTTTCGGAGGCGGAGTCAGTATTTGGCTCAGGGTTAGCAGTAATGGGTGATGGACGTGATATTCCTTTACCTTGTAAAAATATTGCCTGATTGCGGAGAACCACTACAGAAATTAAAGCTACTACCAACATAGTCCCGCCGCCCCAAAATAAAAACTGCTTCCACAATGGTTTATCTGCTTGATTCTTAGCCACGGGAGAAACATCAGATGGAGACACATTGGGGATAAATCTCCCCCCTGTAGCAGTTTGAGTGTTTAGCGGGTTTTGTTGGTTGAGGTACTGCTCTTTAGCCGAGCTAGATAGTTGTTGTTCTTCTAACTGACCAATGGCTGGGATGAAGTTGGGTAAATTCAGTAATGGGGATTGACCACCCAGGTTAGTTTCCACCCCTGGAGCTGTTCCCCAGGTACTCGCGTTTTGTGATTTATTGAAATTGTTCAGGTTTATTGCGCCAATAGAAGATGCTGTCAGCGCTACAGCAAAGTTTTCGTCTGGAAAAATTCGTGAACTATTTCCACTGGGATCTATGGTGCTAGGAGCTACTTCGTGATTGCTTTGCACCTCAAACTGAGGCAATATTGCTTGTGGTTGAGATGGAAATATTGTGACTGGGTTTTGTGTAGGTCGCCAGTAGTGTTGACATAATTCTGGAGTCAGAACACTTAAATAGCTGTCTAAATCAGTCAAGCTACTAGCATTACCAGAACGCAAAGCTTCTAATAATGCGGCTGTAAAGAATCCGTGACCTAGTTCGCTACTTTCATGGGAGAATTCCTGAGATTGGCAAGAAAGAATTGTGGCCATTTGCAATTCTTTCGCCAGTTCTATGGTTTCTAGACCCACGGGACTATCTGCTTGAGTGCCAAAAGCACGGTTGATATCAAGCAGCAGTAGTGTATTAATTTCAGCCAATTGTAGACTTTGCATCAGCGATCGCACTTCGATGCCAGTCTCTTCCACTAATTCCGGGTTTCCTTCCACCGGCATTAAATAATCTTGGCCCTTGTAACTTACCCCATAACCGCTAAAGAATAACCAGAGATGGTCTTGTGGTTGCCAACAAGCTGCTGTCAAATCCTCCAGCAACACGAGAATATTTTGCTTGGTGGGATAGGTGGATCTATCCCCAATGGGTGGGGAAGCAGCTGTCATCAACAGACAGCGTTGCTGTGCCAAACCTCCTTCTTGAACCAAAAAATTATTTAGTACCTCGGCATCTGCTTGAGCGCAACGTAAAGGTTGAAATAACTGATATTGATTGATGCCAATTGTAATTGCCCAGTAATTTGCCATCCCGCTCTTTGTAGGTTGCTGTTTTCTTGCCTAAAATTGCGGTTGGCTTTGCTGAAAAAACAAAGCTAACCTATGTCTTATACTCTTCGGAGAATATTATCGAGTTACTGAACTATAAGCAGTTTTTATTACAGTAAACTTAGATAATCATGCTTAGTAAAATTCCAATTACAAATCATCACTAAGGAGTTATCACGTTATGACCGTTCGTATTACTCATCCACGATCATTGATCATCCCCTTTCCATTTATTGGCCAAATTGCCAAAAAGATCCGGAGCTTTCCGTTAATTGTTTTACTTTTTTCGCCCATTTCTGTATGGATTTTAACAGAAGCGATCGCCCCCCAAGTAGTTCGCGCTTATACCGCCAGAGTTGACCTGAATATTGTCCGCATGGCAGATGAAAGCTATGAAACCATACTCAGGAGGGCAGAAGCGATTTCTAGGGCAGCAGCTCAACGTAGCTTTGATAAAGATATATTAGCTACAGATGTTTCAGTAATCGTCACCGTAGAAAGTTATGGCGCGATCGCCCCAATTTTGTCCTTAGAAGTTAGTCGCCAGCAATGGCGCACCCGTCCCGATCCCAAACGTTGGGCAACTTATTTCAAAACCGCGCGATCGCTCCTGTTGTTTGACACAAAACCAGCAATTTCCACCAACATAGGTCAACCAGCCCCAACCATGACTCCAGCCGCCAGTCCCGCCAATACCACAGACAATTCTCCTAATTCTCCTGCTAATTAGCTCAATAGCTTCCTCTTCTCCTCTGCGCCCTGCACCCTGCCCTCTGCCTCTTCCCCATCCCCATCTAAAAAGTCGAATTGATGGCTTAGAATAGGAAGGTTGTCAAGAATTGCGATATCCGCTACTATGGCTGTTCCTAAGAAGAAAACATCAAAATCCAAACGAGATAAACGTCGCGCCACCTGGAGACATAAAGCTGTTGTTGAAGCTCAAAAGGCTCTCTCTCTCGGCAAGTCAATTTTGACTGGACGTTCTACCTTTGTCTATCCCACCACTGAAGAAGAGGAAACCGAATCATAATTCCCTTGTTAGAAAAAGCCCCCTGCCAGATTTAGCAATACTGTATAAGCGCTTTTTTTTAGCTTTTCTGATTGCATTATCAATCATTGGTAGTCGGCAAAAGCTCATCGGATTGATAAAAAATGGGTAATGAGTAATTGGGTAAACCCGTTACCCATTACTCACCAATAATGATCAAGTATTTCTATGAAATTATGGCAGGAAAATTTTTTCATAAACCAAATGAGGAAGAGCAAAAACGCGTTCCTCCGGGTCAACACTTAGCTAAGGGATTCCCGGTGTTAACCTACGGTGAAACTCCCCAAGTCAGCACAGAAGAATGGGAATTTCGGGTTTGGGGTTTGGCAAAACCTGCTATCTTGAATTGGTCAGACTTGATGGCATTACCGCAGCATGAATTCACCTCTGACTTTCATTGTGTCACCCACTGGACAAAACTAGATGTCAAATGGACTGGCATTAAGGTGGCAGATTTTATGAATTTAATTGAGGTATATCCCCAGTCCGTTCATGTTATGGAACACTGCTATGGTGGCTATACTACTAATATTTCTATAGAAGACTTTATCCGAGAAGACAACTTTTTTGCCATTAAATTATTTGGTGAACCTTTACCAACAGCACATGGTGGACCCTTGCGGTTAGTTGTGCCTCATCTCTACGCCTGGAAAAGTGGTAAATGGATTAATGGTTTAGAGTTTCTGAATCAAGAAGAACTAGGTTTTTGGGAATGTAACGGCTACCACAAACGGGGTGAACCTTGGCAGCAGGAGCGTTACAGCAGTGGTTTTTGAATTTAACTTATAATTCGCTTCAAGGTAGATAGCTTGCCTTTGTAGGACGCATATCGCTAGTTTAAATCTAGCCAGAAGTAATTTTTTAACATACTTTTGTCATGGGAAAAGGTGTCAAATCAATTCAAAATTAAAGACAAATAATTAAAAAATTATATGATTTATTATGGTGTTTATTTATTGGTTGATAGGTAAAATAACAATGAAAACACTACCTTTACCTAACTCTGAATTTACGAGGATATTACCTTGATGTGCTTCGACAATGCGGCGAGAAAGATACAATCCTAAGCCACTACCAGCACTTTTGTGGCTACCTTGACGAAATCGTTCAAATAAAGTGTCTAGTTCTTCAGGCGGAATCCCAATTCCTGTATCTGCTACTTCTATATTAATTTTACTACTTTCAATTAACGAGTTAAGCCGGATAGTCACTGAGCCGAATTCGGTAAATTTGATAGCATTACCGATTAAATTGGTAAATAAACGATGCAGTTCTAAGCGATCGCCCATCATCATAGCTTTAGTTGAATCCTCAGACAAATCCAGTTTGATGGATAGGGCTTTGTCTTGTGCTAAAGGTTTCAGTTCCCCAACCACCTCTGTTAGCAACTGAATTAAATCAACTTCTTGAAATACCAGGGTTTTGCGACCTGCCTCAAAGCGGTAAACTTCTAATAAAGTATTCACCATAGATAGCAGGTTAAGATTACTGCGCGCCATGATGGTAATCACTTCTGTCATTTGCGGCGATAATGTTCCCAAAGCACCCTGTCCAAACAGCGTTAACATTCGATCAGCTGCTACTAAAGGTGTGCGTAAATCATGAGTCAGGCGAGAAACAAAATCTTGGCGCTGTCGGGCGATTTCATCACGTTCATCTATACTATGCTTCAACCGTAAGAGCGATCGCACTCTTGCCAATAATTCATCTACTGTGACAGGTTTACGGATAAAATCATCAGCACCCAAATCTAGGCCTTTAGCGACATTGGGCGCATCGTGGGCTGTAATCAGCAGAATGGGGATATACGGCTGAAACTTCGCATCTCCACGAATGCGTCTAGTGACTTCGTACCCATCCATTCCTGGCATCATCAAATCTAATAATATCAAGTCACAAGGTGATTTTTCCAGTTGTGCTAAAGCGCTGATCCCATTTTCTGCGCTGCTAATGATGTAGCCTTCTCCCTCCAAAATCGTTTTGATCAAAAATACATTATCAGGAGAGTCATCGACAACCAGAATTTTGTCAAAGCGAGAAGATAGGGAAGTCATTTTATCAAGAGGTGTAGGCCAGGCTGTGATCTTGTGGCAATGATATTATGTTTTTGTATAACTTGGATCGTCAACGAAGAGGAAAAGGGGCAGGGGGCGGGGGGAAGGGGCGAATCCCATAAATAAATTTAGGGGCTTAAAATAATTTTTTTTCTAATCCTAAATACGAATACAGCGTGGATCTCGTAATGTAGCCTTTTGCGGTTCCCTGGGAAACCAAGCAGCCGTGCGCTTACACACTTCAACTAACATTAACATGACTGGAACTTCAATTAAAACACCTACCACTGTCGCTAGTGCAGCACCAGAATTTAAGCCAAACAACATTACAGCCGTAGCAATGGCAACTTCAAAGTGATTGCTAGCTCCAATTAATGCTGCGGGTGCGGCATCTTCATAAGATATATTCAATTTTAATGCTGCCACATAACTAATTAAAAAAACGACGCGGTACATGGATTTACTATCAATTAGTGCCTGAACGTATTGAAATGTTGCAAAAAGTCTTAGCACTACCCAGCGTCCCTTAACCTAATCTCCACCTTCAGATTTCCAAGCTATAGCTTGACTTGGTTCGGGGTCAGGTAGTTTCATCGTCACGAGTCCGGCTGCTAAAACTAAGAACATGGATGTCCACAGACAACCTACTAAGTTGAAATATTGAAAGACTAATCCTGATAAGACTGTGCCGGCTAATCGTCCACCGGAGTTGGCCATGTAGTAGAAGCCAACGTTCAGCGCGACTTTATCGTCATCGGTGAAGGCTAATACCAGGTAAGAATGCACTGCGGAATTGAAGGCAAAGACTACACCAAATACTAGTAGCCCCCCAATGATGGCTATATTACCGGGTACACCTAATTGTAGAGCTAGAGCGATCGCACCAGGAACAGCAGTGAGGGTAAATGTCCAAAACTGGATGGTCTTTGATTGGGGGGGATGACCAGAACCAAATCGCTGGATAAGTACTGGTGCTAAAAACTGAATAACACCATAGCCAATTACCCAACAAGCTAAGAATCCACCCACTTGATAAAATGACCAGCCTAAAGTCCCCCGCAGGAAAACCGGCAACCCGACCACAAACCAGACATCCCGTGAACCAAAAAGAAAAAATCGGGCAGCTGAGAGAATATTAATTTCTCTGCTTTTAGAAAAGAGTTGGCTAAACTTGACTTTCGTCTTGATTTTGCCCATACCTTTAGGCAACATCAACCCAGTGAATAAAATTAAGAATAGTCCCCCGGACATGATTAACAGGGCATTCTTAAAACCAACAGAAGTTAAAAGGACACTACCAACAAAGAAGCCAACACCTTTAAGGGCATTCTTGGAACCCGTTAATACTGCCACCCATTTAAACAAAGATGACTGAGCCTCTTGGGGGACAACCAAGCGAATGGCACTTTTAGAACTCATTTTGGTTAAATCTTTAGCAACCCCAGAAAATGCCTGAGCTACCATCACATAACCCACTGCAATCCATTCTGTCCAAGCTGGATTCAGCCACGACAGCATCACCATCGAGAAAACCTGTAACCCAATACCAGCGTAAAGCGTGATTTTTAATCCGAATTGAGAACCAATCCAACCACCTAAAAAATTAGTCACAACGCCAAATATTTCATAGAACAGAAATAAAGAAGCGATTTGTAATGGTGTATAGCCAATACTGTCAAAATACAGCAGTACCAGCATTCGCAAAGCACCATCAGTAATAGTAAAACCCCAATAGGCAAGGGTAACAAGAGTATAATTCTTGAGATGAGCGCGAGAAGCTGTAGAAGTCATTGTTTAGAGTGCTGAGTGCTAATACCATTTCCTTGTGACGAACCGCGCCAAACTTCTTTCTTCTTCTTTCTTTGTGTACTTTGCGTCCTAGCGCCCTGGGGGCATACGCTGCGCGAATGCGGTTCGTTCCTTCTTCAATTCACAAACAAAAACAATAACTAAAAACTCAATGCAACCTTACGAGCCAGTTCAACCATGCGATTCGCGTAACCCCATTCGTTGTCATACCAAGCCAGGATTTTGACTTGAGTTTCATTCACCACCATTGTGGAGAGAGCATCAATAATCGAAGAACGAGGATCATCTTTATAATCAATAGAGACTAAAGGACGCTCTTCATAACCCAAAATATCTTTAAGTGGTGCTTGTTCAGAAGCAGCTTTCAACAAACTATTAACTTCATCTACTGTGGTTGGTCGCACAACCTCAAATACACAGTCTGTTAAAGAAGCATTCAGTAATGGTACTCTCACGGCTAAACCGTTGAGCTTACCGTTGAGTTCGGGATAAATTAAACCAATTGCGGTTGCTGACCCTGTAGTTGTCGGAATCAGAGATAAGCTCGTAGCCCGCGCCCGACGCAAATCTTTATGGGGTGCATCGACAATGGTTTGAGTATTGGTATTGTCATGGATGGTAGTAATAATTCCATGCTTAATTCCCAAACCTTCATGAATTACCTTGACTACTGGAGCTAAACAGTTAGTAGTACAAGAAGCAGCAGTTAGTAAATTATGCTTATCCGGCTGATAGAGGTGGTCATTCACCCCCATGACAATATTTAAGGCTTCTTCCTTCACCGGTGCAGCGACAATTACTTTTTGTACCCCTCTTTTAAAATAGGGGTCAAGAGTCGCAGGTGTGCGGAATTTACCTGAGCATTCCAGCACCAAATCAACACCCAACTCATCCCAAGAAACTTCGCCTGGTTTGGCATAATCACTAAAGCTCAGAGGTTTACCGTCAATTAATACTTGTTCCCCTTGGGCTTCTACGTCTGGTGTCCAACGTCCGTGAACAGAATCAAATTTCAGCAAGTGTGCAGCCGTTACAGCCCCACCTTTGATTTCATTGATATGGACAAACTCTAATTCCGGCCAACCCCACGCAGCGCGTAAAGCTAACCGTCCGATTCTCCCAAATCCGTTGATTCCTACGCGAACTTTCATCAGTTTTCCTATTTAGTTCAACAAAAATTTATGGGGAATAGGGAAGAGAGGAAAAAATTAATTTAAAATTAAACTTTTTTGACTTTTGACTTCCCCGAAGGGGGTTCCCCAGTCCCTTTAAAACTTGGCTTGTTTCCGTAGCAACTCACTAATAGTCAGGTTTAACTGCGCTTCCCCTTCAAATACTGTTCCGACTTTGCCTTTATTGAAGTTGACATAATCGATGTTATATGCTTCATCAGGCAAAGGTGCATAACCTACAGAAATCGCTGTCTGTGGTGCATTCTTTAAATAAAATTCCACAAAGTCTTTTAATGCTGGTTTCTTTTGTGCCAACTCAAAATTAGCGTAGATAAATAAAGGTCGAGACAATGGTTGATATTGAGATTTTTCTACTGTTTCTCTGGATGGTAAAACAGCGCCTTTACCACTATCTACTGCTAAGGCTTTTAACTTATCTTGGTTTTGTTCGTAATAAGCATAGCCAAAATAACCCAAGGCATTGGGGTCGTTATTAATACCTGCAACTAAGACATCATCATCTTCGCTGGCTGTGTAATCTTTACGACTAGCTCTGGCTTTACCTACAGTTGCTTCTGTGAAATAATCAAAAGTACCAGACTGATCACCAGCACCATATAAATTTAAGGGACGATCTGGCCAAGATGCACGGACTTGATTCCAACGGGTGATTTTACCTTGCGCCGCAGGTTCCCAAATCTTTTTCAGTTCTGCTACTGTAATGTCTTTTGCCCAGTTGTTTTGGGGATGGACAGCCACAGTGAGGGCATCATAGGCTACTGGTAATTCAAAGTACCTCACACCATTTTTGTCACAAGCTACCATTTCTGGTTGCAAAATTGGTCGAGAAGCGTTGCTAATATCTGTCTCGCCAGCACAGAATTTTTCAAACCCGGAGCTAGTACCGGAGAAGTTGACTGTGATTTGTGCTTTATTTTGTTGTTTTGTTTGTTTAAATGCTTCGGCGATCGCCACGGTAATCGGATAAACTGTACTAGAACCGTCTATCTGAATCTGCGTAATTTTGCTGGAATCACTCATTTCAGTCACTTTTGCTGACTGGGGAGTGTTAGTAGATGTATTGGATGATGTCGCACAACTGGTAGACACAACCAAAACACCCAGCACCATAGCCAATTTGTTTGCGGTTGCTTTCATTGACTTCACCTCTAGCGGTGATATGACAGGTTATGTTTATATCATTTCAAAAAAAATTGATATGTCAATCCCTATAAAGTCAATGTATACAAATATTCATCAATAAAACTTGATGCATCAGGAAAAGTTATCACAACAACGCGCCGGAGATATTTGCGCTAATCGGCTATATTCTGCTAAATATGCTTCTAAAACAGCAAATTGAGACAAATTCAAACTGTAATAAATCCAGCGTCCTTCTTGACGGGCGTTAACTAAGCGGGCTTCTTTGAGAGTTTTGAGGTGAAAAGATAGTTTAGACTGACTCACCCCCAAAGCATCGCACAAGTCACATACACACTGTTCTTGCTTTCGTAACAATTCCAGTACGCCGATCCGAATGGGATCAGAAAGTGCATGAAAGCCAGCAGCAATTAAATGAGAATTGGTAGCAGAGGGGGTAGGCATCAGTGACATTTTTTCAGGATATAATTCTATTTCTATTGTGAAGCAGAAACGACAGCTTCGGGTTGATAGCGGATTCCAGCTTGTTTAAATCTATGCAAAGCTTCACCCAAGCGATCGCAATCGGCAATCAAACTTATCCTGACATAGCCTTCACCTGCAACCCCAAAGGCATTACCAGGGGTGACAACAACGCCTGTTTGCTGCAATACATCTAGAGCAAAATCTGTAGAACCCTTACCCACAGGACATTTTACCCACAGATACATAGTGGCGTTGGTTTTGGGAATATCCCAACCCAATTTTCCTAACCCTTCGATGAGAAAATCCCGACGGGTGCGGTAGCGCTGTTGGACTTCATGCAAATACACATCTGGTAATTGCAAGGCGGTTTCGGCTGCGGTTTGCAAAGCCGCAAAAATGCCATAATCCAAGTTGGTTTTGAGAGTTCGCAAACCTTGAATTACATGGCGGTTCCCCACGACAAAACCCACACGCCAACCAGCCATATTGTAGGTTTTTGATAGGGTGTGAAATTCTACGCCAATTTCTTTCGCACCGGGAATTTCTAACAAGCTGGTGGGTTGATAACCATCAAAAGCTAACTCGGCGTAACATAAATCATGCACTAGCAGAATTTCGTATTTACGCGCAAAAGCTACGATGTCTTCAAAAAATTCACGGGGGGCGGTGGCGGCTGTGGGATTACTGGGATAGTTAAAATAGAGAATTTTGGCTTGTTCTGCAACTGCATCGGGAATAGCCGCTAAATCAATTAACCAGTTATTTTCCGGTTTGAGAATTAAGTTGTGAATTTTCCCCCCAGCAATTAACGGCCCACGAAAATGGGCGGGATAGGCGGGAGAAGGAACCAGAACTAAATCACCAGGGTTAATATAGGCGATCGCTAAATGAGTTAATCCTTCTTTAGAACCCAGTAAAGGTAAAGCCTCACTATCGGGATCAAGTGTGACACCATAACGGCGATTGTACCAATTAGTAATGGCACGGCGGAAACTCGCAGTCCCCTCAAAGGGCGGATAACCGTGATTGGCGGGATTTTGCAAAGCCGCCATTGCAGCTTCAACTACAGGCTGTGGTGTCGCCCCGTCCGGGTTTCCCATGCCTAAATCAATTAAATCTAGTCCTTGTTCTCGCGCCTTGGCCTTCAATTCGTCTAGACGGGCGAATACATAAGGCGGTAGCTGTTGTATGCGATCTGCGGGGGTAATCCAATTCAAGCTCATTCCGAAACCTCTTCACTTATTCCCCTAGTGGAAACACGATTTATCACATCTCTACTATCTGTTGGTGCAGTGGTAGAAACCATCGCCGCCATTAACTGTTCTAGTGCAACTTTAAATGGTAGTCGATGGATGTCAGACTGAGGATCTAAAGCAACTTCGGCGGCTGTTTGTAACTCTTTTAATGTAATATTGCCCAAACCTAAATCACTTAAATTCTTTGGCAATCCAATCTCTGCATAGAACTTTAATAATTGTTGCCGTGCCGATGCCGCTAGTTGATTGCTTTGTAACATTTCTTCTAAACGCAGTTGCACCAAAATACCATAAGCAACTTTTTCGCCGTGGATGCTGCTGTGTCCGGAAATGTGAGTTAAACCATTATGTACTGCATGAGCGGCTACTGTGCGACACTGCGCCCCTCCCAGTCCACCAATTACCCCAGCCAGTAACACGGTAGCATCTACGACTTCTCGCCAATCTTGACTATCTGGTTCTTTTAAAGCTGTAGCTGACTTTTGTAATAAAATATCTCGTAAAACTCGCGCTTGTTGGACTGCGGAGATAATTAATGTTTGTTGAGAATTGCCACTACTAACTGATGCTTCATACCATTTAGCGATCGCATCCCCAATTCCAGCAACTAATGTTCGTTGTGGTGCAGTTTGAATTAAATCATAGTCCAGGATTAATAAATCAGGACAGCGAGACAGCGCCACATCATAGAGAAAAGCTCCCGACTCAGAATACACATTAGAAAGGGCAGTCCAAGCCGCACAGGTAGCTGCTGATGTGGGAATTGTCACCACTGGTAACTGTAATTGATCAGCGACTAATTTAGCTGTATCCAAGGCTTTACCGCCACCGATGCCAATAATCACATCGGCTTGATGTTCCTGGGCTGTTTTCTTTAAAGCTTTTAAACTAGCTTCACAGCAATCTACACCATAGTTAGATTGAGCAGTGTTTAACTTGGTTAAAATCGCTTGTAAACTCTTTTGAGCGATGGTCTGGGTCGAATTCCCGGCAATAATTAATGGACGAGTCCCTATGCGGGTAATTTCTGCTGATGCTGTCTGTAACACACCAGAACCACGAATGATTTTGCCTGGAGCAACCGTCAGCGTCAAGAATGAGCTAGAGGTTTGATGAGACACAGTTTGAGTAGGACGTTGATTGGGCATATAAATCTAGTTTGCCAAAATATTGATATTTCTTAATAAAATTTTAGACTTATGTCCAGGAATTTTCGTTTCTCTTGGCTTTAATCATGCCCATTCGTCTCAAATTCTGAACTACAAATTTTTCAATATCTAGAATTTATACTTTTTACCGAAAATTTGGGTTGAAAGCCCCGTGCTTCTCGCAGCGTAATTCCTATTTTAATCTAAAATTAAGGACTTTTGTATAGTGTAATACAAAAAATATATGTAATTTTGGTAACAAATAAATGGTTTCTTCCCTGTAGTGAAGAGAGAACCTCTGTAGAGACGTTTCATGAAACGTCTCTACTATTTTCAAGAGGTCTAATGAAAACTATGAAGCAGTTGAGTTAGGTAATTGATCGAATTTTTCCAAGTAAATTTCGATATCCATATCCGCATCCTCACGGCTAGCCAATGTGCGCTTAATTTGACCCAAGAACAGAGGTACAGAAACCCCTGGTTCAGGATGGATAACAGTACGGGCGCGAATCGTTAGTTGATTATCTCCCCGTGAACCTAAGCGACCGAAAGAATAAAGATTACTAGCCGCTTGACGTAAAGTTGCTTCTAATTCAAAGGGGGTAATATTAGGTGATGTCGCAATTACGGTTTGTGTAGAAGCATTATCATAAACGAGAGTGTATTTTACTGCGCCTGGAATGACAGTGCGACTCAGAGGAACCAACGAGAGAGCAAATAAACCACCCGTCAGCACCAGCATAAAGCCAGTTGTACCTACCAGCCGAAAGCGGATACCCCATTTGAGTAGAAAAGCCAGGACGGCGATCGCACCGAATACCAGAGTGGCAATACCCGACCATTGGGCATACTGAAGAAAGTCAGCTGTTGTAAGCATACAGATGGGCTACTTAGGCGTATTTTAGTTGATGACCGACACACCTATTTTACAGGAGTCCTGAGTGGGAAAAGTGGGTAGGGGCGGGTTTAAGCAGTGAATTTGTGGTTCATCGCAATCCTTAATAAACCCGCCCTTACAGGAGTGCTGAGTGCTATGAAGATAGCTGCACTTAGAAAGTTGCGTTAGCTCGTAATCCAGTTGTAGGGGCGCAAGGCCTTGCGCCCCTGCGGGGTGGTCTATTTACCTGAAAATATCTGTAACGGCTGTGACGATCGCTATAAATCGAAGTTTATCTATCGAAAGGATTAGATATTAATATACTCGTTTATGTATAGGGAAATTCCAGCAAATCACTGTGCAAATAACTATAGACGCGGTAGCCCATAGATTAAAATCTTGCACATAATTAAATTAAAATAAAGATTACTCAAAGTTCCTAAATAGTTTAGTTAAGTTTGCGCGGCGAAACTTTGACGACACATTCCCAGAATTAGCAACACACAAACTATGAACGCTACTACCGACAAACGTATTGCCTTAATTTCTGTTCATGGAGATCCGGCGATTGAAATTGGTAAGGAAGAAGCTGGTGGACAAAATGTTTATGTGCGTAACGTGGGTGAAGCACTAGCACAGCTAGGATGGCAAGTTGATATGTTTACCCGCAAAGTCAGTATAGAGCAAGAGACAATTGTTCAATTTAGCCCAAATTGTCGCACTATTCGTCTAGCAGCAGGCCCTATAGAGTTTGTGCCACGAGATGAGCTTTTGGAATATATGCCGGAATTTTTGGCTAATTTCCTCCAATTCCAAAAAGAAAATTACATAACGTATCAGTTAGTTCACACAAACTACTGGCATTCTAGCTGGATAGGGATGCAACTGAAGAAAATCCAAGGTACGCAGCAGATTCATACCTATCATTCGTTAGGAGCAGTTAAGTACAATACAATAGAAGCGATTCCTCTGATTGCGAGTCAGCGATTAGCAGTGGAAAAAGAGGTATTGGAGACAGCAGAATGCATTGTCGCCACAAGTCCCCAAGAACAGCAGCACATGAGATCGCTCGTTTCCACTCAAGGTAATATTGAGATTATTCCCTGCGGTACAGATATTCGCCGGTTTGGTTCTGTTGAGCGCCCAGCAGCTAGGTTAGAATTAGGAATTGCTCCAGAAACTAAACTTGTATTGTATGTAGGACGTTTTGATCGACGCAAAGGAATAGAAACCCTAGTGCGAGCAGTCAACGAATCTCAGTTACGTGGCGATAAAAACCTAAAATTAATTATTGGTGGTGGGAGTATCCCAGGTAATAGTGACGGTATAGAACGCGATCGCATCGAGAATATAATTAATGAATTGGGAATGAGTGAATTTACCATCCTCCCCGGTCGCCTCAGTCAGGAAATATTGCCTACTTATTACGCTGCGGCTGATGTTTGCGTCGTACCCAGTCACTATGAACCCTTTGGACTTGTAGCCATTGAAGCTATGGCCAGTGGCACACCTGTAATAGCCAGTGATGTGGGTGGACTTCAATTTACGGTGGTTCCCGAAGTTACAGGTTTGTTAGCTCCACCACAAGATGTAGCCGCCTTTGCAGCTGCGATTGACCGCATTTTATTAAATCCACAATGGGGAGAAGAATTAGGTAAAGCTGGCAGAAAACGCGTAGAAAGTAAATTTAGTTGGGATGGTGTAGCCACTCAGCTAGGTGAACTTTACACCCAAATTTTGCAGCAAACGGTGAAAGAACCAGCATTGCTCAGTACGTAATCAGTAATCATAATTCTTGTGCAACCAGTTGACTATACTACTCTCACAGCTTCTTGTAGCGAACTACGCGCGCACTGGCTGCCATCTCGATTAGAACAAGTTTATCAGCGCGATCGCTATACTATCGCTGTGGCATTACGCACGCTTAAACAAAGGGATTGGCTAGAAATTTCCTGGCATCCCCAAGCGGCGCGTATTTGTATTAGCGAACCACCACCACGATTACCAGATACCTTCACCTTTAGCCAACAATTAGTACATCAATTAGGTGGTTTGGCCTTGGTGGACATTCAAGCGATCGCGCCTTGGGAGCGTGTTGTGGATTTGCAATTTGCCCGCCGTCCCGGAGAGGAGGCACTCTACCATATATATGTAGAAGTGATGGGCAAATACAGCAACGCCATCCTCACCGATGCTAGCAAGATGATTATCACAGCAGCCCATCAAGTTGGTCAGCATCAGTCTAGCGTCCGTCCCATCCAAACCGGGCAGTCTTATGAAACCCCACCAAAACTAACTGGCCCTGTTCCCAGTTTGAACGAAACCCCAGAACGCTGGCAAGAACGGGTGAGTTTAGTGCCTGGAGCAATCAAGCGACAGTTATTAAAAAGTTATAGTGGCTTGAGTTCGGCACTGGTAGAGTCTATGGTTCTAGCAGCGAATTTACCCCCAGAAACTACCACAGACCAGCTGACACCGGAAGATTGGCAACGACTATTTGAGCGATGGCAAGAATGGCTACAAGCTTTGGAATTAAGTAAATTTCAACCAGCTTGGACTGCAAATGGTTATACAGTCATGGGTTGGGGCGCAGTTACACCAGAAAAAGACATCCAAACCTTACTGAACAGGTACTACACTGACGAATTAAATCAGCAGGTGTTTGCTCAGTTACGGCATCAATTAAACCAGAAGTTACATAATATTTTAGTAAAATTACGTAATAAAGCCCAAACCTTTTCAGAACGCTTGCAGCAATCAGACCAAGCGGATGAATACCGAGCCAAAGCCGATTTGTTGATGTCTCACCTGCAAAAATGGCAACCAGGGATGAAAGAAATTATCCTGAATGATTTTGAGACAGAACAGCCCATAGCGATCGCTCTGCAACCAGATAAAAACGCGGTTCAAAATGCCCAACGCCTTTATAAACAGCACCAAAAACTCAAACGCGCTCGTGCGGCTGTGGAACCGTTACTTTTTGATGTACAATCAGAGATTAGCTATTTAGAACAAGTAGAAGCTGCCATAGCTCAGATAGAAAACTACCAAAAAGTAGAAGATTTGCAGGCTTTAGAAGAAATCCGCGACGAGTTAATTGGACAAAAATATTTAGAAGATCCCGGATACCGCAGCCGCAGTAACAGCGAAACAGCCGCTACAAACTTTCATCGTTACCGTACCCCTAACAACTTTGAAGTTTTAATCGGTCGGAACAATCGCCAAAATGACCACTTGAGCTTTCGCGTAGCTGGAGATTATGATTTGTGGTTCCACGCTCAAGAAATTCCGGGAAGTCATCTGTTACTGCGTTTAGAACCAGGTGCAGTTCCAGAAGCAGCTGACTTACAATTTGTAGCTAATCTTGCGGCTTACTACAGTCGTGCGCGTCAGAGTGAGCAAGTACCAGTCGTTTATACTCAGCCCAAGCACGTTTACAAACCCAAAGGAGCCAAGCCAGGTATTGCCATTTATAAGCAAGAGCGCATCCTTTGGGGACAGCCACAATTGGTAGTTCGTAATTCGTAATTCGTAGTTCGTAGTTCGTAATTCGTAATTCGTAGTTCGTTGGGAAGCCAGCGACAATCTTTCTCCCTACACCCTGCACCCTGCACCCTACCCCAGGCCTCTATCTCTACCGTCTGGTATTTATATTTATTCTCAAAGATAGAGGCTGTTTTTGTTCGGACATATCTTTTTTTATTTATTTTTATAAAAAAACTGTGTTGACTGTTACAATATTGTTAAGAAAGGTTGCCCGTTGGTTTTGGGAACGCGCAATTTGGTTTTAACTCTATTAAAAAGACAATACGGAAAAAATATTAGGCCAGCTGTGCAATGCTGGCCTTTTTAGTTTCACGAAAAAAGAGATATGAACCGCCAAAGCGGTTCATACATTGGTCAAATATCTAAAAAAGGAAAAATTTGTAGTAAAGCTTTACGTAACTGTATCAGGTAAATAGTTTGCCGTAAATCGGCACTCAGCTTGGGTGGAGGACTGACTTGTAGCTGTTCTTGTAGTTCTGCGTATTCAGCAGCATTGAGGGGTTTGCCATCAACAGGCGATCGCGCGTCTAGAATAATTTCTGTCCGTAATATTTCTTCGGGGATATCTTCTGGTGGTGGTAATGCTACTACAGATGTTCCCCAAGTGCTAGTTAACCACACCAAAATGCTAGTGCTGACAATCAAAATACCAGAAAATATTTTTTTGTTCTTTCTCAATTTCCCACCCCCTTACAATCCTGGCGGTAATGGTTCATCACACAGTTGATGGATTTGCACAATGCGGTCAAATAACCAGGGATATCCTTGACGATACTGGGGAATGAGTGCGAGGGGACTCAGTAAGGCAGCTGCGCTAATGTCTGCTACACTTAGCTGATTACCTACTAAATAATCATTTTTTTGCCAGCGATTAGATAACTCTGACAACGCAGTGACAAGTCTATTTTTCGCTAATTCTACACTAGCCTGATTGATGCCATATTGTTGGCGCACAACTGAAATTACTGTTTGGCTAAGTAGTGAAGGGTCAATTTGCTTGCCTTCGCCTGCGCGAAACTGATAATATACAAACCTTGTGGCTGTACCGATGCTTTCATCTAACCAATCTTCTAGCATCCAGGCTTCTGCCTGCTGTTTATGGTCAGGTAAGAATAACGATGGTTCTGTTTGGTAAGTTTCCAGAAATTTGAGGATTTCGGTAGAATCAGCGATCGCATTCGGTTGACCTGCAATTTGTGGTAGTAAGACAGGCAGAGTTTTTAAGCCTGTGAGAGGCTTAACTCGGAGGATATGCAACCCAGGAGTTAGATTTTCAGTTTTATAATTAATTTGCTTATAGCCTAGCCCTAGACGGGCTTTGCGACAATAATGAGATGTGCTAAATTGTAGTAGCAACATAAAGCTACTTTGTCCTACAAAAGGATTATATATATTCGCTTAACTGCCAAGGCACTTCAATAGTGACATCACCGGGCAAGTAATAGCAAGGACACTTGGTTCCAGATGAAACAATGTTCACCAGTGTCCTTGACCTACCGCCTTGATTAAAGAGTTGATTCCACTAAACCAAAAGATACTATCTACTCACCCAAAATTATATTAATTGATCTTTGTAGTAGATTATACTATTACTCAGAGTTTTTGGGGGCAATTTCCACTGAGAAAATTTATGGAGTGGTATCAGGTGCAGGGGCAGGAGTAGCACCGTCCGTTGGTTCACCAGGAGCCGGAGCCGCAGGTGGCGCTTCAGTAGGCTCTGGTGGAGTAGGTTCACAGGCTCCCAGAACAGTAGCCAACCCTAAAGTTAGAACAAAACCAAAGATTTTTCTTTTCATCATAAACTCCTCTTTCACCAAATGATGGCGATTAAAAAAAAATTCGCCTGTTGAATAAGATAACCTATTTATTGCTAATTTTAAAAATGCCTTGTACTGAGATTTTCAAAAGTAATACTTTAAGTTGATTTGTTGGAGTTTACTTATTATGCAGTAGATTAAGCGGATAGCCAAATTATCGATAAATTTGCTAGACAACTCAGAGATTACATTCAAAATCTTGATTTTCCGAGGTCTTGCCCCTTGCTACCTTCTGTTGCCATACTTTAAACAGAATATTGCTACTCACGGATTATAAGTATTACAATACCCAGCTAATGCCATCATTAGAGAAGTTATAGCACCTGCTAAAGACAATGTTGATAGCTCAAAGGCTTGAAACAACTGGGTTTATTCGCTGCTCAACGCCCCGCTACCGCTTTAATCGTAGCCATTTACAGCACTTTGCTGACACAGAAGCAGATTTTCATCTTAGCCCAAACAGGCAAACGGTCTAAAACACAATATTTTCAACCTAAAAAATTTTATGACTGTGGTTCGTAAATCAGCTGTTTCTACAACAGGTACTTGGTTCCGGCGAAATTCCACCCCATCTTTAGGGAACGGGCGCTCCATGCGTCTAGGATCAACCGTTGGTAGTACATCTACTCTTACAGATGAACCTTTGCCAGTATCCTCAAAAAGACAACGGCGTGTTTCCAAAAAGTTATCAGTTTCTGGTACTAACGGATTGTCAGAGCTAGCGAAACAACCAGTTTCTCTCCTGAAAACTCCGTCAAATAAACTAACTCAGAAAAATCAGAAGTTAGGCGAAGGTAGTCTGCCTATGATGCCAACTTCGGGAGCAGCACCTTCTTGGTTAATACGGTTATATAGTTCACATCGTTATTCGTCTGTTGTGACGTTTTTATTGGTGGTAGCAACTTTATGTGTTTATGGTGGTACAGTATATTCTCAAAAATTATGGAGTCAGGGATATAACAGGCTGCAAGACCTGCATCTTCATGAACGGCAGTTAACTACAACCAACGCCACTCTCAAGAACAAAATGGCTGAGGAAGCGGAACAGGAGACAGGCGGACTAGTGTCACCAACGCCAGCCAGGACAATTTTTTTGCCCATAACATCTCCATCTTATAGTTCGGATACTATACCCCTGAGTACACAACCAAATCTGGAAACGGAGAAAAACACACCCTCGCCACTCGGATATTAGAGTGATAAACAGTGTTCTCAAAGGGTGTAGGGGATAGGGTGTAGGGTGTAGGGTGTGGGGAACCCACGTTTAAAAACATGGGATTGAAGCCACGAGCGTCACTTGCTTTATGCCGGGGAACCCTTCCACCGCAGTGGCTTCGCTTTGTATCTCGCGCCCCATTCTCGATACAATTCCTTTTTTTGAACTGAGCTTTGAACTCAGAACTAAAGTTTTTGATTGTTGCTCTTCTACACCCTACACCCCACACCCCACACCCTTTTTTCTGTAATTCAATCATTTGTGTATACAAAGTAGCTACTTCGTTGAGGAAGGGGAATTCCGCCGTTCTAGTTAAAATCCGAGATATTCCGATAACTAATTATTAATACTGAGCAAGTTAATGCAAAAGACACCGAGTAAAGTAAAAGTTAAAAACTTTCGCAATCCAGCATTTAGAAGGCGAGAGAAGCCTTCTCTCTTGAGGTTTATGCAAAGGTTGAGATTTATTTCTAATACTCCCGACCAGATACCAAATACGAGATCCCGATTATTCATGATCTGGGGCATCTTCATGACCGCAGGATTGGGGTTAGCTATTAATTTGTATCAGTTGCAGATTGTCCAGGGGACAAAGTTAACGCAGAGGGCGCGCAACCAGCAAATGGTGCAGTTACGGCCTTTTGTTCCTCGTCGCCTAGTTGTAGACCGCAGTAACAATGTATTAGCTGTTGACCGCCCTGTTTATACCTTGTATGCCCATCCCAAGCTGTTTAACCAGTCTAATCAACAGATGGCAGAACGGCTAGCTCCCATCCTGGAGAAAACCCCGACTGAGTTAGTGAAAACTTTTCAAAGCCGAAATAGTGGGATTACACTAGCTTCTGCCCTACCAGAAGTAAATGCTGGCCGGGTAAGAGCATTGCGTTTAGATGGTTTGGAATTGATTCAAAAATATTCCCGCTATTACCCACAAAAGAATGTGGTTGCAGACGTAGTGGGTTACGTAAATATGGATCGTCGTGGTCAGGCTGGTGTGGAATACAGTCAAGAAAAGTTATTAGAACGTTCTGTGCAGACAGTGCAGCTGAGTCGGGCGGGTAATGGGAGACTGCTGCCAAATCATGCCCCGGAAGGATTTTTAAATTTTGACGACTTGCGACTGCAACTAACTATTGATAGCCGTTTGCAGAGGGTTGCGCGGAATGCTTTGCAATCACAGATGCAGAAGTTTCAGGCTAAACGTGGGGCGGTAATTGTCATGGATGCCTCAGATGGTTCTTTGCTAGCTTTGACTTCTTATCCTAACTATGACCCCAATGAATATTCTAAAGCTGATATTTCCCTATTTAGAAACTGGACAGTGGCTGATCTTTATGAGCCGGGATCTACTTTTAAGCCTTTAAATGTAGCGATCGCGTTAGAAAATGATGCCATTAAAGCAGATGATGTATTTAATGATCCTGGTTCTATTCAAATAGGTAAGCACACCATCAGAAATGCTGGGCGCAATGGCTATGGAAACATCAATATTGCGAAAATACTGCAAACTTCTAGCAACATTGGCATGGTACGAATCATTCAAAGGATGAAACCAACTGTTTATTACAACTGGCTAGAACGCTTGGGACTAGGGCAAACTGTGGAGACAGATTTACCTTTTGAAGTTCGGGGACAGCTCAAAGGTCAAAAAGAGTTTATCGGTTCGGCCATTGAAGCCGCAACGACATCCTTTGGGCAAGGCTTTTCTGTCACGCCTTTACAGTTGGTACAAATGCACGGCGCTTTAGCTAATGGCGGTAAATTAGTCACCCCTCATGTAGTGCAAGGGTTAGTGGATACCAAAGGGCAGATGCATTATGCACCTAATCTTCCCACACCACGCCAAATTTTCTCCGCATCCACAGCTCAAACGGTGGTGGAAATGATGGAAACAGTTGTATCAGTAGGCACTGGCAAGCCAGCAGAAATTCCTGGTTATCGTATTGGTGGTAAAACAGGCACATCTCAAAAAGCCAGTCCGAATGGAGGCTATATTCCCGGTGCTAGAATTACCAGTTTCGTAGCTATTTTGCCAGTCGAATCTCCCCGCTATGTAGTTTTCGCAGTAGCAGATGAGCCAAAAGGGGCAAATGCTTATGGTTCTACTGTCGCCGCCCCAATTGTCAAAGCTGTGATGGAAGCATTAATTCCCATTGAAGGGATTCCGCCAAGTCAGCAAATTAAATCAGACTCTAAAGCAAAACAATAAATAGGGGAACTAATTTTTTTATGTTTTCTAGTTAGCGATCGCGTTGAATTGTCCGTGTACTAAAAAAAATGTAGCTTATGTTACCTATTTTTAGCCTCTCACAAAATCGCATTTTTCCTAATATTTATTTGGTATGGACAAATCACCCCCACAGCAGCTGCTCGAAAGTATCTATCAGCAACTACTACCTAGCTTACAAATTGAGAGTATCAATCCCCGTAATCCCGTCAAGGTTAACTATCTTCCACAACCCTGGCGGCTGCTTGGTGCAGGAAATTACGCCGCAGTAGTCTATCACCCAGACTACCCAGAGTCTGTAGTCAAGATTTATGCCCCAGGGCGGCCAGGCTATGAAGAGGAAGTAGAAGTCTACCATCGTCTAGGCTCTCATCCAGCGTTTTCTGAATGTTTCTATGCCAAAGATAACTTCTTAGTTTTGAAACGGCTTTATGGAACCACCCTCTACGATTGTATGTACTTGGGTTTACCTATTCCCAAACAAGTCATACAGGACATCGATGAAGCTCTCAACTATGCCCAAAATCAAGGACTCCACCCTCATGATGTCCACGGTCGGAATGTGATGATGCAGCAAGGAAGAGGATTAGTTGTAGATATCTCAGATTTTCTCCATGTAGAAACTTGCTCAAAGTGGAACGACTTAAAAAAGGCTTATTACTGGTTGTATCTCCCTGTGTTCTACCCACTTCGACTGCGCTTACCATATTTTGCTTTAGATGTAGTCCGTAGAGGTTATCGTTTAGGAATTGCTCTCAAAACGTCCTGTGGTCAATTAGTCCTCAAATTAAATAGAAAAGTTAAACAAAAAAATAGGAAGTATGATTAAACACAGACTTCCTTTGAGCAGAACTTACAGGTATTTTCAGGTAAATAGACCACTCGGTAGGGGCGCAAGGCCTTGCGCCCCTACGACAGATGTGGTTCAAATACATGAAAACTGCTGTAACTAATATAGCGGTTTTCATAAGAGTGAGAACAGTTACGTATTGATATCTCAAAGCCTGAAAACAACTGGCTTTACACTCAATACTTTAATAGGCATCTTGCCTATTCTGGGGAAACCAGAAGCCCACCCCACAATATTTATGCTTATGCACAAAATTAGCTTTTTCACGCCACTACAATACTTATTTTTTTCCTAAATCAAATCGAATTCCTCTATCCTTGGTAGGTCTGTTTGAGTGTTTCTTCTATAGAACCTACTCTTTGGTAAGCCTCTATTAACTCATGGGATTTAGTTTTTCGCTCGGCTAACATATTTTTTAATGGCGTTAATAAATGCACATCTAAATCATCGCCTAGAGAGAGTTCAGCTACTTGTAAAAGCTGTGCAGCATGAGCCAAAATATCTGCATTATCAAAGCCTTCTTTTGCGGAAACTTGGTGTAAATTTGCGTCAGGTATAGTTGCTCTACCCAGCAAAGTTTTATCTAAGATTAGACCTTTTAATAATGCCAATAAAGCCCCATAAATAGCAAAATCATCACAACTATCACAAGCTTTAAATTCAATGCGTCCAACTTCAGCCGGAATGCGGGCAACTTTGGTTAATGAAGGGATACTATGAATTAGCTGTTCTTGTTTCTCCACAAACACGAGTGCTGCGGATCTTTTTCCAGTTCGCACAAAAGTTCGGACTGATAAACCATCCCATAATTTCCCATTATAGAAGGGAGAGCTATAACTAAAAGGAACGATGTAAGGACTATAATAAGTTAACTTTTTACCAATATCAATCACATTTTCAATTGGTAAATCTGCTACAGAAATATTTAAATCTGGTCCATAAGTCACCATGTAAATATTAGCAGTACGTTCATCAGGATAAGTCTGTAACTGTTTGAGTTCATACTCATTTAAAGGAGGTTGAGGCTCAAATACAGTTTTATGGGGGTTGAAACTCGTTAAAACTGGTGAAAAGCCGTAGCTATTAGCTACCTCACGCAATAAGTGAAAACTTTCTGCTAATTCAGTTAAAGCACCTTGAATATTAGATTGGATAGTGGTTCTGATTTCGATACCTTTAGGTAGACAATCAATCACCTTGTCAGAATCAGCAAATCGTTCAAACCCTTCAATATACCATCTCTTTTGCCTAATCCCTGCATCGCCAACCCGTAATTGTGCATAATCGTTGGGGTATGTGGGCAGTTTTTCCACAATTTGATCAAAGTCAGCGAATTTAGTTTGGGAAAAATCAGCAAATTTTTCTTCTTGGTTGAGGAAAGCCACTTCATGCTCAATGCCAAAATAAAATTTCATGTATACTTATTGACAAGTAAT
The DNA here is from genome assembly GCF_963920885.1 of Anabaena sp. CCY 0017. Taxonomy (NCBI): domain Bacteria; kingdom Bacillati; phylum Cyanobacteriota; class Cyanophyceae; order Nostocales; family Nostocaceae; genus Anabaena; species Anabaena sp. CCY 0017. Next base: position 29,987 of record NZ_CAWUDG010000021.1, on the reverse strand, counting down.
GAGGGTTGTTTAGCCAATCTAGTGCTACTTGCATCTCTTATAGCATTCTATCTGAGATACTTTTGCATTAATTAATCTATCAAATTTGTAGTCAGTTGCACTAAAATTTTATGTTGATTTCGAGTTTGTAATTCTGGGTTTAGGCAGCTTTAAATTAGCAAAGGTTAATTAATAAAGTTTTTGAGAGATGCTAAGATCAAGTCTAGATTGCATGAAAAAGACATTTATCACACAAATTCACTGAATATTTTTTAGTTTAAATAGAAAAATTATCAATATATATTTTAGCTATATTTAATATAAATCTTCAAATAACTTCGGTTGAAGTGGCTAGAAAGCGATACCTATTACCGCAGGGCGTTCTTGAGGAGGGGCGTATTGCAATACAGGCGTACAAAAGCTTGGAATGGTTGGTTTATTTCCGCCGTGCTGTACAAGGGTCAGCTCCGCTAACGCAATCACGAGGCGCACAATTACTGTGTATCATGATCTAAAGTAGCTTAATTTTCACCAAGAAAGTTTGAGGCGTGACGATGACAACAGCATTGAAATCTCCTTACAGCAGCGAACAAATTACCGCTTGGTTACGTGGATTGCTGACAATTGCTTGGGCAGATGGTAACTTTGATCCTGAAGAGCAGGAATTAATTACCAGTTTGACACAGGAAGAATTAGCTTTAGGGATTGAGTTAGATTCACTAGAGCTAATTACACCAGAAGAATTAGCTGCAAAGTTGGGTAAAAGAACACCAGCTGCCGAAAATTTTACGCGGACAGCTGTGATGGTGGCGATCGCTAATGGTACATATTCCCCCAGCGAAGATCAAGTCATGCAGCAGCTGTACAGGGCTTTAGAACAGCCACAAGACACCCTAGAGTCCTTACGCCACACCCTAGCACCAGCAGAACAAGTTTCCAGCCTAGCAGCACCTGAAGAAGCACCTCCCCAGGAATCACTGTGTTCCCTGCGTGACTGGTTAGACGAGCTAGAAATCCACGACCCCAGAGTAGCCCGTTTCTTGTGCAGAATGATTCCTTCCCAGTGTCCCTTTGAAAGGGATATCACGCTATTTGGACGCAAAATTGTACACATACCGCCATTGTGTCAAATCAACCCATTGTATGAGCAACTAGTAGGTTTACGTTTTCGCGCCCTCTCCTATTTAGCAGATGAATGTGGTGAGGATATTTCACCATATATTTGAGTGTTGAGTGAGTGCATTCTTCCTAATTGCTGAGTTACAAGTAAAGAGTAAGGAATTACAGGTTTATTAAAACTTATAATTTAGAACTCATGACTCAGGATTGAAAAAATATGCAATTTATTGACCAAGCACTCATAGAAGTTGAAGCTGGTAAAGGTGGCGATGGTATCGTCGCCTTCCGACGTGAGAAATATGTACCAGCAGGCGGTCCCTCTGGAGGAAATGGGGGACGAGGTGGTTCGGTGATTTTTGTAGTTGATACCAACCTGCAAACTTTGCTAGATTTCAGATACAAACATCTTTTTAAAGCTGATAGTGGTGGACGTGGTGGACCAAATAACTGCACCGGGGCTAATGGTAAGGATTTAATCGTTGAAATTCCCTGCGGTACGTCTGTTTATGATGGAAGTACAGGGGCTTTACTCTGCGATTTAGTTGAACCTGGACAACGTTTTCGAGTAGCTGCGGGCGGAAAAGGTGGATTGGGAAATCAGCATTTTTTGAGTAACCGTAACCGCGCCCCAGAATATGCTTTACCTGGACTCCCAGGAGAAATGTTGGTACTGCGCTTAGAGTTGAAACTTTTGGCGGAAGTTGGAATTATTGGCTTACCAAATGCTGGTAAATCTACATTAATTTCTTCTCTATCAGCCGCACGTCCTAAAATTGCTGACTATCCTTTCACAACTCTCATCCCTAATTTGGGTGTAGTCAGAAAACCCACTGGGGATGGTACTGTTTTTGCTGATATTCCTGGTTTGATTGAAGGCGCTTCCCACGGTGCGGGTTTGGGATACGATTTTTTACGTCACATTGAACGCACAAAGGTTTTATTACACCTTATTGATGCGACTAGCGAAGATGTGATTGGTGAATATAAGACAATTAAGCAGGAGTTACAAGCCTACGGAAGAGGTTTAGCCAAGCGTCCGCAAATTTTGGTGCTGAATAAAATTGATGCGGTTGATAGGGAAACAGTAGATTTAGAAGCTTTAGCTACTGAACTGAATCATCTATCGTTGTCTCCAGTTTTCTTGATTTCAGCAGTTACCCGCACAGGGTTAGAGCCAATGTTACAGGAACTTTGGGGAATTCTTGACCAAATGAATGTGGCTGAAGAAGTGGAGGTTTTGCGGTAAGTAAAGAAAATTAGTTAACTGGCTAAAATTGTAAGGACTGGTTTTATATAAAGCATATTTCATCTAAGTGAGGTACACAAGGGCGGGCAAGATGCCCACCCCACAAGATTTATAATATTAATGTGTGTACTTAATTTACTTGCAAAGTGCGGTAATTTAGCTATCTGTTTTGAGGGTTCCAGTATTTCTGGAACTGCTCGAAATTTAAATAAGTTGGCGGAAATAAATAAAACTATGTTAAGCAATGTAACATCAACGATTAAGGCAGGAAATCATCATGATAGAGGATAAAAAGCCCCAAGACTACGAAACCGCTAAAACAGCACTCAAGGACATCTGGGAGCATGATTATGGTTCAACTATGGAGTCATCTAGGAGATTGTGGAAGCGAAAATTCATCTGGGACAGTACTTCTCATACGGTGTTCATGGTCGAGACTGTTCGCGCATTAGAGAAACACGGTTTCGGCAACCGAGAGTACGAATACTACAATTACGAAATACAGGTAACTTTTGACTCCTTACCAGAGGACATAAAAACAAAACTCCAAATCGGCGACGGTTCTTCTACTTTTGAGGTTGAAGATAATAAGGAATTATAGCGATATTACAGTTTCAGCAGATTTTCCTGGCGCATGACGAGGGCGAAGATGTAAGGTTATTTCCGTATCGAGTGGCTTGAGGAAATAGTAGAATAATCTCACGCAGAGGCGCAGAGGTTAGACTTTGAGAAACCAGCTTTGGCGATATATGAGATAAGCTATTGCTAACCAGAATAAGAGGGTGATGAGGGCGAATAAGAATGAGCCGTTCAGATTACCCGCCCACGATGCAAAAATGTTTTGGTAAATCAAATAATTTAGGAAGCAACACTAAAATAATGGTAAGTAGGCCGGTGTGAAAATCTGAATGTATGTCATTGCGAATGGAACGAAGTGAAATGAAGCAATCGCAACGATTTTGTTGATTTTACATTCTGTTACATAGCGGAAAATTTTAGCACCCACTTACTTACACATATTCTGGCGGGCTATCTTTGTCCCTTACGAACCATCCCTAGTCCATACAGGTATAACTCAGTAACTGTATAAGTACGAGGAGGCGGATATTTGGAACCAAAGCGTTCGGTAAGAATACCAGCTTCCAGCATCATATCCTTGATGCGACGGGCTAATTCATCATCTTTAACTTTCCAGATTTCAGCTAACCTATCTTCATCAATAGGAGAGCGTTCACCTTGGAATTTGTCTAAAAATTCTATCAGCTCAGGGTATTCATTCCTCACTTCGGTTACACGTTGGTGAGACACATAGGGAAAAGCATCAATCAATGCTTTTGGACGCAAAGTTATATCGGAACTATATTCGGTAGCAAAGTCTGTTTCCTTTTTCACTGCTTCTTCTAAGAGCAATATCAAACTGCGTGGGAAACAATTATTATGACCGTCAGCGATACGGGTGCGAACCCAATTATAAGTGTAAGCCTTTTTTGTCCGCCCCATTCTTTCACCCCAGAGAGGATAGAGACTTTGACGCAATTGCTCCAGCCCAATTATATCGAGTCGCTCGACAGTCACACCCAAGGTTTTTTCTAAAAATTTGCTTAGAGATTCAGAACTTTTAAGAGCTTGGCGAAGTACAAGCCGCCAGAGATCAGCTTCTTCCCAACGTAGCTGAAGTGAACGTCCACTGTAATGTCCTGTATTAGTAAAGTTGAGTTGATTCCAAATATCTTCACGTAAAAATATCTTAGGTACAATCTGCTTTAAGTTTGTCCCACTTTCCAACCACCAAGCAAGCAATGCTTCTAGTGAACGTCTACGTCGCTCATAATCTTCTTGAGTAGAACCAAATCCAGCATCTAGTTCATCGTAAAGTAACCATATTACTAGATTTTTCTGCTGTAACCATCTGTCAATTAAACGCAATTCGTCTGATGCTTGTGGGCGCTTAGTTGGTAATTGTGAGCGTTCTACTAGCCATGAAATAATTTCGGCATGAGCAGGGTGTTCTTGATTACTCAGTGCCACTAATTTTTCATCTAAACTGGAGAGTAAACGTAGTTCTGGCTGATGACGGCACAGTTGTAAAAGAGCATAGTTGAGCCAAAAAAGTTGCCAGTCATTCTCACCGACTTGTTGTTCATAGCTCTCTAGATCAAGACTTTCTAGAATTGTACCTGATACTCTAGGCTGACCATGACCTGGAATAAAATGAACATGAGCTAAATTAACATCAGATTGAGCTAGTTCTTTTGCAGCATCTGATTTTTCTACAAACAGTCTAAACAATAGGCTTTTACCTGTTCCTTTAGCGCCACGAATTAACCAAGTTCTATTACTTAAAAATCTAGGAAAATCCTCTGTACGTTGAAATATAGCCGGAATATCATTGGGTTGTAGTTCTTGTGCTGTAGCTGCCTCAAACTTTAACTCTTGGAGGATTTTTCTGCGATCATCAACTGTTTCAGTTTTAATAGTAGGCTTAACATCTGGATCTGGCAAGCTAGCATCAATAATGTCGGAAATAGGTAAATAAGCATCTAGTAAACTCTTAGGTAAATTGTTGACTAGACTAGACAAAGTTACAATGTTAGGATTATAGAGAACTTCATAATAAAGTTGTCCAACAGTCATTTCATCTGGTAAACCCCAGTTATCTTCAATCCAATTTTCAACTTTATTTATCCAAATTTGATGCTGTTCAGATGCAACTGCTGGTACAGGTGTTAGAAGAAATCTTACATCAGGTTTATCTTGATACTTTTGTTGTTTACGAGCAGCTTGTACAACCCAACGCAGTCCCTCAAAACTTTGGTCAGTTGGTGAGAAACAAATTATAGCCGTATCAGCTAAATCAAATAATGCGATCGCACCTACATCATTAAATCCTGGACGAGCATCAATTAAAATTACATCTGGTTCTAATTGATGTTTAATATCTTCTATCAGTTGCTTAACTGCATTCTTTCCAGACCTGTAAAAAGAGCGCATATCCAAATCAGCTAACCGATGAATATAATTTTCGTCATACTCCCCTACAGGAACTAAAAAAAGTTCGCCACGAGTTTGTAAATTTATCTGTTGGATACAATCAGCAATATTAGGAACATCTTGGTCAGGTGTTAAGGAGCGTTGATGTAAATAATCTAAAACTCCCAATTTTTCTTCAGTAGTATTTTCAATATCCTGCTGAAACATAATTGAAATCCCAGGAGCTTCTAAGTCAAAATCTACCATAACCACGCGACGCTTACGGGTTGCTAGTATACCTGCTACTACTCCTAAAGCTGTGGAACGACCTACACCTCCCTTAAAAGAATAAAAAGTCACAATGAAAGGTTTTTTAGTAGGAATATCTTCATCTACCTCCACTGACTCATCAGGTTCTGGAGCCATCAAAATATCTGACCAGAGAGGTAATTTTATATATTCAGGAGGTTGCTCTGTTGCTTCCTGGGGAGTTAGTAATTCATAGCCAGCAATGGGATATTGACCAAGATTTAAATTAGAGTCAAGATTTGTTAGTAAGTTATCTATTTGTTGCTCACGTTCAATTAAAAATTTACCTTCAAAGATTTTAGTAACGATCCTAAGTTTTAGCCAACCTAATGAAGTACGTTTAACACTGACTCTTACCTGTTCATCTTCACAGATTAAATTTTCTGTTAAAAATTTCTGAATAACGTCAGGTATTAAGGTTATATTCTCCATCATGATGCCTCATCTTGTTTAGCTAAAAAAAATGTGTGTAAAATTTTTACTGCATAACATATAAGAGATTTTAACGCACATTCAACTGCATAACCTCCCAGATAAGTAGCACCTGTCCAACGTTTTTGGTCATGCAAACTTACAGCATCTTCTAGGCGACGACGGGAAGCACCTAATTGGCACTCTCTATGATACAGCAGTTCCCGGTGTTATGAGGTACAGATATTAATGATAAAACTCTTGTGGTGCGGGCATCTTGCCCGCTATGTGTACCTCATAGCAGAAGGAAGTGCTGTAAGTATCCATTCAACAATGAACCTTTCTTTATACAATGTAAATCAGTCAAATAATTTCATTATTTTAGCTAAAGTTCTAGCCTTGTATAAGTATTAAAAACATGAAAGTTACAAGAATTTATACAGTACAAGAAGAGTATGGATAAATTGGAGGCAAAGGCGCAAAGGTTAGACTTTGAGAAACCAGCTTTGGCGATACATGAGATAAGCTATTGCTAACCAGAATAAAAGGGTGACTAGGGCAAATAAGAATGAACCGTTTAAAGTACCCGCCCATGATGCGAAAATGTTTTGGTAAATCCAATTGTAGGTGCTGATGGCGGTTTCACCTGTGCCGATTTTGGTTCTGACTAAGATTTTAATTAATAAAATGGATGCTGTGAAGAGTGCGATCGCATTTAATCCCATTATTTCAAAAGCCTTACTCCAACGCCGTATCTGTCGCACTTCAATCAGTTCATAGCAAGCTGCTAGCAATAATAAAGCCCAACCACTGCTGAATACTACATAGGAACTTGTCCACAGTTTTTTATTTATGGGGAATGTCCACCCCCACGTCCAACCAATAATTAAACAACCAATACCAAATAATGCTAATCCTATGCTTGTACGTGTTTTTACTGGCTGATTGCGTATCCATTCCCCTGTAAAGTAGCCAGCCAGAACATTAACAATAGCAGGAATGGTGCTAAATAATCCCTCTGGATCTCCTAATCTTTCATACCCATCAGCCGCGTATAAGTGGGCTTGGGGAATAATTAACCTGTCAATATAAGCACCAAAGTTACCTGTGCGAGTCAGTACACCTGCGCCATAGTCGGGAACTGGGATATACATCATGGTGAGCCAATAGCCGATGAGTAAAGCACCTGCTAATATCCATTGTCCTTTGGGTGGTAGTTTGAGAACTGCAATAGAGGCAAACAGGTATGCTAAACTGATACGCTGTAATACTCCCATCATGCGAATATTACTTAAGTCAAAAGTCCAAATTCCCTGATTCCAAAAGCCATTGAGTAGCAACCCCAAAACAAAGAGGATAGCGGCACGGCGGAATATTCGCAAGTATACTTTTTCGCTATACTTTGAGAAGGAAAAGGACATGGCAACACCGATAATAAACAGGAAGAAGGGAAATACTAAATCTGTGGGTGTGCATCCGTGCCAATCTGCATGAGCTAGGGGAGGGTATACTTCACCTGCGACTCCTGCCATGTTGACTAAAATCATAGCAGCAATGGTGATACCGCGAAAAACATCCAGTGAGGAGAGGCGCATAAAGGGGATTTTATGTTTGACGAGTTGTCTTAAATCCCTTTGTAAATACCATTTAAAAAGCACTTACTTGGCTAATCGATAAATATCTTAATTTTGTTAAGGCTAGACTAATACAAGCTACAAAAAACTCAAAATGCAGCTAGCACCACTGTTCCCATTTTTTTATCGCATTCTCCAACCGAGTTTTCCTAATTGTCTTTGGAGTGGTAATGGTTATAATAAGGCGATCGCACTCACTTTTGATGATGGACCGCACGCAGAATACACACCCCAAGTATTGGCTGTATTAGACCGTTATAATATTAAAGCTAGTTTTTTTTGGTTGGGTGCTTGTGTCAACCGTTACCCAGCTATTGCCAAAGCGATATGCGATCGCGGACACTGGATCGGATTACATGGTTATGATCATCGTTCTTTTCCTACACTTTCCCCAAATGATTTGCAAGACAGTTTAGAAAAAACTCAAGTTGCGATTTATAATGCTTGCGACTTGACACCCGAACAAGTATGCGATGTGCGACCCCCTAACGGTTTATTTACACCCCAAACCTTACAATTATTCATTAAATGGAAATACCGCCCAGTCATGTGGAGTGTTGTACCAGAAGACTGGGTAAGGCCAGGAGTAACTACTGTAGTGCAACGAGTTCTCAAACAAGTTCAGAACGGTTCACTAATTGTTTTGCATGATGGTATTTGTGGTGGACAAGATGTTGCAGCCACAATTCAAACACTGATACCGCAATTAATACAGCAAGGCTATAAATTCGTGACTATTGATAGTCTCTGGCAGCAACACCAAACTAATCGTCATCTCATAAGTAAGAATTCTCAATAATCAACTATGAATTATCTGAGATTTGCGCTTTCTTCTTGAGTAACTTTTGTGTCAGAACTGCTAGTTGTGGCTGACTCTTCAGTACCCAACAAATTATGTATTTCACTTAATGAGCCTGGTTCAGGTATAGGCTTTTCTAATGAATCATTAATATCTTCAATTAGGTCTTCGACTTGGCAATTCAAGGCTTTGCAAAACCTAACGATTCTTTCAATATGGTCTGTCCCAGTCCTACCGCTTTCCCAATTTTGGACAGTGCTTTCAGTCACGCCGACAAGACGCGATAATTCAAGCTGGGTTAGCCCTGCTCTTTCACGAAGCAAAGCGATCCTTGATTTTGGCTTCTGTTTCACAGCTACAGCACTTTAATTCTATCTATAGTCGTATATCCTATCACCAAAGAAACCAAGACCTAGCAAATTACTAAAAAACTTTTATTTGCATTTTATATACTTAGAGTTGCAACTCTTTTATCAAAAAATTAGGCTATAAAATATACAAGAGATGTTTTCAGTAGAGACGTTCTATGCAACGTCTCTACAAAGGTTTAACTTGAGAAATTATCCACTCTGACATCCTTCCAAATATCGGACACTTGCCAACCAGAGTTGCCCACAGATTGGATAATGGGATGAGTCCGTAAAGGAATATAGTTAATTTCTCCATTTTCTAGATAATCTTGATATTCCTCAACCATAGGTTCTAGTTCTGGAATATTAGGAGTTTCCACTGTAAGAGCTTGTTCTTCCGCTTCTTCCATCAGCTTAATTTTATCGAGGAGAAGTTTTTCAGATTTTTTGATTAATTTCATTTTAATTTCAAGAGTTGGAAAACAGGACATTAAAAAAACGAAAATCTTTAATATTGATTCTGAAAGACGCTAGTGTAGTCTTACAAGAATCTTTAGAGAGATCCGCAAAAAGTTATTATTAACTTTGGTGTGAGAAAAATTACCGAGCAAGCACTATATCAGAGCAATTATACTGTAAATTTTCACGCATTGATCACAATCTTCAGAAATATTTTCTACATGATCCAGATTTCTGCCTATTTTGTGAACTTTTCACAGGCTTTTAGCCTGTAGCTATAGCTACAATAGATTATTACGTAAATAAAATTTTTACAAGCTGCGGAGGCAGTCTATGTTTTTCCCTTACCCTTCCAATCTATCAAAAGAAAAATCTTGTCGTAGCTACATAATCATTTCCGCAAAAGCAGGAAAGTATTTATACAATTCTGCATAGGATTTAACATCCTTCAGGGGGATACAAATTCGCTCTACAGTATTGCAATCATCTGTAGGCATTTGACTATCTAGATACCGAATTTCCTTAAGTGTAAGGTTTGGCACTTTTATTTCATAAGGATTATCTTCTATTGTATTAAACTTGTTACTAAATTTACATTCTTTGGTCAAATTATAGTCGCTCTTTTCAAAAAAGAGCCATCCAACTGTTAACATGCGAGAACCATCAGCATAACGGAAATCAAAAATTTGCTTACAATTAAGCTTTTGGTTTTCAGAACGTGCTGAGTTGAATATACTAACACTTTGTTGCAATTGATTATTAATGATTCTCTGATACAAATGTGCTAGTTTTTGCCCAGTCAAATCAATTGGTTTTACGTCAATGGGGATTTTTTCATTAGGCAGTCTTTTATGTAATTTATCTTCTCTAAATTTATCTATCCCATCTTGACTAAGACCTTCCGCTGGGGGTCTATCTGGTTCTGCACTAACTGTAACAATTAAAACACTTCCAGATACTAATTTGCTTGTAAGAGTATCAATATCATCTAGAATACTTGTTTCTAGTGGGCTATCATAATCAAGCCATACAATCGATTTCTTATTCCATTCAATTGTCGGCAGAACTTCATAGGAATCTCCATACTTGATTTTAATACACCCAAAAGGTTTATTAAAATCGAACCGTTTTTTAGCATCTTTATCTTTTTCTATACTTATCATGTCCTCAATATGTAAGGATTTGTGAAAAAGAATAAAGTCACTAAAGTAAGTTGAGCCAAAACCTACATATCTATAAGTTGTAAGTTCTCCGAACGGACTTAAACATCGGAGAGAATCACAGATAATCTTTCTTTCAACTGCTTTTGCAGGACGAAGACTATAATTAATTCTTGAATAGCTACCAGCCATAATCTTTATCCTTCATTCAATAAATAGTAATCAAACGTTTTTTCACCAACGTCTTTGTTTGAGGAAACATCTAATAATTCTTTGACTCGATTAATTTCTTCAATTGATTTGTTGTATTGTATAGTTCCACGCTTCTGGCTAAGAGGAATTTCTGATTGATCAGGAATTTCAAAAGTTATAGTTGTCTCTGCTTGAAATACAGAATGAGGTAAAGTGTCCAAATACGATTGCTCAAGTAAACTCTCAGACAGTTCACCACGCTCTACACGGCTCTTTTCATCTGCCATTTTTCTTAAAAATGTAATAACGGGAACTGTTACTTGAGATATTTCTTGTTTGATGGATTTGTAGATTGGTGAGTCGTAGTCAATCCCTGTTTTTGTCGTCGTCCAAGGCAAATAGGCTGCATCATCAGACTCGAAGAAAGCATAGCCTCGAAAGAATGCAAAGTCAGCATGATATTTTGGGAAACCATTTTTTGTACCCCAGCCCGTTATTTCAGTTTGATCAGCTTGAAGAACCATCCGTTCATTGCAGAATACATACCATCCACCTTCATTTAGTTTTCTATCTGATACACCAGCATACAAACGAACCCGCACTGGCGTATCTATTACACGACTTCCAAAGAATTCATATTCCTTTTCAAATTTTGCAACTTTAATCTTGTCAGAAGTACGAAAATTAAGGGTAGTGGGAGGCAGGTCTTCATTATTTATACTAATGCTTAATCCTTTTTCTATTTTTAATGAATATGCGATTGTTAACTCTTGGCTTAATTGCGATATAAAATTATCTAATCCTAAGTCATCTGACACACTTTCATGCAATTTTTCAATTAATATTCGAGTGCCGATTTCACTGGATTCGTAATCACCATCTTCTTCAACTGATAAAAATTCCAATGTCCATTCGTCTTTCTTCTTCCATTCCTCTACATCTTCTGAAACTATAAATTTTGAGCTAGAGGTAGTTGATTCAACTGTAAATTTTTGCCCTATCTTGAAAAAAGCTCGCTTCATCCCAATTCCAAATCTTCCAATTGATTTGGGTGTTACTTCAGCATCATTGGCTCTTCCAAATTTGAAAGCATACTCCTCTGCGTCCTTGACTGTTATTCCTCCACAATTATCTTGAATTTCAAATTTATCTTTGTTAACTACAATTTTATCCAAAGCCCTTCATAATTCTCATTGCTCTGTAAATGAGTTGCGCCATCTACTGAATTGTCAATAAGATCGATAATCGCACGAATAAGCGGTATATCTCGCACCAACATATAGATGAATAAATCTTTAGTTGGTTCAGCATGAATTACCCGTTGATTATCACTCATTTGATTTCACTTCTTTATAAGATCCGCTTTTTCTTCTACAAGGATAAAAAAATCCTACAATTTTAACGCTGGTAAGCGTTACATTTACGTTGAGATTTACCTAAACCTCAAAAAATAAAGTTGTACAATTTCCTAAAAGCCAGCCCTGTAATAATTTGGCACTATTTGTTTCCAGATTCAATGGAGATTACTCACCAACCATAAAAAGCCGAATCAGTAATTTTAGTTTTTGAGGGATGTGATCGCATTGATGAAATACTATTAATACCTCAATCAACTATTGATCAATAGTTGCCATAAAAACTCCTGTAAATGCTTACACATGCACCCACAGGATAAATTGTATAATTTTTTTATGTGTTGTGCAACTTTTTTATTTATCCCTCATTTTTTATGTATTTATACTTGAGTTAAAAGTATAAATTTATGCTATTCGACTGTGACTGATTTGGCTAAATTCCGGGGCTGGTCAACATCCAAACCGCGACGCGCTGCAATATGATAAGCCAAAAGTTGTAAAGGAATCACAGTCAGAATCGGTGAGAGTAATTCATCTACTTCCGAAACCGGGAGCAAATCATTAAAGATTTCCGCCGCTTCGCCATCATTGCTAGGAGTCACACCAATTAAGCGGGAATCTCTGGCTTTGGCTTCTTGGGCATTAGAAAGCACCTTTTCATATACATTACCAGGAACTGCGATCGCAACGACTGGAACTTTCGCTTCTAATAACGCAATGGGGCCATGTTTCATTTCCCCCGCAGGATAACCTTCAGCATGAATATAGCTGATTTCCTTTAATTTTAACGCCCCTTCTAAAGCAATGGGAAAGTTGATCCCCCTACCTAAAAATATAAAATCTGTTGTGTCTGCAAACTCATGTGCTAAATGTTCAGTTAAAGTTTCTTGACTTTGCAAAGTCGCCTCAATTTCTTGAGGAATTTGGCGCAAACCGTGAATAATTTCTGCTAATCTTTCTGGGGAAACTGTCTGACGACGAGCCGCTAAATCTAACGCCAAAGCGTAAAATGCCATCAATTGGGCGGTAAAAGTTTTCGTTGCTGCTACCCCAATTTCAATTCCTGCTAAGGTGTTGATCACATGGGGAACCATTAACCCCAGGCTGCTTTCTGGGCGATTGGTAATCCCTAATAGTCGAGCTTGATACTTGAGTTCTTTCCCCTGACGACGTTCTTTTTCCATACCCAAAGCTGCTAGGGTATCAGCAGTTTCACCGGATTGGGTAACACCAATAATTAAGGTATTTGCTGTTAAAGGTGAGGGTGCATAGCGATACTCAGAAGCATAATGTACCTGAGTGGAAATTCCCGCTAGTTGTTCAATTAAGTATTTTCCTAATAATGCGGCGTGCCAACTTGTACCACAGGCAACGATATTAATTTGTTCTAAGTCTGCGTAAAATTCAGGAGGTAAGCCGAGGTTAATTGGTGAAACTGACTCAGCAGAATTACTATCAGTATCAAAATAAGCTGCTAAACTGGCTCGGACTACTCCCGGTTGCTCATAAATTTCTTTGAGCATAAAGTGTTTGAATCCCTGCTTTTCTACCATCGTGGGATTCAAATTCAGCATCCGGGGCTGTTTCTTTAACCTGTCGCCAGCAAAGTTGTAAATTTCCACTCCTAACGGTGTCATTCGGGCAATTTCACCATTTTCTAGTGGCAAAACGGCACGCGTATGAGCCACAATTGCGGGAGTGTCGGAGGCGCAAAAGAATTCACCTTGACCAAAACCAATGACTAGGGGGGCTTGTTGACGAACCGCAATCAATTCATCTGGGTAGTCAGCAGAAATAACTGCGATCGCAAACGCTCCCCTAAGATAGTTAACAGCTTGACGAATTGCGTCTAAAAGCGGAGATGGGGAACTAGGGAGATGAGGCGCTGGAGGATGCTTTAAAAATTCAGCTATCAGATGGGGAATAACTTCAGTATCGGTTTCGGAAACAAACTGGTGTCCTTTTTGTTTGAGTTCTTCTCGTAACTCGCGGTAATTTTCCACAATGCCATTTTGCACCACTGCCACCCGCATAGCCATATCCAGATGGGGATGGGCGTTGTGTTCTTCTGGCTTTCCATGAGTCGCCCAACGAGTGTGACCAATCCCAATTTGAGCCGGAGTGGCGATTTGTTCGAGTTTAGAACGTAAATTATGTAGTTTACCTTTGGCGCGAACACAGTCCACTTCACCTTCCCAGACAGTGGCGATACCGGCGGAGTCATACCCCCGATACTCCAGTTTTTCTAGCCCAGCCAGTAAAATATCTGTTGCAGCTTGAGTCCCTATATACCCAACGATTCCACACATACTCACACCACTCTGATTTGAATATAATTTAATTTAATCTAGTTGCCAGCATAGAAGCGGCGTTTTGTCCAAAAAAAAAGGAGCAAGTTGCTCCCTATGCTACCAGGTATTATGATTTTTGAATTTTTAAACTAAAAGAAAAATTTTAGTAGGGTGAGCAGAACCCACCCTACAAGCTTAAAGCAGCTTGCTATGGAAACACTCAGTTGTGGAACCAATCAGGAATTTCCAGAAAATCCCCTAGTAAGCTAGACCCATGCTGCGAGTTGTTTCAGCACCTAGATAAACTCGGATGCTCAAAAAGTCAGTAGGGCAAGCAGTTTCACAACGCTTACATCCTACACAGTCTTCGGTGCGGGGTGAAGCGGCAAGTTGAGAAGCTTTACAGCCATCCCAGGGAACCATCTCCAACACGTCTGTAGGGCAAGCGCGGACGCACTGGGTGCAGCCAATGCAGGTATCGTAAATTTTAACGGTATGAGACATTGAGAAAAAGGCTCCTTTCCAGTATTCTTCTCTGCGAAAGAATCATATCAAAGCATAGTTTACAGCAGTAGCTTACAGTCGGTCATTAAAAGGCTACATAACTTTAAACAATGCCATCGACAGTCATAGGCAATGAGCAAAATTTTTATGCCGAAATCTCTCTGTTGCTTATATATCAACGATATCATGGGCGCGGATTTACTTTAATGCTTTTTCAAATGGCTGATATTTGTTAATTTATATGTAGGAAATATTAGAGTTATCTATGACAATTATTGGTTTGTAACTATACAATATTGAATTGCAGAAATTTGTGACTAAATATTTTGCTTCATTAATAGCGATGGGCAAAGCCCCGTTTCGGGCGATCGCGTTAATTTGGTATAAGCTTTTCGGACTTTTCTTTATAATTGATGTAAATCCCATCACATAAACTTATGGAGCCAGACTCTTTAGCAACCGAGGTAATTCTGACACATCCCAGTCAGTCACTCGGCAGAGTCCAACTCGATTGGACACCCCAACCAGGAAACTACGTCGATTTTGAAGGTAAAACCTATGCGGTATTAGAACGCCGCCACAGATATCAATTGAAGTCAGGACGTTACCACTTGTGGAATGTAGCTCTTTATGTACAGTCTGCCAAAAGACCCACAGAGAAAACTTTAGTGAAAGGACGTTGGGTAATTGGTGATGCTACCTGTAGCTATAATGCCCAATCGGAAATTATGCGCTGTGCTGTCAAGCCAGAAGGCCCTTGTGAGTCTTGCAATTTCTACGAAAAATTAGAAGTTTAACCATTGCCGAAAACCTCTCCTACCGTTAAACGGTTCCCATTCACAAAATCCCATCCCGACTGTGGACGTTTGCCAGCTAACTGAACCTCGCGTAAAAGTAGCAAACCCTCACCAGTTTGGATAATAGCGCCAATTCCCTTGGCGATGCTTACTACTTCTCCTATACTTCCTGATATAGTTGATAAATCAGGCAATTTTTGGGAAATTTCTGTTAATTCAGGTGTCGGTTCATAACCGTAAGCATCACCAAGCGGAAGGGAGGCAATAATTTTTATGCTTTGATTGCGAAAGGTGGCTGTGCAGTTAGGGTAAAAGCCTCTGATTTGGTTATGTAATTGAATAGCGCTCTTTGACCAATCCAAAGTATAGTTATGCTTTTGAATCAAAGGAGCATAAGTCGCTTCGGCTTCATCTTGGGGAACAGGTGCAATTTCCCGATTTTCCAGTTTAAACAGAGTTTCTACTAATAAATCTCCACCAATGACACATAGCCTCTGGGCTAAATCCTGGGCATGATCTAGCAATCTAATCGGTGTAGTTGCTTTCAATAGCATTGCCCCAGTATCCATTCCGGCATCCATTAACATTGTAGTGATCCCCGTTTCTTTTTCACCGTTGTACAGACACCACTGAATGGGTGCTGCGCCACGATACTGGGGTAAAATTGAGCCATGCACATTAATGCAGCCCAGCTTGGGCATATCCAAGATTTCTGGGGATAAAATCTGTCCATAGGCTACAACCACAAATACATCTGCATCACATTCTCGAAGTTGGGTTAAAGTTTCAGTATCCTTTTTTATCCGTTGTGGTTGCCATACAGGTAAGTTGTGGTTAATGGCAACGTTTTTTACTGGTGAAGGGATAAGTTTGTTACCTCGTTCCCGACGTTTATCTGGTTGGGTAACAACGGCTAATACTTCAAACTCTGGTTGATTCAGTAATTTTTCTAGAGTAGGAACGGCGAAGTGAGGTGTTCCAAAAAATACTACTTTCATTAGTTCTTATTCATTGCGTAGGTCATTTGAAATAATCAATGTCTTTAAAAAATAGGACTAAAGTCCTGACTACAAACCAATTTAAACAATTTTATCTTGGGTGATGCAGTTTAAGCGATTTTTGCCGACTTCAGTAATATGTACTCAATCCCTGACAATGGTATAGATAGGAAGGGGTCTGCATTTGCTGATAAATGCACATTTTCCCTAGTCCAGGGTTTCCACTACCCAGACTTCTTCCAGAAAATAGTGCGAAATTCATTTTTTTGATGCTAAAGTGGTGTCATATTGGAGAAAATCAGGGTATCTTGATACACTTATGTCATAGACATCTGGTGACAATAAAATATGCGTTATTTGGAACCGTTGTACAAACCTTCCATGCAACGTCTCTACTTTGTCGGAGATGTTTAATAGGTTGACTGGCTAACAAGTTAGCCGGCGCGCCGTATTTATATCTTAGGGTGGATGCTAGCGGTGTTGTTTTCGTATTATAAGTTGTGCGTCACCCTTCCTAGATTTTAAAGTCACGCCTCAGTTTTTCTCCCATTATCAGGGTCAGTTCTGTTGTATCAGGAATCAATAGGGAAACCACCAGCGCCTTAGCTTTTGCTAGTGCCAGTATCAACAGTTCAGTCGTTTTGCTCTGCCTCTATGTCGTCAGTAATTTAAACCTATAACATCATAGGTTTAATACCTGTAACTAAAGGCCTTTATTTGAGGTTGTCACCTATTCAGGGTAGTGTCAACAGCATATTTGATGCAGTAACTTTTAGTTAATCTGCACAATTTTTGTTCGCCAATTTTTCAGCCATGAGGTTTGAAACATGAGACTAAAGTTTTGTAAAAATCTGCAAACTTTGAAGAAATTATTGAGTTTTACTGGCTAAAACTAGAAGTTTGTTGTTATACCTGTAATTATCGCCTGCTTCCTTACTGCTTAGGCATTGCTCTTCACACAGCACCCGCCCTCCCTAGAGAGTCTACTTATGCTCAAACTCTTCTTGCTGTCAGGTTGGTTCCGCCTTCAACCATCTCTCAATTATGTTGCCCTTGTGATGCTGATTGCACCCTTAGTCGCAATCTCAGGTCACTCTAGTTCAGCCAAACAATCAAAAGTAGTCACGAAAATTACTGGCGCAACGGCAGCATTTAATTCTGTACCGTCAGCAGTGGCTACCATGAATGAACCTTATTTAGTTGAATTATTAACAACATCTCCCATACCCGCCGTAATTAAAAAATCTGATTCTCTGCCATTGTTAATGGCTTCTATTAGGGAACCGTCAATCTTACAAACGAGCAAAACTGAGTCTTTAGTAGCAGATGATTTTTTCTCTAGCAGTGATGTAGATGCAGATTTTCCATTCGCAGCAGTGGAATTAGCACCAGTTCCAGAAACGTCTGTTAGTAAATTGAACTTAGAAAAATCATTCAATCTGGGTAATAGCTTATTGACCGCTAAATCATTGAGAACAAGACCGGGAAATTTTGAACCTATTTTAACCCCGGAAACACCTGTTCTCGAAGAAATGGATGAGGCGCAAATGGCACAGAATGATCCCATCGGTAGCCCCCATCCCATTCCTTGGAAATGGATTTTGGCGACTCAGGAGGCGATTGCGGCCAATGGAGGTTCGGGAGTTCGTCACTATCGTAGTGTCCCTGTGACTTCTCCTGATGGTAGATATGTGGTTTACAGTCGGGTGGAACTAGAGGTAAGACCAGAAATGTATAACAGCAAAGTTAGCAGTGTGATGTTTGTAGAGGACACGCAAACTAATTTGTTGCGGGTGATGGCTTCAACTGCGCCTGTGAGTGATCCTTTATTAAAGCAAAAGCTTTCATCCTTAGAAGCACTCGATACAGATAGGAGTGGCAAAATAGGGGTTTTAGTTCCTGTTAGCTGGTCAGAAAAAAGCGATCGCTTCTTAGCCCGTAAATTTGAGGGTAAGTTTAACACAGGCGATTCTACCGATCAAGCAGTCATTTGGGATCGGCAAAAAAATAATATTAATACAGTGGCTCCGGCGCGTGAGGAACATGAACATGAGAAAATTGCGATTTTATTAGGTTGGAGTAAAAACAAACCAGATAATGCGCTTTTCCGTGCGGGAGAAATGGGGGAAGAAGACTGGCCTTTGGTGCAAGTTACCACTGATGGTCAAACTGTAAATCCCACAGATGCAGATCAGCCGATTACTTTTGGTAAAAAGATTACCGAAGTTTGGGCTGGCCCACAATTTGCTTCTCGATAAATTCCCAAAAAATTGATTAATTCCCGTTGTGAGATCCAAAAACATCGGGAATTTTTTTCGTCTCAGTATTCCTTCGGTCAAGGCGGTTGAGCGTCAATACGGTGCGTTGCGCTATGCGACAACACACCCTACTTAGAATAGTGATTAATCTAAACTACTCTGATTTTTCGCTGTTTTCTAATTCATCTGTGGCTTCTTTGACTCGACGGATGGGTAAATTAGCAATTAACGCTGTGGTGCGTTGGTTGCTTTCTAGAGAAAACTCTAGTCCTTCTGTCTCGATTTCTACATAGCGACAAACTATTTCTAGGATTTCTTGTCGCATTTTTTCTAACTTTTGAGGGTCTAAATCAGCGCGGTCGTGGGCAATCACCAGTTGCAAGCGACGTTTCACTTGAGTGCGACTGGTGTCAGGAGTACGTACAAATAATCGTTCTATAAGTTCAAGAATCATTGCCAATGGGTGTGCGGAGATTGGAACATGAGTGAGTTAACCAATTTTTGTCCATAACAACTTTCGCAGACGGGCGAAGATGTTGTCGCTGGGTGCGTCGAGATCAAGAAAATCGACTTTTTCTCCTTCCAATCTACGGGCAATATTATCAAAGGCTAAGGCAGCTAATGAGGGGGTATCCCCTAATACCAAAGGTTCGCCGCGATTGGTAGAAACAATAACACGCTCATCATCAGGGATTACCCCGATTAGGGGTATTGCCAGAAGTTCCTGAACATCTTGCACAGACATCATATCATTTGCCCGTACCATTGCGGGTCGGATGCGGTTAATGATTAGATGGGCGCGTTTAATGCCTTGTGCTTCTAGTAAACCCACTACTCTGTCAGCATCACGAACTGCGGAGATTTCCGGCGTGGTGACAATCAGGGCTTCTTTGGCTGGGGCGATCGCATTTTTAAATCCGTTTTCAATCCCAGCCGGACTATCGATAATTACGTACTGAAATTTTTGCGCTAGTGCATTCACTAACAATTTCATTTGTTCAGGAGTAACTGAATCTTTAGAACGATTTTGGGCGGCTGGTAGTAATACGAGATTGGGTTGTCGTTTATCTTTCACCAATGCCTGTTCTAATCGGCACTCCCTAGCCAGAACTTCCACCGCAGTATAGACAATGCGGTTTTCTAATCCTAATAACAAATCCAAATTTCTCAGACCAAAATCGGCATCAACTAAAGCAACTTGACGACCAATTTTGGCTAAAGTCATGCCTAAATTTGCGGAAACGGTGGTTTTACCCACTCCTCCTTTACCGGAGGTAATCACAATAATGCGAGTCATGTTAGAGTTGCGCTCGATGAGGGTTCAGGAAATATAGTAAATACTTATGGAACCTGATTTATCCTATTTAATTGGTTTCGGGAAAAATCATTAGCCCTGGCGATGCGTATTCCTTCGGGCGTAATGTGCGCCACTTCTGGAAAAACCTGCATCGGTGATTTTTCTGGTGATCTAGCTACAGTATCTGCGATCCGCAACTGGGTTGGTTCCATTTGCAAGGCCATAATCAGACACTCACGATTGCCTCCAGCACCCGCATGAGCAATTCCACGTAGTCGTCCCCATATTACAATATCTCCCTCTGCAATTACGATACCACCTGGATTTATATCTCCTAAAAGAATTACTGTTCCAGGATGACGAATTTCTGTCCCCGAACGGACAGTCATTTCCAGATATAGGGCATCGGCGGAGGTTTTAGTTGCAACTTTCAACTCCGAATTGAGTGAAGTTTCGGGTTGGAGTTGTTCGACTGAGTAGCCAGATGTCACAGCCGCGATCGCTGTTTGGCGACGACTGGTAGCTACAGATTTTAACTCTAATTGGGCTTCGCTGAAGGCTTCGGCGAATTCTTGCAGTTGTCTGCCATCTAACAAGCGGTCTTTGGCGATCAAATGTACTGGTGTGCTGGATGTTCGTAAGCGATCGCCTGCATTTAAGCGCAACTTCAATTGTTGCCAAATATCAGACCAAGCGAGTTCTGAGGCTGGTATTTGAGATTCTGTTGGCAAAATTACTAACAGTCTTTCCCCCTCTGTTTTTAACTGCACTTGAATATGGTTTCTTAACCTATTCTCTGCTGTTATGGAGTCAGGAGAGTCAATATCCAAATCTACCAAATCAGTCCCGCTAGAATTTGACTCTAGATCATCAGAATCAGAATTTGATTGTAAATAAAGGATAACAGAATTTAGCTCTGCATCCGGGATAATATCATGAGAATCGCCATCAGAAATATCCAAATTCGACTCCCTATCGTCAGCAAAGGTAGGATTTACTTCTAAATCCGAAAGTTGAGAGTTAGACCCAGCATCAGAGTGTGCAGAATTTGGCTCTAAATTGGGGATGTGAGAATCAGAAGTCATGCAGCACCAGCCAAGAGATACACCAATTAATTACTAATATTAAGTGATTTGCAAAATACAAAAATATCTTTACTTATGTATTTTTAGTTAGTCTTTTGTAAATAGTCCCCAAGGCATCAGCATCGCCAACATTACCAGGAAACAGCACTACGGGCAAATTGGGAAACAGAGGATGTTCTGAAGTGGTGATTACCATTGAACAACCAGCTAGAATTTGTCCCAGTAACCGGGCTGAATTTAAAGACAGACCCGTACTCAACACATCGTTGGAGGTAATTCCACCCTTGCTGATTAAGAAACCAATATCAGCTGGTAAACTCCGCACAATATCCATCAATAAACTAGAAACTTTCACGCCAAACTCTAATCTGGTAGTGACATCTTTAAAAGTGAGTTCCTGACGACTAGTATAAACTACTGGGGTTTTACCAGCAGCATGGGCTAATTTTATACTTTC
This sequence comes from Anabaena sp. CCY 0017, assembly GCF_963920885.1. NCBI lineage: Bacteria > Bacillati > Cyanobacteriota > Cyanophyceae > Nostocales > Nostocaceae > Anabaena > Anabaena sp. CCY 0017. The sequence goes on along the minus strand of NZ_CAWUDG010000021.1, from coordinate 8,317 downwards.
TGAAATCTCCGTTAGCAATTTAGCCGATTCCTTAACTCCATAATCAAGTAACCGCGCCACATCAACTTCAATTCCCGCCGTCCCCTCAACTTGCAATAACGAATGCAACTGCTGAGTTGTTTTTTTGACGTGGGAACCCACAATTATCGCCCCTGGTTTACCTCCGCGCACATATTCCGCCATATTTTCTGCGGCAATGGGTTGAGGAGGTAAGGCAGCCAAAGCTGTTAAAATACTGGCAGCACTGCGAAACAAAAAGCGTTTTCCTTGACTTGCTGCTGTTAGCACATCCACAGCAAAAGAATTGAGGTCAGATTGAGTTTCACCATCTACCACAGCGCACTGATTATGACTGAGTTGTAATAAGCGTTCTAAACTACCCGCCCGGATATCATCAAGTAAAAATCTAGTTACAGATTCCGCCTGAATCCGCCCTTGGGTTTTTTCTTCTACGTACTTAGGTAAGTAACTATGATGGTAGCTGAACACCGAATCACGGGCAAATTCTGTTTCATGTACTGGGGTAGGTACATCATCAATTATCAGGTAATGTACGCTGTCACGGGTGATGCGTCCACCCTCGAAAAATGCAGGGACAAGAAAATGAGCATCAAAGGGGCCAAGTTCTTGAGCGATCGCATCAGTTTCGATGGGATAATGTCCCCTGAGTGTAGAATCAGAACGGCTAACAATTAAGAAATCAGTGATATTTTCTGCCGCTAAAGCCAGTTTTAAATTTTGACAAACTTCTCTAGTCACAGATGTTGCTGACTCTGGAGGTAAGGATCTCGTATTGGTCAAGACAAAGAAAATGGGTGAATTATCTTGCAAGCCAAGGCGTAAAGTGTCCACATCCCAGTGCATCAGCAGTAAGCAACTATGGACTGTTTGCGATCCTGTAGGGTCATCATCTAAGACAATAATTTTGGGTTTATTACTCATAAAAGCTGTGTGATTTGGAAGTAATTTTTTATTATCCCGCAAAATCTGTTCGGAATACTTTTTATATGGCAGTCAAGACGTTGATTTAGCAGGGAATGTTCGCAAAAACCCCAAGCTGTCTGGTGCAACTCATAATGTATTTGGTATTCAGGTGGGAGGAGTTTTAATATATTTGTTAAAAAAAGAGTCTAGAGATGATTTCATGCAAAGCTCAATACCCTCTCAGTTTACAATTGAAGTTGAACAAGAAGATGACGGTCGTTGGATTGCAGAAATTTTAGAAATACCTGGTGTTTTAGTGTATGCTTTTACTCAACAACAAGCTATATTGAATGTTCAGGCTTTAGCTCTGCGAGTGATTGCTGATAAATTAGAACATGAGTAAATTTGCTTAGGGTTGACCATAGACCAAGCAGTAGGGGCGCAAGGCCTTGCGCCCCTACTCCTGAAACTGAACAAGAAAATCAGGTTATTTGTCTTACCGTTGGAATTTTTATTTCAAAGTTTATTCTGGCTTTGAATTTTGCTTTTGAAAAAGCGCAATGTTTACCTTTTTATAACTACGACGAAGACGGAACAAACCGTAAAGAAGATATTACTGATTGGGCGTTAAAAGAATATCGCAACCATTACCAATACACCAGCATTACAAATGATTCCAATCGCCTAGATGATGAAGAGTATATTGTAAAAAGATGAAGTAATGCTTGAGGGTGAGTGCTACCCACCCCAAATCTGATTAAATCTATACAGCAGTCTGTGTATTATCTTTGATACTATTCAAACAGAAACTAATGTGGGAACGGATGGCTCGTTCGTAAACTCCAGTTTGCTGTGTGCGTACCCCTATTGGTTGATATATCAAGTTAATGTCTGGAAAATCGCACCAGGACATGAGAAAAATATCTTTGGCTGGAGTTATAATTTCATAATTATTCTCTTGCTTTTTCTTTTTCAGCTTACAGTTGTTTAATTTTAATTTTTGTCTAAATAATGTTTCAAATTCGGAAATTAAATTTGAAGTATCTGGCATTGTTTATACACGTTTAATCGTGCTGCTTGGTTAAACATTATATTGTGATATGATTAAGCGTGTGACTTAAACTTTGATCACAAGGTAGTCTATCAGTTAAAAAGGTATTGACAAATTCAAGTAGTTAATGTTACTATACTTGCCTTACGATTTTTTACCCTGAAAGTCTGCGGGAAACTACTTTAAATATAATTGTTACTACCTCTAAAGTATATCCTTTTTTAGGAAAGTATACATATTTTCTTATGGAAAAAAGTAGCTAAAAAAACTAACCAGGCTTATATAAGTGTAAATACTATGCCAAAGTTTAAGCGGGAAATCCGTACTCAAGATGAGAGGTTTTCTGTACAAATATCTGAGTTTGGCTAGATACAATAAAAATGCGACTTAATTAATGCTGTTGTCTCAAAAACCTAATGCAGCATTAGCGGGAGAGCAGAATTATGAACAATCAATTGAAAACGGTTGCTTTGCTGGCTGTTCTGAGTGGTCTTTTAATTGCTATTAGCTACTGGATAATTGGCGGTACTGGTGGCTTAATGATCGGCATCGGTTTAGCCGCAGCCACAAACCTATTTTCTTGGTATCAATCAGATCAGATTGCGTTGAGAGTCTACCGCGCCCGTCCTGTGACTGAAGCCCAAGCACCGGGACTTTATCGTATGGTACGGAAATTGAGCGATCGCGCCAATATTCCCATGCCAGGAGTTTACATTGTTCCTAGTCAAACTGCCAACGCTTTCGCTACGGGACGTGACCCCGAACACGCGGCTGTAGCCGTTACTGAAGGCATTTTGAATATATTACCAGATGATGAACTCGAAGGCGTAATTGCTCACGAACTGACTCATATTACTAATCGTGATACCCTTACCCAAGCTGTTGCGGCCACAATTGCCGGGGCGATATCGTTTTTGGCACAAATGGTGAGTTACAGTTTATGGTTTGGTGGTTCTGGTTCGCGAGATGGTAACAGAGGTGGAAATATTTTCGGTGTTTTGTTAACTGTAATACTTGCACCCATAGCTGCCACAATTATTCAACTAGCCATTTCCCGCACACGAGAGTTTTCCGCCGATGCTGGTGCTGCTAGATTGACGGGGAATCCTCGCGCTTTGGCTCAGGCGCTGCAAAGGTTAGAAGCTACAGCCAAGCAACTACCTTTAAATGCTAACCCCTCTTTTGAACCGTTATTGATTATTAATCCAATTTCGGGAGACTTTTTAGGTAGCTTATTCTCTAGTCACCCAGCTACGGAAGCACGAGTTGAAGAATTACTAAAATTAGAGCGAGAATTGCCAAGAACGGCTTATTAAGCTATTGCAGATTTCATTTGCATAATCAAGTTGGGGAAGAGACCTGACTAAGAAAAGATGCCGAAAATATCTAAGATTTGGCAAATAAACCGTGTTTGTAGTTCTAAACAGAAACAGAAGTTTTGCAATTAAGGATATTAGATTATGAATCCTCACAACAACGAACCCAGAGAATCTACAGCAATTGTGGAAATCAGTCCTCAAACTGACGAAATGGTAGAAACCGAAATGGCTGGTGAGACTGATGAAATTAAGCGTGAAACTAAAGCGTTGATTGAAGCGCTGAAAAGACGCGCTCAAAGTGAGGCTGATTCAGCCGGGACTCTCACGCGTGAAACTTATTTGAATGCTGTGCGCCAAGCCAGAGAAGCTATTGAACGGGAAAAACTGATTTCGCGCGATCGCCTGGAGAATTCTTGGGCTAATATGCAAGAAGAAACAGAGAGAAACTGGCACTTGCTAGTTAAAGAAGTAACAGATTTTGGCGATCGCTTGCAAGATGCAGCTCAAGCCGCCTGGGACGCATTCAACGCGCCTCGTCCTTAAAAAATGTAGGGGCGGGTTCGCCGAAGTTATTTGTAGGAAAATGCAAATCTCTGTACACCCGCCCTGATAACTAATTAAGAGAAATTAAATGTAATTTTGCCACCATTTCACTCCGAGCTGAAACACCAAGCTTCCGAAACATCCGTTTGAGGGCTTGCTTGACAGAATTTTGCGTTATCCACAATCTGCGACCAATTTCCGCATTCGTTAACCCCTGGGCTACCAACTCAGCAATTTCTAGCTCACGGGCGGTTAAAGGACTTACTAACAACGAATTGGATATTTTTGCTTCTTTGGCTCGCAGAGTGGCAAGTTTGGCTGATAAATGAATGCACAAAGCACTTAAATCCGCGATATCATCGGCATTAAAAGCTTCAGTTCCTTGATTGCGGGCTAAATTTAACGTACCCACAAGCTGACCATCGCAAACAATCGGCCCAGTCATCACGTGTTCATGGTCTTGACGCGAACAGAAATGTTTCCAATCTCCTGGTGATAATATTAATTGTTCATGGGCGGGAGCGTGCCGTTCCACCACATAGCGCCCGACTGGGTTATTCTCCATACAGACTGCGGGAATAGTCTGAACATTCATTTCTGAATTTGGCTGTTCATCAATCAGATAGATACCGCAATGTTGTACGCCAAAATACTCACCAATTTTATCCATGAGAGCCAGTCTTAGTTGCTCCTCGTTCTTGACATTTGCGATCGCTTGAAATACAACGTAAAGAGAATTAGGCATAAGTGTACCCACTTGGGGACTATGCGAAGCTTCATAATTACCTCTATGCTAATACTAGCCAAGATAAAACGCTAATATAGCTAGTCAAGCTAGGAGAGCTTATGACAATCACAAAACTTTCAGCGCGGGAACTTTTCCAAGCTGCTTATGAAAATCGCTACACTTGGGACAACACTTTTCCCGGTTATACCGCAGATATTACTTATAAATATGATGACAAAGTATTAACAGGTAAAGTAGTCATTGACGGTAATCTCAAAGCCGAAGTATTGGACGTAGAAGATGAGCAAGCCAAAAAAGCCATCCACGGACAAGCTTGGGAAATTGCGATTCACCGTGTCCGTCGTAGCTTTGAAGATACCCACAGCGCCAACCAATTCAGCTATGGTGACACAGACGAAACTGGTGCAACTGAAATTTTAGTTGGTGGTAAAGGTGAAGGCGATAAATATAAAGTTCGCAATAATGAAGTTTGCCACGTTCACCGTTTAATCCACGGTACTTATGTAACCATTGACACTTTCAGCAGTCATGACACTGGCGCAGGTTACTTGTCTCACACTTATGACTCTGTATACCATGACCCCAAAACAGGGGAACAAAAAGGTGGTAGAAGTGAGTTTACCGACGAATATGAAAAAGTTGGTGAATATTTCATTTTAAATCGTCGCGAGATTCGCACTGAAACAGCCGGAAAAACTTCAACTCAAGAGTTTATTTTCTCAAACTTAAAACTGTTGTAAGAGGATGTTTGAAAAATACTCTAGTTGGTAGCAAAACATTCTAAATTCCCCCAAATCCCCCTCAAAAAGGGGGATTTAAATTGTAAACGCTCTTCACTCAGCACTCTCCCCATTCCCTTGTACAGACGCGATAAATCGCGTCTCCCCACTCAGCACTCTCTTCATTTCCGAGGTAATCTTTCAAGCAACTTTCTCGACTCTGGAGATGGCACAATAACCACTTGCTTGAACCATTCATCATTCTTTTTTTCTAAATTTTCAATGACTGAATCGATATCGATGACTTGAATTTCAGCCTTGGAAAACTCAGGTTTAACTCGATTTAACAAACCTTGTGCATCTTGCTTACTTAAGAACATCGGGATTAGTTCTTGACTATCAGAATTTGATTTGATAGCTACATACCCTTCATCGGGAGCAAATCTAACCACAAATACAGGTACACCGGGAAACTGCTCAACTTTTTCACCACTTTGGCGCAGTAAGTCTTTTGCTGCTGTTACTTCTTGTTTTACTGGTTGCAGCGCAAATACGACGGAATCTGGCTTATTTTCAGACTGTTTTAATTTTTGATAAATAAATCCCAGTGGTACAACTTCTACTTGTAAATTTTTTACTAAATCCGTCAATCGTTGGTCTTTATTTTTGGCACTTTGTAATTCGGTAATTACAGCCTCAGCTTCTTGTTGACTCATATAAACACCAGCCACTGTCATAGCTTTTTGGCCGTTTTGCTCGGCTGGAACAGAACGAGTTAATGGTGAACCTTCCTCATTAGTGATTAAATATACTGGTACAGCATCAAGTTTTTGTTTAATTTGTTCTTGCGATAATGCCAAGACAGATGTGATGCTACCAAATAAACTCAATAATACAGCAGTAGTAACTATACCGAATGCTTTACCCCGACGAAGTAATGATTTCATAATTTCTCTCGTTACGGCTATTAAACCCACAAACTCACTAATTGTTGCAGTAATCGTTGTGTTTGAACAATATCAAGGCGATTTAATAAATCTTCGACTATTAGCCCTTAGACGATTTTCGTGCCGATTTGGGCGGTGTGCGGTGTTCGCCAAAGTATTTCTCACTACGATAGCGTAACCATACCCGCAATGCTTGCGGGATTTGCTGTTTTTGTTCTTTGGTTAATGTGTTGTAGAGGGCTAAAGCACGGTCTCTTTCACCCCGACAAGCAGCATTATTATGAGCATCCCAATAACTGCGGGCTACTCGAATCCGGCGACAGACTTCTTTGATTAATGAATCTCCAGTGAGTGGAGGGTCTGGCTTTGCCATAGTCAGCGCGATAAATTTATAATGCGATAGCGTTCGCGGAGCGTGTGCTTTGCACTCAGCGCTGCTGCAAAGCAGATCGTAGCGATTTAGACTCATTTGAGCAATCATAATTGAAGGTTTACGCGTATTGCAGGTTTATGAGGTAGAATCGCCGCTTACCTCCTCCTCCTCTGCGACCTCTGCGCCTCTGTGGTTCGATACTCTTCCCCATCACCCAAATACCCGCCTCAGAAATCAATTTACCAAACATAAAATATTGACATTTCATCCATCCTATGGGTGGCTTAAAACATTATATTTTGCAATAATTCTCTATCTTTCTATAGTGCCTGACATAGAACATAAATTTCTAACCTTAAAAAAGGCCAAAAATTAAATTTCCCACCTTTTTAGAGCAAAAATATCATCAAACTGGAGGCTTTTATGACATCTACCAACATTAACCCTGTTCAGCAAAGCGCATCCAAATTTAAACAGTTGGATATAGACGATAGATTAGCAGTAATAGGGCGACTTTATACCCAAATTGCTAATCAACTTCCTGCTGATATGATAGATGCCTTACCAACACAAAAACCAGCAGAGTTAGTAGCACAAATTCAGCAAGTTTCCCCAGAAGAACAACTTTATGCCTTGCGTGACTTGCTACCAGCTACAAAAAATGATCAAGATGAAATCATGCTTGATCCACATCCTACCAAAGCCACAGTAGAACTTGCACAAGGCGGAACCACAATTCCCACAGGTGAGTATGGCGCAATGAAACCTGAAGCTAAGGTGGCTTTTTGGTCTGTGTTAGCTGAAAGGTTGGGAACTACAATCATTGCTATTCCCCATGACTATAGCCTTTCTCAACCTGCAACAGAAGTATTTAACACCCTCAAATCCTTAGAACCTAACGATTTAGTATCCTTCTTAAAGCAGGTGCTATAAGTAGCAAATATAGATCCCCAATCTGACTTTTCACGGGATCTGGAAAACCCCACTTCCATTCCTCTCCCCTGCAAGGCTACCGTGTACACACAAGTCTTATCAAGTTGCCTAAGAGCGTTTCGATCCCCCCTAACCCCCCTTGATAAGGGGGGAACTAGAATCAAAGTCCCCCTTTTTCTACGCCGAAGGCGCATCCCCGAAGGGGTTTAGGGGGATTTAGGGGGATCAGATCACTTGTGTGTACACCGTAGCCCCTGCAAGGAGAGAGGCTTTAAATTTTCCCCCCTTCCCTAGTAGGGAAGGGGGTTAGGGGGTTAGGTTTCGCGTTATGTACAGTAATTTTATTTTTTACCTTTAATCTGGTTAATCAAATTGCCAATTAAAGGTAATTGTTCTAATACCATTTTTATCAAATCTACAGTATTTATCTCAGATAAGCGGTCATCTTGACGCAGTTGTAAAACCCCAATTAAGACAATAAATATAGCTGTGCCAATAATTGTTAAAGCTAGATAAGGCAATGGTAATTGCCAGAGTAGTTTTACCTGCACCACCTTCACCCACAATCAGCAATTTAGCCTCATACAGATAATCTGTGCCTTCCGCCTCTAATTGTCGGAAATAATCTCTAATTGCCTCTAGACCTTTTTGTACAACTTCCAGTGGTGGCTTTTCAATGGGGTTGCCGCGTAAATACAGTGTGGCGAGATTTTGCAGACGGGCGATCGCATCTGGTAATATACTGATTTGGTTGTCGCTT
>NZ_CAWUDG010000020.1:0-82939 GCF_963920885.1 Anabaena sp. CCY 0017 | reverse complement strand
CGAGGTCAATAGCGTCAGTTTTAGCCCCGACGGCAAGACTTTGGCTTCTGGTAGTGAGGACAACACTATTAAATGGTGGAATCTAGTAGACACAGGTAAAGAAATTCGCACCTTCTACGGGCATACTAACACTGTCTTCAGCGTCAGTTTTAGCCCCGACGGCAAGACTTTAGTTTCTGGTAGTGCCGACAACACTATTAAACTGTGGAATCTAGACACAGGCAAGAAAATTCGCACCCTCTCCGGGCATACGAACTCTGTCATCAGCGTCAGTTTTAGCCCCGACAGCAAGACTTTAGTTTCTGGTAGTGCCGACAACACTATTAAACTGTGGAATCTAGACACAGGCAAGGAAATTCGCACCCTCTCCGGGCATACTAACGAGGTCAATAGCGTCAGTTTTAGCCCCGACAGCAGGACTTTGGCTTCTGGTAGTGCCGACAACACTATTAAACTGTGGAATCTAGAGACAGGCAAAGAAATTCGCACCCTCTCCGGGCATACTAAATGGGTCACTAGCGTCAGTTTTAGCGCCGACGGCAAGACTTTGGCTTCTGGTAGTGATGACAACACAATCAAACTGTGGAATCGAGATTTCTGGAATCTAAACTTAGACTCTTTAATGGGTCGTAATTGCGATTGGATACGAAACTATCTACAAAATAATCCCACTGTCAGCCCAAGCGATAGACATTTATGCGGCGGCATTGATACTCAAAAGTAAAGAGGTAAAGTAAAGTAGTGGTTTTTATAATTCAATCTATGAAAAAGCCTTTCAATTTTTCCTTCCCAAACGGACAAACAGCAGATGCTGTTCAAGTTGATGACTTTGTAAATTTGTCCGCAGCTCTCCATGATCTCGGCTTTCAAGGTTCGCGGCCTCTGCTAGTGTTAGTAGGTGGTGCAAGTAAGGTGAGTGAAGCTGACCTAGCCCGTCTCCGCCTGTTGTTTGTAGAAGTCATAGCCCCCCTAGTGGAAGAGTTGAATGCAGATGTGGTTGACGGCGGTACTGATGCTGGCGTAATGAAGATGATGGGTCAGGCTCGGAGCGAAATCAATGCTACATTTTCTTTAATTGGTGTCGCCCCAGTGGGGACAATTACATTACCTCATGCAGTCCTCACATCATCTAATACAGAAGCCTTAGAACCTCACCATACTCATTTTGTCTTAGTTCCTGGTTCTAAATGGGGTGATGAATCGCCTTGGCAGGCCAGAGTAGCAAGTTTACTCGCTAACGAAGCACCATCAGTAACTCTACTAATCAATGGTGGCGAGATTGCTTTAGTAGATGTGACGGAAAATTTAAAAGTTGGTCGGACAATAGTTGTAGTTGCTGGTAGCGGTAGGCTTGCAGATGAAATTGCTTTTGCCAGAAACCATCCAGGGTCTGAAGTGCGGGAACAGGTAGCAGAGGTTGTGGGGCAAAGTAATCTGTTATTATTTGACCTATCAGAGCCAATGTCAGAGTTAGCCAAGTTATTGAGACAGCAGTTAACAGGGTGATTAAGACATTAATCAATGATGAAACTCATACCAATTCTGTGTAAAGTGCGCCAAATAAATACCTTAGAGAAATTGCATTTAACATCTCTACTCATATCTTGCACCATTTAAAATCAGCTACAAAACCCGCTCGAAAATCAATTTCCGAGCTAATAGCTAAAGTCCATTCAAATGGACTGAAATCTTTCCCCAGTCGTCTTTAGACGACTTTCTCTATCAGACAGGGGTTTGAACCCCCGGCGGGTTATAACGACAGCTGCAAGATGTGAGTCTACATCCTGACTACTGCGGTACTTTCGAGGTTTTATCCTGTTCTGGCTTTTTACTTTCCTGAGTGACATTAGTGACATAGACTTCCACATCACTCTGAATTATGGTTTCCACATTTCCTGCAAAATTGCTAAAAGCTTCCTCATGGGTTTTATAACCTGCATAGGAACCACTTAATTCAAACAATTCCCAACCTTGTACTTTCAGAATTTCCGTTGTCCGCCGATAGTGCCGCCAACGTTCTCCATAATGAAAAAATTCTTCAATAGAGGAACTGATAGCTACCATTCCTGATAAGGCGATGGTAAAGCCCTTAAGATATGAATCCACGGCTTTATTATTAATATTTAAACTTATTAAAATGGGAACAATCACACCCCCAATAATTGTTGCTAATCGCAGTTGATAATAGCGTTGACGGGCATGATTAGCTCGTCCTTCCATCCACAAAATCTGGTCTAGCCATCGAGATTTTAGATAATGCTTTTGTCTATCGTTAAGTTCTAGAATTTCAAATAAGGTAATAAAATCTTTTTTTAATGATTCGGAATAGGAATCTTTTTGTGCCACAACTTACTCCTGAAAGGATGGTTGAAAAATTGGATAGGGTGCAGAAAAAAAGCTCAGTGTATAACCTGTAAATACAGTAGATATTGCACCAGAGAGCCATGACTAAAGTATACTATATTACCATGAATTTCAAACAGTTGGAACTGATTGCAACTTGAATTCCCGCAAATGTTGGGTTTCACTTCGTTCTACCCAACCTACAATTTTATTACCTAAACCGTATTGGGATATAAATTCCGCCTCAAGAATATTACACAAACACCTTTAGGAAGATGTAGCCAACTGATAAACCAGTATCAAATATAGCAGGAGGGTAGCAACTTCCTAGTATAAGGAGAACTGATTTCATGAAGTTACAGGCGATTTGGACGCTATTTCCAGAAACTTTTAAACAATGGAGTGAAGATAAAGCCTCACGGTTAGCCGCAGCATTAGCTTATTACACGATATTTTCTATTGCACCATTACTAATTATTGTAATTGCGATCGCGGGAGCAGTATTTGGAGAAGAAGCCGCCAGGGGTGAAATTGTTCGTCAAATTGGGGATTTGGTGGGCAGAGATGGCGCAAAATTCCTGGAAATAGCCATTAAAAATGCTAGCAGACCCCAAGCCGGTGCGATCGCCTCTATTCTGAGTATTGTAGTTTTGCTCGTAGGTGCTACTGGTGTATTTGCGGAGTTACAAGATTCCCTTAACACCATTTGGGATGTCAAAGCTAAACCTGGACGTGGCATCATGACCATCATTCGCCAACGCTTCTTATCATTCGCCATGATTTTAGGCATTGGCTTTTTACTTCTCGTTTCCCTAGTCATTAGTGCCGGATTATCAGCACTGACAACTTACTTTAGCAACGCCTTACCAGAGATTGATTCCATCTGGCAGATGCTCAATTTTCTGCTTTCTTTCGCCATTACTACAGTTATTTTTGCACTAATTTTTAAAGTTTTACCAGATGTCAGAATTACTTGGAGTGATGTTTTAATTGGTGCATTGCTGACCTCGCTCTTATTTTCCATTGGTAAGTTTTTATTAGGACAGTATATCGGTAGAAGCACTTTGGGTTCAGCTTATGGCGCTGCTGGTTCACTGGTGGTAATCATCGCTTGGGTTTACTATGCTGCTCAGATTCTGTTTTTTGGTGCGGAATTTACCCAAGTTTATGCGAGGCGATACGGTACTGACATCACCCCAACTAAAAACGCTATCCCACGCACTGCTAAAACTGCTGTCGAGGGAAGGGTAATAAATAATCATCCGCAAAATACTCAGAAAAAAAAGCAATCCTCTCGCTTAATTAATCGTGTTCTCCGCTATTTTAGGCATCCCAAGCGCTTAAAACGCCGCCGCAGAAATCGCCGCTATTGAATTTATGCCTAACTGATAGTTATGGATGGGTTAATTAAACTGTAGAATATGACAGTTGTATTCTGCCGCGAACGTTGATTGAGCGTTATACTCTGCCCGAAATGGGCAACCTGTGGACTGAGACTTACAAATTAAAAACCTGGCTTCAGGTGGAAATTGCAGTTTGTGAAGCCCAAGCTGAACTGGGTTATATTCCTTCTCAGGCAGTTGAAGAAATTAAAGCTAAGGCGAATTTTGACCCGAAGCGAGTCTTAGAAATTGAAGCTGAAGTCCGTCATGATGTCATTGCCTTTTTAACCAATGTCAATGAATATGTGGGTGATGCTGGGCGTTATATTCATCTGGGTTTAACTAGCTCGGATGTACTAGATACGGCTTTAGGACTACAATTAGTTGCTAGTCTGGATCTCATATCCCAACACCTGGAAGAGTTGATTCAGGTAATTCGCCTCAAAGCGCGAGAACATCGTTATACAGTGATGACTGGCCGTTCACACGGTATTCACGCTGAACCGATGACTTTTGGATTTAAGTTAGCTGGATGGTTAGCTGAGGTATTGCGCCATCAAGAAAGGCTGAAAGTTCTCCGGGAAACCATCGCTGTGGGGAAAATTTCCGGTGCTGTGGGAACCTATGCCAATATTGAACCACGAGTGGAAGCGATCGCTTGTGAAAAATTGGGACTCAAACCTGATACGGCCTCGACTCAAGTTATTTCGCGCGATCGCCATGCCGACTACGTGCAACAATTAGCCTTAGTCGCCGCATCCATTGAACGCTTTGCTGTAGAAATTCGGAATCTCCAAAGAACAGACGTTTTAGAAGTAGAGGAATTTTTCGCCAAAGGTCAAAAAGGCTCTTCAGCCATGCCCCACAAGCGCAACCCCATCCGTTCGGAACGATTAACGGGAATGGCTAGGTTGGTGAGAAGTCATGCCGGTGCAGCCCTGGAAAACGTGGCTTTGTGGCATGAACGGGATATTTCCCACAGTTCTGTAGAACGGGTAATTTTGCCAGATGCTTGCATTTTAACTCATTTTATGCTGGTAGAAATTACCGGATTGGTGAAAAACTTGCTGGTGTACCCCGAAAACATGGCGCGGAACCTGAACTGTTATGGCGGTGTAGTGTTTAGCCAAAAAGTTCTCCTGGCTTTAATAGACAAGGGAATGAACCGAGAAGAAGCTTATGCCATTGTCCAAGAAAGCGCTCATACTGCTTGGAACAAGCCAGAAGGAGACTTCCACGCGTTAATTACTCAAAACCCGCGTGTAACTCAAAATCTGTCCCCAGCAGAAATTGAAGCCTGTTTTGACCCACAGCAACATCTGCGTCATTTAGATCAAGTTTACCAACGACTAGGTATTTAGGCAGGGAGAAGAGGCAGGGGAGCAGGCTTGCCCTGAGCGCAGTCGTTTGCGTAGCATCCCGAAGGGTAGGGGAGCAGGGAGCAGGGGAGAAGACGTTGGGCTTGTACCAAAATTTTTCTTCCTCATCTCCCCTTTGGACTAATATCAAGTCCAGTTGAATACTTACGAAACGCGAAAACCAGCCAAACCTTGGCTTTATCTCCCCTCCTCGCCTGCGGGGAGGGGTTGGGGGTGGGGTGACATGATTGTGGTAATCGTAACTAAATTAAACGGACATGATATAAAATCAAAATACCTGAACTCGTGCTAAACCATAGGGAATTTCTCGCATCAAGCCTACATGATTACCATAGACTTGATAGTGAAAAACTTGACCAGCCGGCATTGGAGGCGCAAATTCTACATCCATCATGGCAATTTCTAGGGTAGTTCCAGAAGCGACTGGTTGAGCAAAACTGATTTTAACTCTGTCCTCTTCTTGAGAAACCTCTGCTTCAATGGTTTCACCTGCTTCATCGGTGACTCGAATGTTTTCACCAAGCTCCATAAAGTCTGAGGGACGAATTGTAATGCTAGATAAAGGCTGTTCCCCAGTATACAGTCTGATGTAATGCCGATTAGGTAAACCAGTTGTGCTGCTAATGCGAGGGGCGCTTTTATCATACTGGATTTGTTGACCCTGAGCTATAGCAGGAAGACCCATTGTGGCGATCGCTAAACTTAAAGTTGATAAGCAAATCAATTTTTTCATCATAAATGGATTTGGGTAATAAGTAATCTGAAAACCTCTTGAATTTCACGTTACAAAGGTTAAAAATAGATTACGTCTTACTAATGGGATATTTAATATAAATCTTGTAGTGAGGGCATCCTGCCCGCCCTTGTGTACCTAATTCAGATGAAATATGCCATATCATCTCAAAGGATGATTTTATTAATAAAATAGGGGCGCAAAGTCTCGCGTCCCCACCAATTTGATAATTACTATTGAATTGTGAATTTACTGCAAAAGACCAATCATGTGCAGAAAACCATGACCAGTAACTATCTCAATCACTAAAGCAATAAAGCCCAGCATCGCAATGCGACCGTTCCAAACTTCAGCGCTAGTCGTCATCCCCCATTCCCAGTTCTCTTGGGGGTACATTTTCACCCTTTTTTTCATTTGAGCAGCTTGGGAAAGCTTGAAACTGGGTTTATTTAGGGCATCAATTACTAGGTCTGCCAATGCTTTAATAAATACTGGATGAGTATTGGGAGCAGCAGCGCGACGGAAGTTATGAATTCCTGACTCTTCGGCTATTTCTCGATATTCAATATCAATTTCTTGTAAAGTCTCGATGTGTTCGGAGACAAAACTGATAGGTACAACAACTAAATCTTTTACACCTTGTGCGCCGAGTTGTTGCAGCGCATCTTCAGTATAAGGCTGTAGCCATTCTACGGGTCCGACACGACTTTGATAAGCTAGGGTGTAAAGATTGGGTCGGTTGAGAGTCTGCATAATTAATGCAGTACATTCTTCAATTTCTTGCTCATAGGGGTCTCCGGCTTCTTCAACGTAGCTTTTAGGAACGCCGTGAGCGCTGAAAAATATATGAGCTTCATCAGGGTTGGGACATTGGTCGAGTTCTTGGGCTATGAGTTCCGCCATAGCTTGCAGATAGCTTGGTTCTTTGTACCAAGAAGGAATCACAGTATAGTCAATGGGCTGAAGTTCTGGCTTTTCTCGCCAAAGTTTGTCTAACAGCCGAAAGCTAGAACCACTAGTACTAATGGAAAACTGTGGGTACAGTGGTAAAATTACCAGGTGTTCAATATTATCAGCAGCAATTTGTGCGATCGCCTCTTCTGTGTAAGGATGCCAATAACGCATTCCTACGTAGATATCCACTTCTTGACCCAAATCACCCAAATGTTGTTTCAGGGCTTGTCCTTGTTCCTCAGTGATTCGCCGTAGTGGAGAACCGCCGCCAATTTGCTTATAATTCGCTTGAGATGTTGTAGTTCGCCGTGTAGCAATAAACCAAGCTAGAGGTTTTTGCAGCCAGCGAAACGGTAGGCGAATAATTTCTGGGTCGGAAAATAGGTTATACAAAAAAGGCCCGACATCCTCTAGCTTATCGGGGCCACCGAGATTGAGTAATAAAACGCCTACACGACTCATAGCACTTATTTTCCCCCAATCTTTTCAGGTTTTTTACTAATGTTAACAATATATTATCTTTATTAAATATAAAGCTTTATAGTCAGCAAACACGAAATGTCAACAATCTTAAGAGATTGGTGTTACCAGTTCCTAGTTGCGCTTTAGCGCTACCTAGTTCAGCAATTGCCGTTACAATGCTGATAATTTAATTAATCTTGCTCAATTTTAGACTATTTTTGTAGCAGTTATCAAGATATGTAATTTTCAACATTTCATTCACAAAATGTAATATATTGCTATGTTTTATGACAAACAAGCTGTGAAATAGGGTTGTAGTAGACCAATGATAACTTCTGGGGTTTCGAGATGGGGTAAAATTCCTGTATCTGCGATCGCATAAAAATCGCGAATTGCGCCTATATTCAGATTGGCTAAACGTCGCCCTAACTTGATGCTGGTAAATTGTGCCTTCTCGCCCCAAAACATCACCGTGGGAATTTTCAGTTGCTGAATGTACAAACTCAAATCACAATACAAGTCTCCCCGCAAAAATGCCAAAGCGGAAAACTTAGCATTGGGCTGTTGTGCAGAAATTAAATAAGCATCGACGATTTCTTGAGAAACCCGTTGTGCTTGAACAAACAGGAAGTTTTGCAGAAAATTTCTCACAGCAAATTCATTTTCAGCGCCTAGAGTGTAAATTAAATTATCCACTAGCGGCGAATTAATAATTGGCAATGGTATTCTGCGTCCAGCCCCTTGGCCAAAGTCATCAAACCCAGAGGGACAGACTAAAAACAAACTGTGAAATAAATCAGGATGGTTAATAGCCAGACGAATAGTAAAAGCTGCTGTTAAAGAAGAAGCTACTACCGTTACTGGTTGGCGGCAAGTTTGAGTGATAAACTCCTGAATAGTATTCAGATAATCCCTAATTTGATAGTCTCGCACTGGATGAGCAGATTCTCCCCAACCAATTAAATCTGGTGCTAAAATTCGGTGCGTAGCTGCAAAAGCTGGGTAAACCTTAGACCATTCAAACGCAGAAGCCCCACCGCCAAAGTTATGGAGAAATAATAGCGGAGGTAAATCTTCCGTCTCAGCATTTAACCAAGGCGCAGTGGTTTGGGTATAGTAAACCATCGTCCCTAGAGATGTATGAATAACTTTATGCCCAAAGCCGGGAGGTTGAAACTGAAGCATAAATTATTTTCCTGTAATATGAACCAGTTTATCGAGTTGTTCACCACTAATCTCATAAGCTGTCCCGAAACCAATCACAAAACGACCAGCGCTAGGAGTTAAGCGAAAAATCCGAAAGTCTGGTAAACCCCGAAAAACTTCAATCAGTTCGCCAAAACGCTCTTTAAATTGAGCAACAATTTGATTCCAAGTCTCAGTTTCTCGCTCTATCAAAGTGGCTGTACAATCAAAACTCAACCGACGACGGGCAAAAATTTGCTCACTTTTAGATTCATCCTCAATAAATAAAACACTCACACGAGGATTGACATGAAGATTCTGAGTATGGGTTGCCAAACCACTAACGTAGATATAGATATTTTTAGCATCATCCATCACGAAAGGAGTGTAACCAGTATTGGGTATGCCTGCTTGATTAACTGTGCTAATGATTACACTCTCAACTGCTTGGGGAAAAGTTTCATACTCAGCTTGAGCTTGTTCAATTTTGCTCATAATAGTTTTATTAGCAACTTTTTCTTGAGTATCCTAACGCGATTGAGCTGGGGGATGGAATATTCGGTTTTGTAATTGGGTAGGTTTTAGGAAATAACGTTCGCGTAGCGTGCGCGTAGCGCATACCACAGAGGCGCAGAGTACACGGAGTGAAGAGAGTTTGAGGGGTTTTTTGCGTAAGTCCTATAAATCCAGTCCCCCTCCTCGCTTGCCTACGGTGTACACACAAGTGATCTGATCCCCCTAAATCCCCCTTAAAAAGGGGGACTTTAAGAAAATTTCCCCCCTTCTCAAGGGGGGTTAGGGGGGATCGAAACGCTGTTAGGCAACTTGATAAGACTTGTGTGTACACGGTAGCCTCGCTTGCGGGGAGGGGCTAGAGGTGGGGTCTTATGACCAACGCGCACACAGTGGTTCCTTAGCAAGAAGAGGGGTTGGGGGTGAGGTTCTAAGGTTTCGTTATCATATATGTAACAGCAAAAAAATTGTGAGGACGCGATTGTGGCTGACAAAAATCGTTCTCAATGGGACTTAGGTAGGTTTATCGATACCTTAACCTATTTCGAGGTATTTCCTTTGCTTAACTGGGTACAGCAGTTAATTCAAGGTCGTCCCAACGATAATCAAAATCTACCCAATGGAGGCAGAAATGTGGGTGTAATATTGGTAGCAGGTGCGACGGGTGGCGTAGGGAAACGAGTTGTGCGGCGACTTGTGGAACGAGGTGAGAAAGTTCGCGCCCTTGTGCGAGATATTGATAAAGCCCGGTCAATTCTTGGTGATGATGTTGATTTAGTAGCTGGGGATATCACTAAACCAGAAACTTTAAATTCTATGGTGATGGCTAATATCCAAGCTGTTGTTTGTTGCACCTCAGTTCGTGTCCAACCAGTGGAAGGCGACACACCAGATAGGGCTAAATACAATCAAGGTGTAAAATTTTATCTGCCGGAAATTGTCGGTGATACTCCTGAAAATGTGGAATATCAAGGTGTGAAAAACTTGGTGGAAGCTGCGGCTAAATATCTCCCTCCAGCTAATGAAAAACTGATATTTGATTTTACTAATCCCTCGGCGGAATTAAGAAATGTTTGGGGTGCGGTGGATGATGTGGTGATGGGTGGTGTTAGTGCCAGTAATATGCAATTATTAGAAAATACTGCTGTGTTTGCTGGTAATGTTTCCACGGCTAACTCCGGTGGCTTTGCTTCGGTGAGAACGAAGAATTTTGAACCTCCCTTTAACTTATCCGGTTACGAAGGTGTAGAACTGCGGGTTAAAGGTGACGGTCAACGTTATAAACTATTTTTACGGACAGATCAGAAATGGGATGGCGTGGGTTACAGTTATTCTTTTGACACTGTAGATAATACTTGGATAACTGTTCGAGTTCCTTTTAAAGATTTGGTTCCCGTATTTCGTGCTAAAGTTTTGCAAGATTCTCCGCCGATTTATGCTGGTAAGGTGGCATCATTTCAACTGATGTTGAGTAAGTTTGAATATGATGGGGCTTTAAATCCTAAGTTTTCAGCCGGTAATTTTGCTCTACAGATGGAATCCATCAAGGCTTATGGTGGGGAGAGTTTTCCGCAGTTTGTCCTTATTAGTTCAGCCGGGGTAACTCGTCCGGGAAGACCGGAGATTAATTTAGATGAAGAACCGCCAGCAGTGAGATTAAATGACCAGTTGGGAGGAATCTTAACTTGGAAGTTGAAAGGTGAAGATAGCTTAAGAGCCAGTGGGATTCCTTATACAATTATTAGACCTTGTGCTTTAACTGAGGAACCCGGTGGGAAGGAATTAATCTTTGAGCAAGGTGATAATATTAGGGGCAAAATTAGCCGTGATGATGTAGCTGAACTGTGTGTGCGATCGCTCCAACAATCCAATGCTCATAATATCACCTTAGAAGTCAAATCAGGTGAAAATAACGCTAATTATATCAATTGGCAGCAGCTATTTTCTAACTTACAGCCAGATAAATCAGGGACTTTAAAATAAAAAAATCTCTATGTAGGGTGGGTTAGGACGTTAGTCCGTAACCCACCATAAATTTAAGGGGAATGGTGAGTTACGCTGTCGCTAATTCCATAGAGGGGAATGGTGAGTTACGCTGTCGCTAATTCCCTAGAGGGTAATGGTGAATAATGGTGGGTTACGCTGTCGCTAACCCACCCTACAATTTTTAGCAAAACTGGGGAAACGGAGACAGGGAAAATACCAAAAACAGAAAGTCGTTTCCCACCTCCCACCTCCACCGCAGGAGTTGATGAAATGTTTCGCAGATTAATTTTAGCTGGATTTGTGGTAATTATCGTTTGGTTGGGATTATTGTCTGGGCCAGTCTCATCACAGCAAATAGAGTCTCGGTTTAACAATTTACAAGCTGATTTTAATCGTGTAGAGTCACGCTTAAGGCGAGTAGAGTCTCAGTTGAATCAAATGGGTAAAACTCCATCACCCAGAACATCACTTACCCGACCGCAGTCAACTGATGCTGAACGTGATTTATCGCCGCAAGAGCAGAAGTTTGAGCGCTTGGCTACCTTAGTAGTGGAATTAAAGCAGCAAGTTAATGAATTAGAGAAGAGAGTTTCTAAATTAGAATCACCTTAAGCACTGAGGGTCAGATTTGAATCAAGGACTAAAGTCCTGACTATGAACAAAACAATTAGCGGTAACAAGTTTATTTCTCTATCACCAAAAACTTTCAACGTTCTCGCTGGGAATAAAACTCATTACCGCTATTCGTGCATCCCTTTTTATGGGTATGGCTTGCTAGTTGGTGCTAATTTGCAAAAAACTAGAAAAAGCTACTTCTAACCTGCAACAGTTAATTTACCAACCATACCAGCACCACGGTGAGGCTCACAATAGAAGGTGTATTCACCAGCAGGTGCGTCTGCGGGAATGGTTGTGGTTTGGGTTTGACCAGGACTCATCAGCAATTGCTTATGAGACAGACTTTTTGCCAAATCAGCGCTCTTAGCAGGGTTTAGGGCTGCATCAAACACAACGTTATGGGGAGGAACTTTGTTGTTAACCCACTCAATTGTGTCACCTGGTTTAACTGTCAATTTTGAAGGTTCAAAAGCCAGCAGTCCTTTGTCGCTACCCAGTTTTACCTGGAAGGTTTCAGCTGAAGCGCTGGGTGTGAAAACGACAAAGCTACTAACAACTAAAAGAACTGTCAATACCGATAGAGTCAAACGTCGCCAGCTTGCAGCAAACAATTTCATGGCTTTCTCCTAACTATAGTTTCTATTTCACCTTTACCATTTTAAATACAATCAACGCCAAAATATGACAATCTGTCGTAGATAAAATTTTTTTTTTATGATTTGGGCTAAATCATCAGTTTTTCTTGTGTAATGGACGATGATTACTAGGCTGTATTACACCCAAGAGTTTATGGGTAAAATGTCAAATTTTCAGAGGAGGCTATAAAAATTGTGAAATAGGGACAATTAATGAATTATCCCTACTATAAACCCCACGGTAAACCTTGTTCCTATAAACCGCTAGGGTATACACACCAGACCAAAAAGTTTTATTTGGGTAGGGTGCGTTATGGACGCTAGTCCTCACGCACCGACGAAAATCAAGGATGGTGCGTTGCGCTACGCGACAACACACCCTACAACAGTTGTGTGTACACGGTAGCTTTTGACTTGACGATGGTACTAGTTCCTAGCTACTTATTTACACTCATTACCCAGGAATGAGTTATCTGTCTAGAGTTTAGTAATAAATTTTACCGCCACCCCACTTGTCACCAACAATTTTTGGCTGGAGAAGAATATGACCAGCCACAGCTTCTAAGTCCTCGTCGGTGAAAATTCTCATTTCTGTGAAAATATCTGCACTCTTAATGCTGGGGTGTAACTCGGAAATTTCCACTTCACCGTCATAGGTAGTAGGATTTTTCATGTAGTCCACCAATCCTTCAATATTATTGCGGCTTGGTGTTGCCAGTGCCAGAGATTCTGGTTCTAGTCCCACGTTTTGGTTAGTTTTGGTAACACCGCCAGCATGACACTGGGCGCAAGCATATTGAAATAAGCGTTTACCTTCTTTTACTTGTTTAAGGCTGAGTACAACAGTATCACCCTGGTCATTTAATGGCACTGTTCTGATTGCTTCGTCCAGTTCTACTGCTGTCGCGCTACCGACAACCAACTGAAATGTCAGCAAAATGGTAGCAACAACAACGCCAATTAGTCTTCTAAACATGATTCCCCTTAAAATTTTTAACGCTCAACACAGCTAATAAAGCGATGCTCAATCTCCATGTTGCTAATGACATCTCTGGTTTTTGCCATTAGCTTAACTTAGGCCTCACTCTGCGAGTTCTTAGTACAGGTTGGCGGAAATAGGTATACTATTTCCAAAAGCTCAAAATTCTAAAATAAAAGCCTTTTGACTTTTGACTTTTGACTTTTGACGAACGCCGTACTGTACTAGTGACCTTTGGGGATATTTCCCACAATATGTGGGAAATAATTGCCTTTGCATCTTTACCAAATCGGTATTTTGGCGTTTTTTGGCAATTTTGCTGTTGGTTACACCGAGAAAGCCATCTTTCCACAGGAATACTGTAGTCTGCTGCTATCTCTGCGCTCAGTAGGTTTGCAAAACCCATAATAGTGATTAACTGACAGATAGAGATTGAGTCACTGTAATACCAATATCATGTTCAGAGTGCAATTTGTCGCCCAAAATATGGTGATAGTTGAAGTGGGGATCAATGGCTAATACGTCAATATAGACTTAATATGATGTAATATTTGGATGAAACAATTCAACCTTTACCTCCTGTAAATGTCGCCCCTTGAATAAAGTAGCGGTTAAAAAAGGCATAAATCCCTAAAGCTGGCAAGGTAAACATCATGGAAGCAGCCATAATATAATTCCAATAGCTGATATATTGACCTTTGAAGCTGTTCAGCCCCAAGGGTAGGGTAAACATTTCTGGGTCGAAGAGAATGACGATGGGGAGTAGAAAATTATTCCAACTACTCATGAAGACAAAAACCGCTTGTGCTGCTAGGGCGGGTTTGGCTAGAGGTAAGACAATATGCCGAAAAATTCCCAAGGTATCTAAACCATCTAATTGACCCGCTTCTTCTAATTCTTTAGGAAAATTTACAAAAAACTGCCGCATCATAAAGATGAAGGTGGCGTTAACCATAGCAGGAACAATCATGCCTTGGTAGGAATTTAGCCAGCCAATGGCTTTTAAAATCAAGAATGTGGGAATGAGGGTGATTTGTGTCGGGACTGCTAGCAATGCCAAAATTAAGAAGAACCAGAAGCC
This sequence comes from Anabaena sp. CCY 0017, assembly GCF_963920885.1. Lineage (NCBI taxonomy): Bacteria > Bacillati > Cyanobacteriota > Cyanophyceae > Nostocales > Nostocaceae > Anabaena > Anabaena sp. CCY 0017. The sequence goes on along the minus strand of NZ_CAWUDG010000020.1, from coordinate 68,689 downwards.
TTTACCAACGAAACTCAGCCTAGCTAAAGCATACCCGCCCATTGAATTAAATAGCAAATTTAAGAGGGTGACACTAACGGCGATGAAGACACTGTTAAAAAACCATCGCCAAAATAATGGTTCCTGCACAAATATCTGTCTGTAATTATCAAGGGTAAAATTCTGAGGGAAAAAATTTAATTCTCCACTGATAATTTCTGATAAGGGTTTAAAGGATGCGGACAGCGCCCACAGGAAAGGAATTAAGGTGATGACTGCATATAGGGTGAGGACAAGATATAACAGGACTTTTAGCCAAGGGAACCGGGAAATATTAGTCATGTTTTTTCGCCTCCAAAGATACGCTGCTGAATCAAGGTGACAGCAATGATGATGACTGCCAATAAAAAGGCGATCGCCGCCGCATATCCCATCTGTAAATTACGAAATACAGCCTGGTAAATTAGTAGTACCATAGTCAAAGTGGCGTTGTTCGGCCCACCTGTACCACCAGAAAAAATGTAAGACTGATCGAAAAGTTGAAATGTCCCAATAATTCCGATAGCCACGACAAAAAAAGTCACGGGTTTGAGCAGGGGAATGGTAATATAGATAAACTGTTGCCACCAATTTGCCCCATCAAGTTCCGCCGCTTCGTACAGTTTTTGGGGGATGTCTTGCAAAGCTGCCAAGTAAATCACCATATAAAATGGTGCAGTTGACCAAATATTCATAATCATAATGCCTTTGAGTGCCACGGCTGGATCACCTAACCAGTTATAGGTAGGCAAACCCAGAAAAGCCAGAACATGATTTAATAGTCCATCGGTGTTATAAATCCACATGAATATCAGCGTCAGTACGGCTGAGGATGTGACTGTGGGTAAAAAGAATAATATCCGCCAGGAGTTTTTTCCCCGAATGCCAGAATTGAGAGTTACTGCCAGCAATAAAGCTAAAATGGTTTGAGTTGGGACAACAATGGCGACATATTCGGCTGTATTTCTCAAAGCAATTCCCACGCGTTCATCTTCAACTAAGCGGGTAAAATTGCGAAAGCCGATGAAGTCGTAGTCAATACCGCCGAGAAGTTGGACTTTGTGCAGGGAGAGAAAAACGGCGTAGACTATGGGTAGAATTACAAAACATCCTAAAACCAAGATGGTGGGCATCATAAAGATATACCCAGCTAAGGTTTCGGTAATATTCCATCTGGGGTAAATTCGCCGTCTCCGGATTGGCAGCACCATTGAACCTCCCTGTAGTTTAGTCTCAAACTGGTGGTGGCGATCGCGCTTTACTAGATTTTGACAAATCCGCAGACTTACGTTAACTGTAGTTTAGTGTCAAACTGGTGGTGGCGATCGCGCCAGCGCTGACTTGTCATTTCACTTGTGGATAGTCTTCGATGGTAGCTTGAGTCAGAAGTACAGAAATATATCTAAATGCTGTTTTTGCTATGGTTGGAAGTAGGGATTTTTGGTTAATTCCGCGTCAACCAGTAGGTGTTTTTTTGAACATTGAAAATTTTACGCCTGAAATCCTTACCTCATCTGGTTTTGAACCCTCTCACACTTAAATTGAGGTTGACGCAAACTCCGAAACCCTTGCTATCAAAGCTTTTGAGCTATTTTTGAAATGTATCTCTTGACAACGCGATCGCTGAAAAGCTATATTCACTTTAGGTTGACGAAACAGAACCTTGAAAACCAAATATATCAATGCTTCCAGATGCGGGCGGTTAAAATCACAAATAATCCCTATCAGGGATTGAAACATTGTTTATTTATTAGGGCGAAAGCTTTAATCCAGGTTAAAATCACAAATAATCCCTATCAGGGATTGAAACATAACCAGCAACTCAACAGAGTGCTTTTCTCCGAGGTTAAAATCACAAATAATCCCTATCAGGGATTGAAACATAGTATTAGCGACATCCCACTGGTAAGCTACTCGCGTTAAAATCACAAATAATCCCTATCAGGGATTGAAACAGTACACCATTCACTTCTACTAATTGCCCATATTGGTTAAAATCACAAATAATCCCTATCAGGGATTGAAACCTATGCAGTGCATATATGGGAACTTTTTTACCTTGAAGTTAAAATCACAAATAATCCCTATCAGGGATTGAAACAGACCCTACCAGTCAAAGCCGGGGTGGGCAAGCTCGAGTTAAAATCACAAATAATCCCTATCAGGGATTGAAACGTGTACTTGTTTTTTGTTCCGCCGGGGGACTTGAGTTAAAATCACAAATAATCCCTATCAGGGATTGAAACAAATCTATTCTGAGATACAGCATCTAGTATTCTCGTTAAAATCACAAATAATCCCTATCAGGGATTGAAACAAATGAGCCGAGAAGAGGCTAGAGAGCTTTTACAGAAAGTTAAAATCACAAATAATCCCTATCAGGGATTGAAACCCATGTATCTGACTGAGGCTGATGATGAGTTTTGGTCGTTAAAATCACAAATAATCCCTATCAGGGATTGAAACCAAATCCGGCATCCTTAAACACTGCCATAGCTTGTTAAAATCACAAATAATCCCTATCAGGGATTGAAACTAGGAAAATTTAAATGCCATTTACAGAAGAACAGCGTGTTAAAATCACAAATAATCCCTATCAGGGATTGAAACGCCACTAACCACGAAGAACCCGCACAATCTGAAGAGTTAAAATCACAAATAATCCCTATCAGGGATTGAAACGCGACAATCACTTAGATCAATCTGGGCTGATAAGGTTAAAATCACAAATAATCCCTATCAGGGATTGAAACAAAGAACCAGATATGTTCGCGGCTTTGGGTGGTGAGTTAAAATCACAAATAATCCCTATCAGGGATTGAAACATAAGCTTTAAATCGTGCCTCTCTAGCATCATTAGGGTTAAAATCACAAATAATCCCTATCAGGGATTGAAACGAATTTCTAGCAAATCGCTTATATCATCAGAAGTAAGGTTAAAATCACAAATAATCCCTATCAGGGATTGAAACTTATCCTTGCCATGTTTGCGTACTAGTTCTTCCTGTTAAAATCACAAATAATCCCTATCAGGGATTGAAACAAGATTGGGCATTGTTCTTCAGTAAAATTACTCTAGTTAAAATCACAAATAATCCCTATCAGGGATTGAAACATCTGCGGATATATTTGCCTCCTGGCACGATTATGTTAAAATCACAAATAATCCCTATCAGGGATTGAAACTAGATTCTGGAACACCCTGTTTGAGAAAACAGAAGTTAAAATCACAAATAATCCCTATCAGGGATTGAAACAATTGCATACATTGCGGGATGCCTTTTTGGATGTGTTCCAATTACGTTAAAATCACAAATAATCCCTATCAGGGATTGAAACAGTGCTGATGATAACGGCAACTTGACTGGCTGGGGTTAAAATCACAAATAATCCCTATCAGGGATTGAAACGATTTTTTCGCCTTCCAGAAATTGAGTATTTAGGTTAAAATCACAAATAATCCCTATCAGGGATTGAAACAGACCCTCCCCCCCAGCAGGCATTGAAACACCAGTAAGTTAAAATCACAAATAATCCCTATCAGGGATTGAAACGGGGAAGACAATTCAGAATTCTTTGCTATCAATAAAGTTAAAATCACAAATAATCCCTATCAGGGATTGAAACTTATTTCTGGATGAGCTTGAAAAAGCTTTTGCCGGGGTAGGTTAAAATCACAAATAATCCCTATCAGGGATTGAAACTTCTCCTTCACTTAAAGTTCCATATCCGGGTTTATCAGTTAAAATCACAAATAATCCCTATCAGGGATTGAAACAACCCTTTCCACCTATGCTGTCCATCGTTGAACAATAGTTAAAATCACAAATAATCCCTATCAGGGATTGAAACTCAGGATTTGAGGCCTGAAAACATCATCAGGATCATGAATTACGTTAAAATCACAAATAATCCCTATCAGGGATTGAAACTTCTGGACTGTAAATATCTAATTCAGTGCTTGCAAGTTAAAATCACAAATAATCCCTATCAGGGATTGAAACCAGTTAGAGGTAAATTTAATGACGAAGAAACAGCGTTAAAATCACAAATAATCCCTATCAGGGATTGAAACTAGCATCTGTTACTTTCCCACATCAGGCTTTAAGTTAAAATCACAAATAATCCCTATCAGGGATTGAAACTTGATCCATCCCACGGAAGTTCTTCTTCCCCAATGTTAAAATCACAAATAATCCCTATCAGGGATTGAAACCTACTTCACAGGCAATATTCAACCAGTAGCTTAAGAGTTAAAATCACAAATAATCCCTATCAGGGATTGAAACGGCTCTCATTAATTACCAAGAGAGATTATCTTTAATGTTAAAATCACAAATAATCCCTATCAGGGATTGAAACAATGGTCCCGGAAGTGGGACTTCCGACAGAATTCCGTTAAAATCACAAATAATCCCTATCAGGGATTGAAACAGAAGAGGAATATTACAAGGATCGTGCTAGAGTTAAAATCACAAATAATCCCTATCAGGGATTGAAACGAATATGATTTTAATTGCACAAGTTGATCCAACGCCGTTAAAATCACAAATAATCCCTATCAGGGATTGAAACTGTAGAGCAATTTTGTAAGGAAAATTTAGCTTGTTAAAATCACAAATAATCCCTATCAGGGATTGAAACTGATTCTGCCTTCGGCAAAAAGGTGTCCGAGGGTTAAAATCACAAATAATCCCTATCAGGGATTGAAACATTAAAATCTTGTAAGCGATCGGCTATTTCTTGAGTTAAAATCACAAATAATCCCTATCAGGGATTGAAACTGCTATTTCTACAAGTTTCTGATTTAAATAACACTTGTTAAAATCACAAATAATCCCTATCAGGGATTGAAACCACGTATGTGAAATAAAATAAACAATTAGCGATCGCCTGTTAAAATCACAAATAATCCCTATCAGGGATTGAAACACTTTATTTTTAAACCCCGGAATCATTTACATTTGTGTTAAAATCACAAATAATCCCTATCAGGGATTGAAACGTTCAACAGCAGCTGCTTCCAAATCTGCGAACGTGGTTAAAATCACAAATAATCCCTATCAGGGATTGAAACCGCGCACCTGCTAATAAGCAAGAAGCTTTAATAGGTGTTAAAATCACAAATAATCCCTATCAGGGATTGAAACAGCGATCGCTTCCAACTTGGACTCTATGATTTTTGTTAAAATCACAAATAATCCCTATCAGGGATTGAAACACATTAGGTGAGCTTCTTCTATGGACAGACTATAAAGTTAAAATCACAAATAATCCCTATCAGGGATTGAAACATTCTACGACGTAGGCTAAGTAACAATAATGATCGTTAAAATCACAAATAATCCCTATCAGGGATTGAAACGCTGCTTTTCGTGGGGGCGATCGCCTTCGGTTTGTTAAAATCACAAATAATCCCTATCAGGGATTGAAACCAGCCAAACTAGTAACCGGTTCCGCCCAGTATTGCGAGTTAAAATCACAAATAATCCCTATCAGGGATTGAAACGCACTTTTCAATACATTTGCTCGGATTGCTGTTGAGGTTAAAATCACAAATAATCCCTATCAGGGATTGAAACTTACAAGAAGCATCATTGAAATGTGGAAAATCGCGGCAAGTTAAAATCACAAATAATCCCTATCAGGGATTGAAACCGAGCATGAGTACCAGTTTTGCTTTCGAGCTTAGAGTTAAAATCACAAATAATCCCTATCAGGGATTGAAACATGGAAGATGGCGGCTATGCAGCTAGAGTCTCTGCGTTAAAATCACAAATAATCCCTATCAGGGATTGAAACAGATTAATCATGAGATACCTATTTTACTTTACTTAATTTCAGTTAAAATCACAAATAATCCCTATCAGGGATTGAAACTTAACTGAGACTCGGAATATTGTTGTATCATGCTTTTAGTTAAAATCACAAATAATCCCTATCAGGGATTGAAACTGATACTTGTCTCCCCGACATCATCACCGGCTTCCGTTAAAATCACAAATAATCCCTATCAGGGATTGAAACAAATCTGCCATCAACGCTTTTGTAGTTGGCTGCAAGTTAAAATCACAAATAATCCCTATCAGGGATTGAAACGGTAGCTATGCTGAGATAGCGATCGCCTATTGGCTGATGTTAAAATCACAAATAATCCCTATCAGGGATTGAAACGGCGCGACCACCGTTGGAGCCAACCTCTAGCTTTGCGCCGAGTTAAAATCACAAATAATCCCTATCAGGGATTGAAACAACTTTAGTGCCAACGGCAAAAAAGTTTTACCCGAAGTTAAAATCACAAATAATCCCTATCAGGGATTGAAACTGAATTGGAGATGGTTGACTGGACAAGCTTGGAGTTGAGTTAAAATCACAAATAATCCCTATCAGGGATTGAAACCAATTCCCACTCCAGATATTGCAGAGCAGACATCGGTTAAAATCACAAATAATCCCTATCAGGGATTGAAACCGCAAGCGTAGCAAGTCACAGAGCGAGCGATCGCTAGTTAAAATCACAAATAATCCCTATCAGGGATTGAAACCATCTATCCATAGAGATATGGAATGTACAGTAGTTTTCGTTAAAATCACAAATAATCCCTATCAGGGATTGAAACCTGTATTCCAATCAATGCTATCAGCTTGTTCTTCTAGTTAAAATCACAAATAATCCCTATCAGGGATTGAAACGGGGTATATGATGGTTTCACAGGCATACACACATCTGTTAAAATCACAAATAATCCCTATCAGGGATTGAAACTTTCAACCTAAATGTGAAATATCTGGATGAGAGTAAATTAGTTAAAATCACAAATAATCCCTATCAGGGATTGAAACTAAGAGGTGTACCAGGAGTGAAAGGCGTACCAGGGTTAAAATCACAAATAATCCCTATCAGGGATTGAAACTTTTATGGATGAACAGACCGGAAATATAAATTATGTTAAAATCACAAATAATCCCTATCAGGGATTGAAACATCAGCTAGTACCATGATAGTCTCAAAATTACGTTAAAATCACAAATAATCCCTATCAGGGATTGAAACTAAATTCGCTGAGGTCTTGGATGAGCGCTGGCATATGTTAAAATCACAAATAATCCCTATCAGGGATTGAAACTAGGCGTGGGTGCTTGCTCCGGTTTATTGGTGTGTCCTGGTTAAAATCACAAATAATCCCTATCAGGGATTGAAACAGCGTCCCATTTTCCCGCAAGCTTGAACTGAGTACTTGTGTTAAAATCACAAATAATCCCTATCAGGGATTGAAACGTAGTTGCTGGTGATGTCGCAAAACCCCGGCTGGAGTTAAAATCACAAATAATCCCTATCAGGGATTGAAACCCCTTGGTTTGGTTGATGCGACCGGAGTAACTTTGTTAAAATCACAAATAATCCCTATCAGGGATTGAAACTATACAAAAATCATGCCAGTGACTAGAGCCTTTGGTTAAAATCACAAATAATCCCTATCAGGGATTGAAACTTTTTCTGCGGGGTGATCTTTTTTAAAATTTAGGGTTAAAATCACAAATAATCCCTATCAGGGATTGAAACAAAGTAGGTAGAGCCTTTTACCTAACATTCGATGTTAAAATCACAAATAATCCCTATCAGGGATTGAAACATTAATTCAAAATCTTCTACCCCTGCTACTCTGAGTTAAAATCACAAATAATCCCTATCAGGGATTGAAACTACTATCAAATAATTACGCGAGTATTAGTATTCGTTAAAATCACAAATAATCCCTATCAGGGATTGAAACGAAATGGGTTGAGGTCAAGCACGGGCGATTTTACCGTTAAAATCACAAATAATCCCTATCAGGGATTGAAACGAAGGAATAGCCGAGAATGCACAACCTCAGTAGCATTGTTAAAATCACAAATAATCCCTATCAGGGATTGAAACAATTTTAAATGCTTTGCGCAAATTAATAGCTTAGAAGAAGGTTAAAATCACACATAATCCCTATCAGGGATTGAAACGCGACGAATATAAAGGCTAAAAATAGATAATGGTGGGTTACGCTGCGCTAACCCACCCTACTGGCGTGGCATATTACTTCTCGCACAGCGTTTAAAGTAGAAACAGCAATGCAGCTAACACAGAGAAGAGAATGACAGTAACTATACCCATTCAAGCCATAGAATTAGCTCCCGGTAGCCACATCGCCATTCATAACCTCTCCTGGGACGACTTTGAGGGACTTCTCGCAGACTTAGGTGAAAAACGTCACACCCGCATTGCTTACTACCGAGGAACTTTAGAAATCATGTCCCCCCTAGCATTACATGAGCGTCCCCACCGAATTATTGCTTACATCATCACCACAATCTTAGAAATTCAAGGACGCAATTGGGAGGACTTCGGCTCTACAACCTTTAAACGTCCAGATATTGCGGGAATTGAACCAGATACCTGCTTTTACATCCAAAATGCTCACCAAGTCAAAGGATGTACCCAAATGGACTTAAGTATCTATCCTCCCCCTGACTTGTCCATTGAATCTGATGTCACCTCAAAAACTACCCTTGATGCTTACACGGCCCTGGGGGTTCCCGAAGTATGGATATACAGTAACTCTGGGTTAAAAATTTACATCCTTCAAACTGACAGATATTTAGAATCTTCTGTTAGTCCAACCTTTCCCAACTTACCCATCACAGAAATTATTCCCCATCTGGTGCAAAAAGCCATTGATGAGGGAACAAGTCAAATGTTGCGACAACTCAAAACCTTGGTATCAGTTCAGTGAGATCAATTCCGGGTGCAAGGGTTTCAAAGTTTATAGACTCTTTCAACTGTCATTACGAGCGAAGCGAAGTAATCGCATAATCTTATATCTTGCGATTGCTGAGTCGCAAGGCGACACGCTACGCGGTAAGCGTTCGCGTGCCGGAGGCTCTAGCTATGCCGAAGGCTTTACGTCGTTCCTCCTCGCAATGACCTACGCCAACGCAATGACACTAAGGTGTACACACAAGCGAAACAAATCCATATTTTCCTCACAGCAAAAAAACTCAAATTCCTCTGTGCGCCTCTGCGCCTCTGGGTGAGGACAAAAAAACTTATTCCCTAGCACGAATTTGCTGATTAGCGGCATTTTGCGCCCGTAGCATCGCAGACTTTAAAGATTGTTGCCCAAGCAAAGCACTAAGAAACTGATTATCAAAATTATTAGCGATCGCACCGGGATATTTACCCAACTGCCACATAGTAGCATAATCTACACCAGCCACAAGCGGCGATCGCAAAGCATCCCGATCATAACCCAACTTAGCCGCCACCGATTTCCGTGTAGGCAAAGCAAACCCTGTCCCCGTCCATTTTGCCATTCCTTCCTTATCCGTCAGAAAAGAAATTAACTCCCAAGCTGCGGTCTTGTGCTGTGACTGCTTATTCATCACATAGGCGACAGTAAAAACCATAGTACCTTTTTTATCATTAATAGTAGGTACTTCTGCCGTCGCAAACTCCAATTGCGGAAAAGTCGTTTCCAAATAAGGAATAGCCCAATTACCCTCAATCACCATTCCTACCCGACCTTGACCAAACATTTCCGTTCCTGAATTAGTACCAACATCAGTAGCTTGGGCAGAAGTCCTATCGTTTTGATACTGGTCTAGCACCAACTGCAAACCCTGCAAAGCTTCAGGAGTTGCAAAAGCAGCATAACCATTTTCATCAACCACCTTTCCTCCAAAAGCCGCAATTTTGTAAGCTTGATAACTCAACTTTGGGGTAATTCCAAAGCCGTATCTGTTAACCTTCCCCGTCAACTGCTGGGAGTAGCTGCGTAATTCATCCCAAGTCTCAGGAGGACGGCTTAAACCTGCGGCTGCAAAGGCTTTTTTGTTATAAAACAGTGCCAAAGTGGAATAATCTTTCGGCAGACCATAGATATAATTTTCGTTTTTAAAATTATCCAGCAAGCTATCCTCAAAGTCTTCTAGGTCAAATTCGGGGGTAATGTAAGAATTCAACGGTTCTAGGATATTATGACCCATAAACAAAGGAGCTTCTAAGGATTCCAGATAAAACACATCTGGCGCAGCTTCCCCAATCAAGCGAGTAGTGATGACATCCATGTATTGGTCAGAGATTACCTCATATCTCACCTTGATATCGGGATGCTGTGCTTCAAAGTCTTGTAGTAACTGTCTTAATAACTTTTGTTCTACCGGATTCCCAGCCCAACCGCTAAGTTTGATGGTTACAGCACTGGTTGGGTGGGTTGATACTTGAAAACTATGGTAACTGATTACAGCGATCGCGATCGCTATTACCAGGGCGAAAAATTTAATCCAGCTTTTTTTGTTCACAAACAAATACCAGCTCTTTCATTTAACTTATATCGTCTAACTCTGTAAATTTATATTTCAGTAATCTGTATTTTTATTGAGAAATAAGATGTAAAATAACGAATTATTATTACCAAAGAAAAAAGGATACAAGCCCCCGGATTTATCCGTGGGGTATTTAATTTTGAATTTTGAATTTTGAATTCGGAGCGCAGCGACGTGACTTCTGTTAATTTTGAAACAACCGCAACGGTAACTCTGGAAATTCCCCAGATTACCTCACCGCCATCAATACTTTCTCCCAGCCCTCGAATTACCAAAAACGAGATTCGCACCAGTTTAAAAGCCTCAACTCTGGATGCAGTCTTTGCAGCAGTTTTTTCCCTAACTACCGGCGGAATTTTGCTGAGTAATTTCCTGGTAGAGTTAGATGCCAGTCCTGTAGTATTTGGGATGCTATCCTCAATTCCAATGGTGGTAAATCTGATTCAACCCTTGGGCGCTTACATCTCAGAACGAACTACCAGCCGCTTTCAATATTCCCTACAGACTCACGGACTGGGGCGGGTACTGTGGCTAATTTTAGTGTTAGGGATTGCAGGGTGGAAGTGGGGAGGTGTGACTTCCCATCAGCTAGTAGTATTGACGCTATCAATTGTCCTCTTCAGCCATCTTTTGGGGGGACTAGGAAGTGCATCTTGGCTGAGTTGGTTAGCCATGATAGTTCCCCGAAAATTACGCGGTAGGTATTTTGGGATACGTAATAGTGCCGCTAGTCTGACTAATTTACTGTGTTTACCTTTAGCGGGTTTAGCTGTCTCCCATTGGCAAGGCGGGACTTTACAAGGTTATGGGGTTGTATTATTCTTATGTATTATATTTGGCATCGTGAGCTTGGGCTGTCAGTATTTTAAAGCTGATGTGAATCCACAATTACAAAATACTGTTTGCAATTACCCTGTACAAGATGAATTTAGTGGTGAACTAATTTGCTCATCAAACACCATTCCTTCCCAAAACCAGCTATTGAGCAGCATCTGGAAAAACACTAATTTTTTGATATTTTTACTATATTTCAGCTTTTGGATGTTTGCGGTTAATCTCAGCGCTCCTTTTTTCACTCTGTATATGTTAGATACACTGAATCTAGATATCAGTTGGGTATCACTTTATAGCAGTTTACAAGCTGGGGCGAATTTGTTGATGCTGATGCTGTGGGGGAAATTAGCAGATAAAATTGGTAATCGTCCGATTCTACTATTTGTAGGAATTCTGGTTGCAGTTACACCACTTTTGTGGTTTGGGATTAGTAATAATCATCTGGGACTGTGGCTATGGCTACCCCTGTTACATATTTTAACTGGAGGGACTTGGGCAGCTATTGATTTGTGTACGAACAATATGCAGTTAGGTATTGTACCAATTAAAAATCAGTCTATCTACTTTGCGATGCCTACGGCGAGCGCAGCTATCGCAGCTGCTATGGCTGGTGCTGGTGGTGCTTTAGGTACAACTCTCGGCAGTTTGCTCGTGCAGTTTACTAATTGTGGCGGTTTGTTAGGATTATTTGCCCTTTCTGGTTTGTTGCGCTTAGTTGCACTTGTACCCCTGATATTTTTGCAGGAGTGAGGAGATTGGGGCTTGTCGGGGCGGGTTTAGTAATATCTGTGGGGTGGGCATCTTGCCCGCCTTCTTCGTAGAATGATATCTGTGAACCCGCCCCTACAGGGGATTGGGATTGAGAAGTCTTTTTCTCTCCGGTTCCCAAACCGCTTCTATTCAGCGACTGTAGAAGTCAAACTCATGGTTTCCCACATCACCATCGGGTGTGTAGTTGGTAGGGGTTGGTGCAATGCAATTAGCTGGGTAAGGGTATTTTTTAATTGCGTGCGGGATACAATATCATCTACAAAACCATGCTTTAACAAATCTTCTGCGGTTTGGAAATCTTCTGGTAATTTTTCGCGCAGGGTTTGCTCAATCACTCGCCGACCTGCAAAACCAATGGTTGCTTTGGGTTCTGCAATAATAATATCTCCCAACATGGCAAAACTAGCGGTAACGCCGCCTGTGGTGGGATTTGCCAAAATGGGAATATAAAGTAGTTTAGCTTGACGATGGCGTTCTAAGGCTGCGGAGATTTTCGCCATCTGCATTAAAGAAAGCATTCCTTCTTGCATTCTCGCCCCACCAGAGGTACAGACGATGACTACGGGATAACGTCGTTGAGTTGCTTGTTCAATTAAGCGGGTAAGTTTTTCTCCGACGACTGAACCCATACTACCGCCCATGAAGCGGAAATCCATTACACCCAGGGCTATGGGTAAACCGTTGATTTGTCCCAAACCAGTTTTAACTGCGTCCACTAAACCCAGTTTATCTTCCATTTCCCGCAGGCGATCGCTATAGGGTTTGCGATCGCGAAATTGCAGGGGATCTGTGGGGCGCAGATGCTCGTCTATTGGTTGCCAAGTATTAATATCTATCAACTGGCGGATACGCTCATCGCTATCTACCCGATTATGATGTCCACATTCAACGCAGACCATCTGGTTAGCTTTTAGGTCTTTTGTATAGCTCAATACGCCACATTTAGGACACTTATGCCACAGCCCATCAGCAATTTCCCGTTCTTGGCGTTCTAAATTGGTAGCTCCTGATTTCCTACGATTTGCAAACCAATCTACCAGAGACTTTAAACCACGTGATTCTTCGTTGTTTGCCATTTTATCTTTTTTTTAAGTGGGTATGAGGTTGAAAACATATCAAGCCACTATGGGATGTCCAGGTGAAAAAGTTATAAGTCCAGAGCAACTTAGTCGTGACTCTTGACCTCCGCTTTCAAAGTCTCCAGATTTGCTCTTGTACAAATGCAAATAACACCCCATTTTAGCTTTTGACTCTTGACTACATCTCAAACTAAGCTTATAAGCAATTCAGACCTGATTTTTTATCTGTGCTTGCCAGCTTAACGAAAATGCTGATGCCAACACAAGCCTCTCGCTATGCTGAGTAGTTAGTACTGAGTCAAGAAAGTGCTGAGTGCTGAGTGAAGAAAGTGCTAAGAATAAAGTAGCCAATGGTTATTCTTTATAAGAATCGTGATACCGATTACAAGCTGATATTACCAAAAGGTAAAAGGGGTATGGGGTAATGACGGTTACAAACAGGGGGGAAGAGGCAGGGGGCAGGGTGCAGGGGGGAGAATGACTAATAACTAATGACAAAAAATAAGTCCAGGTAGGTGGACAGAATCAGTTCTCCACTAAATACGGTGATTACTGCTCCTAAAGCTAGAAAAGGGCCAAAAGGTATTTTTTGTCCAACCCTTTGCTGTGAAAGTAACATTGCGCCACCACCTATGATTACACCTACTAAACAGGCAATAAAGCTCGCTAGAAGCAAATACTTCCAGCCTAACCAAGCTCCCATCATGGCGGCTAATTTCGCGTCACCTGCACCCATTGCAGTTTTACCCAAGGCCATAGAACCTATGAAAGCGATCGCATCAAACAGCCATAATCCTAATACTGCTCCCACTATGGCTATCATCAGGTGATTGACTAAGCCTATCCAACCCCCTTGGGAAAAGAAGCCCACAGCCATTTGAAAGCAAATCCCTACAACTAAACCCGATTTAGTCAGGATATTAGGTAAGGTCATTGTATCCAAGTCAATGAGAGATAAAGCCAAGAGCCAGCTACAAAAAGCCCAGTAACTTATCGTCATCATTGAAACTTGAAATTCCCAAAATATAATCAAAAAAATTATCCCCGTTATCCCCTCTACCACAGGATAACGGATGGAAATCTTGGTTTTACAATAACGGCATCGCCCTCTTAACCATACCCATCCCAGCACCGGAACATTATCATGAGCTTTGAGCTGGTTTAAGCAACGAGGACAGCGAGAAGGCGGCCACAGAACAGATAACCTAGCAGGTAATCGATAAACTACAACATTAATAAAGCTGCCGATAGATGCACCCAGCGCGAAGACAATGATACTCGCCGGGACGACCATCAAAATGTCCATATAGTCCTTTGTCATTTTGCATACACTACTCTAGCCTGAGTTTCTGTTTTTCAGCACAGAAATGTTAAGACTTTTTCAGAGCGCATACGGATTTTGTCAAAAGTTAAGTAATAACCAATGACAAATGACCAATGATTTACCCTGCTTGCCCTGAGCGTAAGCCGAAGGGAGCGTAGCCGTTCGCGTAGCGTCTCGCAGAGAAGGGCTAATGACCAAGGACTAATACATATGTGATTCAATTTGACTTAAGGGGACAAAACATTCTTGCGGTAAAAGCACTGGTTGCTGAGTGAAAATCACTTTACCGCGATGAGTAACGTGATTAATTGCTACACCTGAAGGTTGTCCAGCTATTTCAGGATGTACTTCACAGTGGATGTAGTAAATCTGCCCTGCTGCTCTGATTAAGGCTGGATCAATCAAAGGAGTCTGGTTTTTAGGGGCAGTAAATTTTGCTTGTTCTTGTCGTAATGCGTACACTATCGACTGTTATATAAAGTGCTAGATTTGTCTTTATTTTATCTGATCCCTTCAGAGAAGGTTGCCAAAATGCCAAATTAAGGCCAAATTAAGGCGTAAATTTATTATTTTGCCATCACCCTAATTAATGATTCCCCCATAGCACGACAACCTAAGAGATTCATCCCAGGGGACATAATATCACCTGTGCGATCGCCTTGGGCTAAAACTTGCAATACAGCTTGTTCCATTTTATCTGCGGCTTGGGGTTGGTCTAAACCGTAGCGTAACATCATAGCTGCACTTAAAACCTGAGCCAGAGGATTGGCTTTATCCTGTCCGGCGATATCGGGGGCGGAACCGTGGACTGGTTCAAAGACACCAGGGCCAGAAGCACCCAAACTAGCAGATGGTAACATTCCAATACTACCTGTCAGCATAGCGGCTGCATCTGAGAGAATATCGCCAAATAAATTGCCTGTGACAATAGTATCAAACTGTTTAGGAGCGCGTACCAGTTGCATGGCGGCGTTATCGACGTAGAGGTGAGATAATTCCACATCGGGATATTCGGAAGCGAGTTTAGTTATGCGATCGCGCCACAACTGCGATACTTCTAATACATTGGCTTTATCTACAGAACAGAGTCTTCCGCCACGTTTGCGGGCTGCTTCAAAGGCGACGCGCCCAATGCGGTCAATTTCTGACTCAGTGTAAACCATTGTATTTACACCCCGTTTTTCTCCGGTGTCAGTAGCGAAAATTCCTTTGGGTTGACCAAAGTAAATCCCACCAGTGAGTTCGCGCACCACCATGATATCTACGCCTTCCACAACTTCCCGTTTTAAAGTGGAAGCGTCAATTAATTGGGGCAAAATCTGGGCTGGGCGAAGATTGGCAAATAGTCCTAATCCCGCACGTAGTCCTAACAAACCTGCTTCTGGGCGTGAGTTAGATGGTAGGGAGTCCCACTTATAACCACCAATAGCAGCGAGTAAAATAGCATCACTATTCCGACAAGTATCTAGGGTAGCGGCTGGTAGGGGTTCGCCTGTAGCGTCAATTGCTGCACCGCCAATCAGGGCTTCTGCAAATTCAAATTGCAGGTCAAATTGCTTACCAATAACTTTCAGCACGTCTACCGCTACGGCCATAATTTCGGGGCCAATGCCATCGCCAGGGAGTAGGGTAATGCGGTAGTTTTGGGACATAGTTAGTTTTTATGGGGTAAATGCTTGTAGATTCAATATCATACTAAATTAGGTTGCTCACAGGAACTAAGGAAACGGAACCTCACCCCCAACCCCTCTCCTTGGTAAGGAGAGGGGAGTTTTTGATTACCAATTCCACATCACAGCACCGAAGTTTAGAATGGTGCGTTGCGCTACGCGACAACACACCCTACAGAAAAAAGATTTGGGGTAATTCAGTCATTTGTGTGTACACAGTAGCCTTAGTAAGGAGAGGGGAGTTTTTGATTACCAATTCCACATCACAGGATTTTCATCGTGATGGTCGGTAACAATGCGCCCAATGGTATCGATTTCTGTGAGTTCGTCTTGAGAAAGTTGAATCTCAGCAGCTTTGGCGTTGTCTTGTGCTTGTTCGGGATAACGCGCCCCGGCGATAGCGAAGCGCTCCGTAGGAATCGCATTTGTTTGGGGTTGGGCTATTAACCAGGCTAATGCTAATTGAGCTAGGCTACAATGATGACGCGTTGCTATGGGACGCAGTTTTTCTAAAGCTTGTTGGGCGCGTTCAAAATTTTCGCCTTGAAACAGTTTATTTTTAGCACGGTTGTCTGTAGGGTCAAATTTATGACCTGGGGCAAATTTCCCAGTTAACAATCCTTGGGCTAGGGGTGAATAAGCCAAAGTAGAAATATTATTTTCTATACAAAAGGGCATAGCATCCTTTTCTACTTGCCGCCAAAATAAAGAATAAGGAGGTTGTAAACTATCAATGCGTCCATGCTGTGCGGCTTCTGCTAATTGGTCACGGTTAAAATTAGATACCCCTATTGACCGAATTTTTCCCTGTTCTTTGAGTTTATTCAATGCTCTCATAGTTTCTTCAATGGGAACTATTTCGGAATTGAAAGACCCGGAAGGCCAATGTATTTGGTAAAGGTCTATGTAGTCAGTTTTAAGATTTTTTAAGGAGCGATCGCAAGCTTCTATGACTAAATCATACTTGAGATGGTTAGCGAAAACTTTTGAGGCATACTCAACGCGATCGCGCACATCAGATAAAGCTGCGGCGATAATTTGCTCAGAATGTCCTTGACCATAGACTTCCGCAGTATCGATGGTGGTAATACCAGCGTCAAAGGCGGCGCGGATAGTTTTAATTGAGTCAGCATCCTCAATTCCTGTCCACATGGCTTTACCCGCTTGCCAAGTCCCCATCAGTATGGGTGTAATGTGGATATCTGATGTCCCTAATCTGCGCTTTTCCATCATGCTTACCTGGTGAATATCTGCGAGTATTTGCTAATTTAACGGTTTTTACGAGAAATTAAATCAGAGTAACGGTAGATTGTGAACAAGTCAAAAGTCAAAAGTAGGGGCGGGTTTATAGATATCATTCAATATCAATGAGGATATTAGTAAACCCGCCCCGACATCAAGGCTTTCAGGAATCAACAATGTCCTAACCTTCTTGGCGGTTGCTATATGTGGAATTAACAGGGGTAGCAAATTTTTTTTGCATCTGTGGAAATGCTGCAAACGCAGGTAATGTCAGCCATCCACCCTAGTGTAGCTATCAAAACAAAGCCTCTAATGTGGAAATATCTGCCTAAATCGTAGTTTTTGCTACATACAATCGCAAAAACCGCAGATAATATGATAAAAATCTTAACCTTATCGTCAGGTAAGAAAGAAATGTTGGTTTATCCTTATTTCCTACAGGAAGCCATTAATTACAACCCATAGCAGTTAAATAATTTTGCCATTCTAGTTAGTACACAAAATCACGAATACTGGGTGAATAAAAATTTATCCCACAAGGCTGAGGCAGGTATTGACAAAATTCTGCCAATATGCAATCAAGCAAAACTTAAAGGAGTTTGCCATGCAACGTCAAATGTGCTGGTTATCTAAGTCTGGTGGCGATGGAGAGAAAATTCTACATCTGCAAGCCTCACCCAATCAACCTTGGCGACCCTATACAGCTTTTCCTCACTTTGCAGTCCCTGACTATCAAATTCCTGGTGGTTCTAAAGGTTGGGCAACTTATCAAAAACTTCTCAAAGCTGGCTGGACTTTAGTACATAGCGCACGGGCAAATGAGTTTACTAGCAGCTATGCAGAATCAATTTTAAGGGAGTAGTACCGCAAGGCGGAAGTCAAAAGTCAAAAAGCTTTTACGTTGGGCTTTTGAACCTTTTGAAAGGGTATCCATATTTACGCCATGCTGTAGTAGGGAATTAGAAACCACTGGGAAAACCTTGACCACGAGGGTCAGCTGCTGCTTCTAAATCTCCATCTGCGGTGACTTCGATCGCGTTAGCATTACCCCAAGAGTTGCTTTCGTTAATTTTGTGTCCGCGACGGCGTAACTCTTGCAGGGTCAGTGTATCTAAACCCCAACGTTCCACAAGTAACTGATCGGGTAGCCACTGGTGATGTATGCGTGGGACAGACACTGCTGCACCTACATCCATTTGGTATTCTAACACGTTGAGGATAATTTGCAGTACCTGAGTAATGATGGTGCTACCACCAGGAGTCCCCACCGCCATTCTGAGACGGCCATTCTCGGTGATAATTGTGGGAGTCATGCTAGATAAGGGAGTTTTGCGAGGTGCGATCGCATTAGCTTCATTACCTACTAAGCCAAAAGCATTGGGTACTCCTGGGGCGGCGGCAAAATCGTCCATCTCGTTGTTAAGAACGATACCTGTTCCCGGTGTGACTACACCTGCGCCAAAGTCTAAGTTAATGGTGAAAGTCAGACTGACGGCGTTATGTTCGTTATCGACTACAGTTAAATGGCTGGTTTCAGTCGATTCTTTTCTCGCTAGGTGGGGAGTGGGTAGGGGCGGGTTTAAACAGTCAGTCTGTGGGGAAACGAAATTCTTCATAAACCCGCCCCTACAGGAAAGGGACGTGGGGAAAGAACGTAAATCAACTGGCTTGATTTGACTTGCAGGTTTAGCCGTTGACATATCAATTTCTAGACGGCGTTTTTTGGCGTATTCTGGGCTGATCAGTTGTTTTACGGGGACTTTGATAAAATCGGGATCACCTAAATATTCTGAGCGATCAGCATAAGCAATTTTGATCGCTTCTATCATTAAATGTAAAGCATCAGGGTGATGCCATCCTAAAGATTGCAAATCAGTTTCACCGATGATGTTTAACATCTGTAATAAATGCACTCCTCCTGATGAAGGTGGTGGCATTGAGCAAATTTTAGCTTGACGGAACTTGCCACAAACGGGATTTCGCCAAATTGGTTTATAAGCTTTGAGGTCTTCTAGAGTAATTAAACCACCATTTTTAGCCATATCAGAAGCGATCGCCCAGGCAATATTTCCGGTATAAAAACTGTGGGGACTGCGGGCAATATCTGTTAAAGTCCGCGCCAAATCGCGCTGTACCAGCCTTTCCCCCGGTTGATAGAAGTCCCCATCACGAGTAAAAATCTCCCGCATTCCGGGGTTATTTAGCATGGTCTGGAGACTTGTACTGTTGACTGTCAAATAACGAGGAGATAATACACGTCTGAGTATAAAACCATCTTGAGCCAGTGCGATCGCAGGTTTAACCACATCTGCCCAAGGTAACTTACCATAACGACGATGTACTTCATACATTCCTGCTACCGTTCCTGGTGTCGCCACAGCTAAATAGCCAGTTACACTTGCATTAGGACGCACCTTACCATCTGCATCCAAGTACATACCTTTTGTAGCTTTCAGGGGGGCGCGTTCCCGAAAATCTAAAGCTTTGATTTCGCCAGTTTTTCCAGAGTGCATTAATAGAAAGCCACCTCCACCAATTCCGGCTGAAAATGGTTCCACTACAGAAATTGCAAAAGTTGTGGCTACAGCCGCATCAACGGCGTTACCACCTTGGCGTAACATCGTAATTCCTGCGTCACTGGCTAGCGGATGGGCTGAAACCACCATTCCCTTTTGACTACGTAGGGGTGATGTAATAGTGGCTATAGCGGCTTGGCTGGAAATAATCAGGCTACTAGAAAAGATAGCAATGGCAATCCGTCGGTATACAGTAATACGCATTTTTTATCCTTGTTTTCCCTCTGCTTGCTCAGGCTAAGGGTTGCGAGTTAGGTTCTATATTAGAATAAACTCAAATAAACTCAAATAAATTAAATTTACTGACTATAAATAAATGTGTGCGATCGCGTTGTATTAGTCAAGCTTTATCAGACTATAAAAGGTTTAATTTTTAGCAGAATTTTTTGAACTTATGCGTTGTGACTCAATTTTTTACAAACTATTCCAACAATCTCCTACCCAGGTATTTGTTAACCAAAACCAGTGAAGATGTAACATCGCCATCAAGTCGCGCCATAATAGAGATGATTACGACGATTATGGTGTATAAATTTGAACAATTAAGCAGAAGGGAGGTTGAGTCTATGTTAGGAATAACCCTCAAGGAAACGAGAGTTTACCGAGAAATTAAAGCAGAAGGACGAGAAGAAGGACGAGAGGAAGGACGAAGGGAAGAGGCTGCTAACCTAATTGTTCGACAGTTGACTAAGCGATTTGGGGAATTATCGGAGGAAATGCGCGCTTCGATTTCTGGTTTATCTTTGCCTAGTCTCGAAGATTTGAGCGAAGCATTTTTAGATTTTACGAGTTTAACGGATTTACAATCCTGGTTAAAAGCACTGGGAAGTTAAATCAGTGAACAGTTAACAGTGAACAGTTATCAAGACAACCGCAAAAACGAAGCCGCGCAATATTTTTGGTTGACAAAACCAGCATCAAATTCCCCCCTCTCCTTGATAAGGAGAGGGGATGGGGGTGAGGTTCTTTACTTTATTAAAACAGCACGCCTAATAATTTACATAAAATACTATAATAAACACTTAATTAATTAAATTTACTGACTATTGAAATATGCGCGATCGCGTTGTATTGAAAACTGTATCTGTCAGTCTGCCTTTTGGCATTGGTTCCATGTCTTGGAATACTGACCCCACAGAACGGAAAGCCGCTTGGTCGCTGTATGTGGAATTGGTGACGCGCATTGCTGTACAGCCGTTGGAAGTTGACCAGGGTTTAGTACGGGAAGCTTTGAACTCTCTTTATAGTTTATTTGGCACGACTCGCGAAGTTCTCAAAGCCGCCGGGCCGGATGTGGGTGCTTCTCGTGATTCTGTGGGGGGAATTGCCATTGCTGTGTTGAATAATGGGTTAAGACCGTTTTTGGCTAAATGGCATCCGTTGTTGCAAGCGTGGGAAGCTAGGCGACCTGTGGGGGTGAGTCCCAAGGAACATGAGCAGAGTTGGTCGGAGGAATCCAAGTTGCGAAGTGAGTTGGAAGCTTTGCGCGGTGGGTTGGAAGATTACGCGAAGGCGCTGGCTAAAATTGCTGGTGTGGAGGAGTGATAAATGGAACAGCCTAAGTTTGATGTTTTTCTTGCTCACAATAGTTTAGACAAGCCAGAAGTTATAAAAATTGCTCAATATCTGAAAAAAAATGGTTTAAATCCGTGGTTAGATAAGGAACAAATTTTTGCGGGAGACAATATTCAGAAAGTTGTCTTCCAAGGGATTTCGGAGTCTAAAGTAGGTGCTTTTTTTATTAGTCAAAATGGATTAGGGACTTTTCAGGAGAATCTCGAACTTGGTGGAATAATCCAATTTTTTCTGAAAAAAAACAAAGCAAAAGGTTTTCGCGTGATTCCCATCTTGCTCCCTGGTATTAATGATATTCCAGAGGATTTCTATTATTTGAGTCAATGGGCTTGGATTAAATTCACTAGTTCAAATGATGAAGAAGCATTAGAAAATTTAATACGTGGCATTAGAGGTCGAAGTGCAGGAGTACAAGAGCAACCAGTGATTGCAATTCCGGAGACACCCCAGATAATTCCAACGCCGTCTCAATCTAATAAAAATGCTTTAGACCTTCTAAACTCACATCTCGACGTTCAGCCAAATATCTCAGCAGTTCAGGCTAGAGAGATTCTTAACTCCCATCCTGTTATTCAGCCACCAACTGCTACAGATAACCTGGACTCAGAAAAAGGGATAGACTACACCAGACTGCGCGACTTACTAGCAGCAGAAAACTGGAAAGAAGCCGACAAAGAAACCTATAGGGTGATGATTAAAGCAGTAGGTAAGAAAGGAGGCGACTATTTCAAGCCAGACGAACTCTTAAATTTTCCTTGCACTGATTTACGCACAATTGACCGCTTATGGGTAAAATATAGCAATGGACACTTTGGCTTCAGCGTCCAAAAGGAAATTTACTTGAGCGTAGGCGGTAAAGCTGACGGCAATTATGATGAAAAAGCCTGGGAAAAATTAGGCGATCGCATAGGATGGATAGTGAATAATAGTTGGATAAGATATTCAGATGTAACTTTTGACACCTCTTCCCCTAGAGGACACCTCCCTTTGTTTAGGGGGGGGGTTTTGGGTTTAGGTTATTGTATAGAGAGATTTAGAAGTATTACTTCTCTTCTCTCGCATCGAGACTTGTAAACTGTAACATCTAAGGCTTTCCGATATTTGTAAAGATTTATTACAAGCCCCAAAAGCACGGTAGAATCAACATTTCAGATTTCCGATACCTGGCACTGCGGGGTTATAACAGTTAGCCTGAATAAATTTTTCTGCTACCTCATGCACCTCAGTATCCTCAGTGACTCGTTGATTATCCCACGGTAAACTCATTTGTCCCGGTGACTTCTTCTTACCCTTATTCTTCAAAGAAGGTAAAAAATGACTACCCCAATGAGTCCTTCTTTCTGATTGTAAATTGCGTTTTGGGCGAGGCATTATACTCCTCTTAATCATCCTTTAAAAGTGAAATATATCACAACAGCGAGGTTTTCAGATCCCCGACTTCTTAAAGAAGTCGGGGATCTTTATCACATTTTTGAGACGCGATAAATTGCCGTCTCTACAAGGTGCTTTAAAACTAATTACTATTTACCACTTTCACAGACTTGATTTGCTGATACACATAGAGAGCCTGAGCCACACATTGATCCATATTGTAATATTTATAAGTCGCCAACCGTCCCACAAAATACACCCCTAGCATCGCATCTGCCAACGCCTTGTATTTTTTGTAAATTTCATGATTCTCAGGACGGGGTACAGGATAATAGGGTTCACCTTCCGCCTGGGGAAACTCATAAACGATGCTAGTTTTATGGTGTTTCTGTCCAGTTAAATACTTAAACTCTGTGACACGGGTATATAAATGTTCATTGGGATAGTTAATCACTGGCGCTGGTTGAAACACAGAAGTATTATGTGTCTCATGCTGGAAATGAATAGACCTATAAGGTAATTTGCCATAACGATAATCGAAAAATTCATCAATCGCCCCCGTATAAACCATCTCACGCCAAGGGATTACCTGCTGAATTTCTCGGTAATCGGTATTCAGCATCACCTTAATATTAGGATGGTCTAACATCTTCTCGAACATCCGAGTATAACCGTGCAGAGGTATTGCTTGATAGGTATCGGTAAAATATCGGTTGTCGCGGTTGGTACGGGTGAAAACTTTGGAAATAACTGATTTATCTAACTCTGAAGGGTCGAGTCCCCATTTTTTGCGGGTGTAGCCTTGGTAGAATTTTTTATACAGGTCTTTACCAACTTTGCTGACTATGACATCTTCTGAGGTGCGAAGATATTCTTTCGGTTCAGCAATACATTTGAAGAATTCATCCACCTCAAATGAATTTAGGTTCATTCCATAAAGTTGGTTAATGGTGTCTAAATTGATGGGGAGAGGTAGCATTTGACCATCGACGCTACTCAAAACCCGATGTTCATAAGGTCGCCACTGAGTAAACTGTGACAGGTATTCAAAGACTTCCTGGGAGTCGGTGTGAAAGATATGGG
Organism: Anabaena sp. CCY 0017; assembly: GCF_963920885.1. Lineage (NCBI taxonomy): Bacteria > Bacillati > Cyanobacteriota > Cyanophyceae > Nostocales > Nostocaceae > Anabaena > Anabaena sp. CCY 0017. The sequence continues at coordinate 44,787 of NZ_CAWUDG010000020.1, read as the reverse complement.
GGCCGTATTTGTGTACGAGAATGCCATCATGATTATAATAGTCGTAAGCATTACCACCAATGTGATTACGCTTGTCCACAACTAGCACCTTTTTACCACACTGACGCGCCAAACGTTCCGCCATGACGCTTCCAGAAAATCCTGCGCCGACAATTAAGTAATCAAATTGCCAATCTGTTTTTAAGGTTTCTGGTGCTTTGTAACCCTGTATTACTTGATGAGAATGGCTTTTGTCTTCATTCTGACGCGCCGCAATGGCAAAATCTATCAGCTTCATCATTGTATGCCAAGTGCGATCGCAATCCCCACTAATAGGAAACGCATAGATATTCGGGTGCTGATGTACCTGAATGGCTTGGCTACTTTGTTCACCGATAATAAACACCAAGTCTGTTATCGAGAACATTTCACTCTCGTATTCCTGGAGCGCTGGCGGTATGCTTTTAATGGTGGGTAACTCATCCATGCAATCGTATATCACTGCCTGGGGTTGCAGGTTCCGGGTAAAGGCGATCGCTTTAGATGTACAATACCAGAAAATGTAATTGTCAAGATGATTTTCCTGAAAAAAAGCATTAAGCAATTTCTGTAAATCTGCGTTTACCTCCTCCTCACTCAGTCGTTTTGGCAGAGATGGAATCACAATCACTAAACCACTTCTATCTTGTCTAACATCTAACCGCCCCATTAGTTGGTCAGTAAAAATCACCTCCTCGATAAAAAATACTCGCCTTTGTGAAGTACAGCGACTTAAAATGTGTTTTAACCTGGGGTGAACAGAATTCCACCGCAAATTAGACAAGCACACTATCTCAGGTGTCTCCGAGGTCAAGGTAGTAAAGCTACAATCAATTGCCATATTTTTCAGAAAATACTTGGTATGTTTGGAAACGTAGAATCAAGCCCAGTTAAAGGCAGATTTCATATCATGTTCAGACCATCACTTATAATTAAAGTAGGTTGGTTTGTAATAGAAGATTAATGTAGTTTGCCGAAGGCATAACCCAACCCCAAAAATTACCAGTTATGGTGAGTTTCACTTTGTTAAACCCAAGCTGAAGAAAGCTTTATTTACAAATAGTCATACGAACTTGATATTACTCTAAACTTGGATAAGTTATCCCTTATTGCTGATTTACAAATCCAAATTATGCAGTTATAGTTCATAGATTTGCTAGTTTTACAATCTATTACAAAAGGTCAGGTCTGTACTTGTGCCAATAATAAAGATTGCATTCATTGTAATAATCAATCCAACTAGATCCCAGATTCTCTGAATTGTGCCAAATAATTGAACTAGGATTAAGAGCAATAATCCAACCAGCTTTTTTTACGCGCAAGCACAAATCTACATCATCAAAGTGAAGACAGAAATTCTTAAATACTCCAATATGCTGCAATACCCGATGGCGCAATAAAAGCGATTTAGATGTACAATGTTCCACTCTAATATAAGGTTTACTTTGGAGTAGTTCCTCATTTAAAATATTCTCTTTTTTGCCACAGCTTATCTTTGATTGTACTTGCTTACCATTAATCAATCCACCAAACTCCTGAATAGTCTTAGGTTCTTTGCGGTAATAAACTTGAGAACCCACTAAGCCTACTTCATCATATTCTTGTAAGGTTGTAATTAGTGTACTGAGAGCCAGAGGGTCTAGATGCACATCATCATCAAGTAGCCAGATATAATCATATTTAAGCTTACTCACAAATTGCAACCCATAATAAAAATTGCTAGAGTCACCTGGCTTTTTGCTTGGTTGGAGAACCTTAATATGAGCAAAATTAAATTTTTGTAAATATCCTTGAATCTTGCTATTTAAATCATTGTCCACAATATAGACATCAATTTTCGTCTGATATAATTTCTGTTTGCCAATATCTTCTAGTACTGAGCATAAAGAATTGAACTTCTGATGAGTTTCAATAATAACTGCAACTTTCGTGATGTGTCTAAGAGAAGAGTGGGTTTGTACCTCTGGTTGAGTTAAAAATCCTGAAAAGTAAGATTTCACTTTTGCAAATCTCCAAAAGGCTTATTTTTATTTTCGATAATTTTCCATCTGCTCATGAGCTTAAAATCTGCATTTTTTCAATGCATAATAAAAGCACACATAGCTCAAAAATGTAACCTGTTGGTTTTTTAAACTCGTCTGCCTAAAGGGTGAACAGTTGCAAGCAATTAATGTATACTAAGTAAAATAAGCTACACAATCATAGTTTTTGGGGATAGTTTGAATAACAAATTTGCTGTCAAATTGCCTACAATACAAGCATTACAGCACTAATCCTGACTAATTTATTTTTAGAAAAATATTTCCACAGTTAGCGGCGCGTTTCAATTTTCCAACATCCGTCTGATAACTGTTCAGTGATTCCCTAACTCTGGAAACCACGCAAATTAAAAATTGGCGTAATTCGTAGTTTTTTTCATAATTACGCCGAATTTAGGCTGTGAGAAAGCATAGACGCACTTTTCGACTGCACTCCCAATTTCAAATTACGTTTTAATCAATTACTTAAACTCTTGCAGGTTTCAAAAATAACCATGCTGTAAAGAAGGTTGCAGCTGTAAATAGTTGCGTCAAATCCAAAGCCGATAGATAGCCATCCGCAAAGGAAGCGATACTACGGTCTGTGATACCAAATACCCAAGATGAAAGGCCGAATAGCCAAATTCCGTTTTTGAGATGACCTACAAATTGCTGAGAGTCTGATTGTTGCTTGTCTTTCATAATCTTTTGCTCCGTGGATACAGAATCTGGTGCTTGATTAGTCAAAACTTTTGGGACTCCTGATTTTGAAGTTACACTTATATATATTAATAAATATTTCAGGTACTTGACTTAACCACCCAAAGGTACATCTGCTTATCTTGACATTCCTCCTTTGGTTCTCTCACCTCCGTTGGAGCGTAGCCTATTGCTCCTCCTTACGTATCATTAATCGCTTATACTCCTATTAGCAGGTTTTACTACACAAGCGATCGATGGCAGAAGACCCAAAAGACCAGAACACACTCCTCAACCTTGAAGGCTTTTGGAAACTCCTAGATTCCAAGCTTGTCAGTTTAGGTATTCCTGGGGCTTTAATTGGTGTTGCACTGGATTTTGCGCGTAAAACCGATTGGAAAAATGCAGGACTTTGTATATTGGCTGCTGGTGGTATCTGGTTAGTCATCAAAGTTGGTAGCAAACTCAGTCCACAGATTGATAAGTTTCTGGATTGGTTACTTGCTACTCAAATTCCCAAATGGTGGACAACACTTACAGATAGATTTGGGGCGGAGTATCTTGCCGGACTAAATAATGGCAAGTGTCTGGTAATGTTAGATGGACTTGATGAAATTGGGGACGATGAGGAGCGACGGAAGGTAAGTAATTGGGTTTCTCAGCAACTCAGAGGGTATAAGCAGAAATTACCGTTCATTTTGACATCGCGCCCACAAGCTTACAATCAAGCTCCTCTGCCAGATACCCCAGCTTATTTTGTGCGTTCATTCACTACTGCACAAAACCAACTGTAGCAACCCTAACCCTCGCTTACGAGTGTTTGCAGAACAAGCTCAGAGTTAGTCGGGAGAAAGAGCAGAAACTACTGGACAAGGTAGAACAGGGTTTGAGGTCAGATGACGTGGAAGTTTTTAAATTAGCAGCATCAGTGCAACTGCAAAAACGGCTATATCACCTGAATGAAGATTGTTTTGTCGGGAGTTCAGAGAACGAAAACCAGCCTACAATTACCACGACAGACGCAGGTAAAAAAATCTGGGCAGTACAATTAGTAGATAACACTGAGATTACTGAGGCAGAATATCGGCTGTTCATCTTAGAGACAACCAACAGCGACTTAACTATTGAAGTCAAACCCAGTGAAATCGGCTTTGCACAAGGAAATGCGTTTTGTGCTTGGTTGAGTAAAAGAACTAGAGAGCGATTTAGCGACGCAGGAATCTGTTATCTATGGGAAACCTTAACAGATACATTCTGCCTAGTTAGGTTTCGCATACCCGAACAGTATCATCAACTCGCCTACTATCTAGCCGCAGGTATGTGGAAAGAGGCTGATGAGGAAACATTAAAAGTGATGCTGGAAGTGGCGGGACGTGAAAAACAAGGTTATCTGGAACTGAAAGACATTGAGCAATTTCCCTGTGAAGACTTGAGAATTATTGACAAACTTTGGGTTGATTATAGTAATGGACACTTTAGATTTAGTGTTCAGAAAGAAATATATCTTGAAGAGGGTGGAATCTTAGAAGGAAATCGAACAAGTTCGCCTTTTAAGAAGGCTCTTGCCCCATTCAGATGGATATATAAACGTTTTGGTGGTAGAGTGAGAGAAGGCGATATAGGACGCTTAGGCCATCGCGTGGGGTGGAGAGAGAAAGAAGAGTGGATAGAAGAGTCACAAGTCATATATGCTACCTTATCCCCGAAGGGACACTTACCGATTCCGATTTTCGTAAATCAGGGTTATATAGTTCTCTTCTCTCGTGTAGAGACTTGTAAAATTTAATATATAAAGCTTTCAGAAGTTTGTAAACATTTATAACAGTCTCCTTTCCCACGCAATAATCAACATTTCATAAATCCGATACCTGGCACGGGCGGCTCATAACAATTTGCGTGAATAAATTTTTCTGCTACCTCATGCACCTCCGTACTTTCAGTTACTTTTTGGTTATTCCAAGGTAAACTCATTTGCCCAGGCGAAGACTTTTTAGCCTTCCCTCTCTTAATCATCGAAGGTAAAAAGCGACTTCCACAGTGATTTCGCTTCTCTGGTTTTGCCTTTGGTTTATATTTGCGACAAAATCGGCGATACCTAGCCGCGCACTCTTCCAACTTCGCGAACAAAAAGATCCCCGACTTCTTGAAGAAGTCGGGGATCTAAACCTAGCGATTTTATACAAAAGACTACTTACATAAATAATCTTCTGTGGGTGGAGAATATTTAAAGTCAAATGCCAGCGTCAAGCCCCTCCTTTCACTGCTAGACTAAATACAACCCTCACTCTACTAAGCAAAGGTAGCTTTATGACCTCTGCAACCAATCCAGCCACTGAAGAACTCACCCCTTTCCCAGACCATACGCAGCTACCAGAGTCTGATGGCACATTTGTGAAGAATTTCCAAGAACATCCCCAAAGCATTCTACTAACTGACTCCATTAAACCAATACTGCAAAAACTCCACCCTGATGGACAGTACTGTATTGGTCAAGATAGCGGTATTTACTGGCGCATGACTGACCCCCCAGAAAAAGGCGCAGAAGCTCCCGACTGGTTTTATGTCCCGAATGTACCGCCCTTACTGGATGGACAAACACGACGCTCTTATGTGCTGTGGCGAGAATTTATTGCCCCGTTGATTGTTTTAGAATTTGTCTCTGGAGATGGTAGCGAGGAGCGAGACAAAACTCCTTGGAAGGGGAAATTTTGGATTTATGAGCAGGTAATTCGCCCTCCCTTCTATGGCATTTATGAAGTGAAAAAAGCCAGTGTAGAAGTTTATCACCTAATTGAAGGACAGTATCAGCCATTACCAGCAAATGAGCGTGGACATTATCCTATACCTCATTTGGGAGTTGAGTTAGGTATATGGCAAGACTCATATCAGAATATGGAATTACCCTGGTTGCGCTGCTGGGATTTGCAAGGTAATTTGTTGTTGACTGGTGAAGAAAGAGCCGAACAGGAACGCCAAAGGGCTGAACGCTTAACAGCACAATTACGTGCTTTGGGTATTGAACCAGAAGCGTGAGCAAGAGTCCAGAAAAAACGTAGGTTGGGTTAAGCGCAGCGCAACCCAACAAATAAATATTTTGGGAATATTAGCTATCTTGGAAATGTTGGGTTTCCTTACGTCAACCCAACCTACAGTAATTATTTATTAATTTCATTTAATGACTGCAATCCAATTTCAAAATAAACCGCATCTAGAACAAGCACAAAAACCATCTCCACCATATTTAGGGCTGGTTTGTATTACTGTATCTAAGCAGGTGCGCTTTCGGGCTATGACACGCACGCGTTACTTAAAACTCTCTCTCAAAGAACGCGAAACTGTTTTAAGAGAACTCTATCAAGATAATTTGCAGCGCTTAGATACAGCATTGTCTTTTTGTCATCAAAATAATATTCGGCTGTATCGCATGACTTCGGCTTTATTTCCCTTGAGTGATATGGAAGACGATATCGGCGCGAATATATTAGAGGAAATGAGCGCGGATTTAAGTAAAATTGGTCAAAAGGCGCAAGCATTAGATATTAGAATGGTGTTGCACCCAGACCAATATGTAGTGCTGAGTTCTGATTCTCCCGAAATCGTCAAAACAAGTATCAAAATTTTAGAACGACACGCCCGGACATTTGACTTGTTAGGCTTACCTCGTTCACCTTGGTCATTGATGAATATTCACGGTGGGAAATCTCAACGCCCAGCCGAACTGATTAAGGTAATCTCAGAATTACCAGACACAATTAAAAATCGTTTAACTCTAGAAAACGATGAATACGCTTATAGTTCTGAAGAAATTTTAGCAGTGTGTGAGCAGACAGGTATACCAATGGTATTCGATGCTCATCACCAAATTTGTCATGAAAAATTAGATAGTTACGATCATCCTAGTGTAGCCGCTATGTTTTACGCAGCACGAGAAACTTGGGATAACCCAGATTGGCAATTAGTTCACATTTCCAATGGTGAAACCGCTTTTAACGACAGAAAGCATAGTAACTTAATCACCGCTATGCCCCAAGTTTATTATGAAGCCCCCTGGATAGAAGTCGAAGCCAAACACAAAGAAGAAGCGATCGCACATTTGCGCTCTTGGTGGCTTATGGGACAATGATCTTAAAAAACACTTTGCGCCTTTGCGCCTAACGTACTTCGTACTTCGCTTCGCTAATGCGTGAGATAATTAGACGAATATGGGTATAGCTATCGATTTTGGTACAAGTAACACAGTCATTGCTCGTTGGAACCCCGTCACCCAGCAGCCCGAAACCCTGACTATACCGGGTTTATCAATTCAGCAAAGCCTCAACCCCCCACTAATTCCCAGCCTAGTGTATATAGAAGAGGCAACACAGGGTAAAGTTTTAGTAGGGCAAGAAGTACGCGATCGCGGTTTTGACCTCAAGAACGACACGCGATTTTTCCGCAGCTTCAAACGGGGAATTGGTGCCGATATTCAAGGTTTCTTACCAGAAATAGATGGCGAGAATATCACCTTTGAGCAAGTAGGGCAATTATTTCTGACTGAAGTAATTGCAAAACTAGCACCTATGCAAGGAGGTTTAGACTCTCTCATATTAACAGTACCCGTAGACAGCTTTGAAGCTTATCGCCACTGGTTAAGCAAAGTTTGCCAAGCTCTCCCGGTGGAAAGAGTACAGATGATAGATGAACCCACAGCCGCCGCTTTGGGTTATGGTTTAGCAGACCAAGAAATTCTCTTAGTGATTGACTTTGGCGGTGGTACTTTGGACTTATCTCTGGTACGCTTAGACCAAAGTGTGCAGAATAAAAATCCTGTGGGATTTCTCCTCAAATGGGGGAATAAATCTTTGGGTGAAAATTCTCGCCAAAAACCCAGAACAGCCCGTGTACTAGCCAAAGCAGGGCAGAATCTCGGCGGTACTGATATTGATGCTTGGTTAGTAGATTACTTTGCTAAAACTCAAGGACTAGCGGTGACACCCTTAACGACAAGATTAGCTGAACGGGTAAAAATTCAGCTATCAACCCAAAACCAAGCTAGTGAAGTTTATTTTGATGATGAGAATTTTGAAAGCTATGAATTGTCACTCAACCGCGAAGATTTAGACAATATCCTCAAAGAACAGGGATTTTTTACCCAATTAGATGAGTCGATGACGAGTCTATTACAGCAAGCACGACGACAGGGGATAGAAGTTGCAGATATTAACGCTGTGTTGTTAGTGGGTGGGACTGTGCAATTACCCGCAGTGCAGACATGGGTAAAACAGTATTTTCAGCCGGAAAAAATTCGCTGTGAACGTCCTTTTGAAGCGATCGCTCAAGGTGCGTTACAGTTAGCCCAAGGCATGGAAATCAAAGATTTTCTCTATCATAGCTACGGTATCCGCTATTGGGATCGCCGCAACCAGCGCCACAATTGGCATTCCATTATTAAAACTGGACAGGCTTACCCGATGAGTGAACCAGTGGAATTAGTTTTAGGCGCATCTTTAGTAAATCAACCCAGCATTGAATTAATTATTGGGGAGTTGGGAGATGAAACCGCTAGTACCGAAGTTTATTTTGATGGCGATCGCCTAATTACTCGTCGCCGAGAATCAGGCGTAACCACTGTGAAACCCCTGAATGATCAAGCCGGTGCGAGAACCATCGCCGAACTGTCACCGCCGGGATTTCCGGGAAGCGATCGCATTAAAATATTGTTTCAAGTGGACGAACAACGTTTTCTACGCATCACAGTTGAGGACTTGTTAACCAATGACACGCTTCTAGAAAATCAACTCGTCGCCCAGTTGAGTTAACGAGTAGGGGCGGGTTCTCAGATATCATTGACTATTAACGAGCATATTAGTAAACCCGCCCCTACAAATCAGATATCATTGACTATTAACGAGCATATTATTCAACCCGCCCCTACAACTCAAAATCCCCTGATCTGCGTCTAATGTTGCTAATACACCAACTGGTAAAGCTGCATTAGGATTGCCGTGACCAAATGGTAAATCTGATACAATGGGAATGCCTAAATCACCCAAGCGATCGCGTAGGACTTCTTCCACACTGAAGCTAGGCACATTTGGCGGTGGTTCGCATTGAGTAAAGCTACCCAAAGCAATACCACTAACTTTTGATAAAACACCACTTAAACGCCACTGCGTCAGCATTCGGTCAATGCGATAAGGGGCTTCTGTCACATCCTCCCATGCCAAAATAATATTATCCAAATGTGGTACTATTGATGTAGCTAAAAGATGAGTTGCCACCGTGAGATTACCTGGAAGTAAAAGACCCGTGGCAATTCCACCGCCCCAACCACAACCCACCAGAGGAGGAATAGGGCGACCTTCTAAAAAATTGAATAATCGCTCAATTGACCAATCTGTTTCATCTGCTAGAGTCGTTAAAACAGGAGCATGAACACTACAAATACCTGCTGTATAAAGACTCCATAACAAAGCTGTAATGTCAGAAAATCCAATCAGCCATTTCGGGGGTGCTGAATTTAGATCCCAAGTCCAGTTTTCTAAAATGCGGGTGCTACCAAATCCGCCCCTGGTGCAGAGAATACCGCGACAATCTGGATCTGACCAGGCTGTGGTTAACTGTTGGCGACGAAATTCATCTTTTTCGGCTAAATATCCCCATTTATCAGCTAACTTTGGCATAATCTCGACTTTATAACCGCGCGATCGCCAAATTTCCACACTCCGTTCAAATGCTTCAAATTCTCGCAACGCCCCACTAGGAGCAATTACTCTTAATAAGTCGCCAGGTTGCAGGGGTGGGGGTAATATCTTCGCTTGCATAAATAATTTACTAGGATTCAAAAGTACAAACAGACCAAGATAAAAATTAATCGTTAGGTGTGAGAAATACAAACCATAACTCATAACTAATATAAATTTTCTGTTAGTATAATATATACTTGACTTTTTTGATGATTTAGTATCTTATTAGCCGGAATAGATATAATTTATTGATGAATCAATTGGCATTTTAGACCAAATTAGGATAAGTTTGATTCGAGAACCTTTTCCCAGGACTTTTATATCCCAAATTGGTAAGATTGAGACGAGAAAATTACTAAATATATTAATTTGTAAACTTAGTTTGGGAATACTGGGTATGGCAATATTGCTAGAAGTAGTAATTTGCTGGACAACGATGAGAATGGTTGTTCTGCTTGAAGAGTCAAACAATGTTACCTAAAGGGCAAAGGATTTCGATTATGCTGGCTATGCGTAGCATGACAAATGCCAATGAGCTAAATCTGCGATTAGAGTCAACTTTACAAGAGTTACCCCTGTGGAAAATTCAGATTGAGCTAGAATGCCCAGTAAATGAACTGACTAAGATTTTTGAGCAAGAACCTCTGCTTCCCGGAATTATTTTGACTAAAAATAATTCCCATGTGGGGATGATTTCGCGACCGAGATTTTTTGAACACATGAGCCGCCCCTTTAGTTTTGGGCTTTTTTCTAAGAGACCTATTCAACATCTCTATAAATTTCTCAGTCCAGAGCTATTTATACTAATGGGGAATATACCAATTGTGGAAGCGATTCAAACAGCATTGAAGCGACAGCCAGACATGGTTTATGAGCCAATTATAGTGGTTGATGCATCTGGCAGTTATGGGTTACTTGATTTCCATCAGTTACTATTAGCTAACTCACAAATTCATGCCTTAACATTGGCTCAGTTACAGCGTGTAGAGGAACAATCAAAAGCAGCCAAGGCAGGATTTCATGATCTTCAGCACAATTATACTAGACTACTACAACATGATAAAATGGCTGCCTTAGGTCAATTAGTTGCTGGTGTTGCCCACGAAATCAACAACCCAGTTAGTTTTATTGATGGTAATCTGGTTCATGCTATCGATTACAGTCAGAAACTACTCAACCTAATCAGCCTGTACCGACAGCATTATCCTGATCCAAAGGCAGAAATTGAAACTGAAATTAATCAAATTGATCTGGAGTTTTTAACAGCAGACCTTCCTAATCTCCTTAATTCTATGGATATTGGGTGCGATCGCATCAAGCAGATCGTGCGCTCGTTAAAAAATTTTTCCCGCCTTGATGAAGCTGATAAAAAAACAGTTGATATCCATGAAGGTCTTGATAGTACACTGGTTATTTTACAAAGTCGCTTCAAAAATTATAAAACTAGCGAAGGCATTACTCTAATCAAAGAATACGGAGATATTCCTTTAGTGGAGTGCTATCCTGGGCTACTAAATCAGGTATTTATGAACATTTTGAATAATGCTATAGATGCTTTAGAAGAGTCAATAGCCAATAGTAAAAAAACTGAAAACCCAGTCATTAAAATTTGCACTCAAGTTATTGGCGGTAACTGCATAGAAATTCAGATTATTGACAATGGAACTGGTATACCAGAGAAAGTAAAAAATCGATTGTTTGATCCATTCTTTACGACTAAACCCGTCGGTAAAGGAACTGGCTTGGGGCTATCTATTAGTTATCAAATTGTGGTGGAAAAACATGGTGGGCAACTACACTGTGTATCTACCCTTGGACAAGGCACTGAGTTTATTATTAAAATACCAATAGCAAAGGACTAACAGCGCTGGCGCGGAAGTCAAAAGTTAAAAGTCTACCCTGAGCAAAGTCGAGGGGTCAAAAGTCAAAAATACGACTCTATCGGCTTTTCATTGATTTCTTATGGTTTTTCTATTTATACTGCGCTGTACGGAAGTCAAAAATTAAAAGTCAAAAGTCAAAAATCTTATGTTTAAAAAATTGGGACTGAGTGTGATCCTACTAGCAGTTATGGGAAATTTGGCTGGGACATTGAGTGCTAGGGCGAATTTTAAGGGAAATCTGAATGTGAAAATTGATGGATTGAGAAATACGGAAGGACAGGTTTGTGTGAGCATCTTTGGTAGTAGTCGAGGATTTCCCAGCAATAGCGATCGCGTCCTCAAAAGGCAGTGTACCCAGATTACAGACACTTCTTTAAACGTTACTTTTACTAACTTACAAGCTGGGAACTATGCTGTAGCCGTGATCCATGATCAAAATCAAGACCAAATCCTGAATCGTAATAACCTCGGTATGCCCATCGAAGGCTTTGGATTTTCTAGAAACCCAGAAGTTCGTACCAGTCCTCCTCCATTCCGGGATGCTGCTTTTCTGTTAGCAGGCCCAAATACAGTGATCCAAATTAAATTGAAATATTTATGAGTTCTTGATCAAGCTTCTTGGTGATGATCTCCAAGCAAACTTTGTTGATTAGTTAAAACCCGGATTTTATCGATCTGAGTGAGAGCATACTTTGCCGTGGTTTGTACATCTATATCCGGGTCTTCCAGTGCGTGGACTAACATTTGGGTCATTTGAATCATCATGTCATAAACGCGACTCAGGTCACGGATAGCATTTTGTCGTACTTGTGGACTTTCATCTTGTAATGAAATTGCCAAAGCCCGGTTCATTGGTGTGAGTGCGCGAGAGTTAATTTCTGCTAAAGCAGCCAAAATTAAACTACGTTGTTGAGAATCGACATGAATCATCAAGTCTACCAGGGGCTGAATTGCGCGAGAGTCGCCTTGCTGACCCAAACCCCAAATAGCCTTGCATCGCTTGGTGCGATCGCTTCCACGTAAGTCATGAATCAATTTTTCAGAAATACTGAGTTTATTCAGATGCGGAATCATTTCCAATGGTATTACTGTGGTGCTAATTGATGCTGTATCTGTTTGTGGACTGATGATAGATACATGATTCTCCTGCGGTTCTGATACTTGTTCTAATTCTGGTAACGCTTGGTTAACCAAATCTTCTTTACCAGGACTCAAAGCTTTGAATGCCGTAGTTGTAGATTCTGGCTGATCTTTAATCTGACGAAACCATTTCACCAGGAACAAAAGTGCGCCAATACTGCCGAGAATTCCCAAACCCAATAGTGACCACCAAATTAGTCCTCGTTGGCTTGATTGCGCTTGTTGTTCTGTTTCTGGGACAGTGGGTGAAGTACAAGGGGCGGTAACGGCCAATGGATTAATTTTTGTCCAAGCTGTTTGCAAACTACGTCTAGTTTCCAGATCAACAACACCATCTGTTTTGGCTAAATTTTGGCTTTTCTGAAACTCACGCACAGCATTTTGCGTATTTGGTCCATATATTCCATCGATCACACCATTGTATAAACCTAATTCCTTTAATTGAATTTGCATTACCTGAACATAAGTTCCTTGACCACCAGGTTCGATCACAGCCTGGACAGGGTTTGTAGAACTTGTTTGGGCAGTTTTTAATGTTATGTTATCAGCCGCAATACTTGCACGATGTGGTAAAAAACCCCAGCAAGTAAAACAGGTAAAAATCAGAATTGAGGAAAAACATCGCCTCATATTTTCAGTTTTAGTCGGAAATTGTGATTAAAGTTATTGAACTCAACAGAAAAAACATGAGACTTGCTCATTTATTTCTGAACTGATGCTTCTAATGCAGGTGTTTGCTGTGTAGTTTTTTCTTCCACACTCACTGTTTGATTCTTTTGCGCCAAGTTATCACGCTGGTTAATCAAATAGATGCTGATTAACGTCATACCTACTCCCACCCACTGCAAGGGACTGAGAACTTCAGAAAGAAAGATATAGCCAAATAATAGGGCAAAAACGGGAGTTAAAAAGGTCAGAGAACTAAGACTGGTGAGACTACCGCTAGAAGCAAAATAAAAGAATAATCCATAGGCGATCGCACTGCCAAAAATTGTGGCATAACCCAAAGCAATCCATTCGGATGTTACCAGATTCTGCCACTGTTGAGATTCTCTGACAGAGGAAATTCCCCACAATGGTAATCCACCCAAAATCATGTGCCATCCCGTAGCCGTTACCGGATCGGCATATCTACAGACAAACCGAATCATGACTGTTCCCACAGCCATTGAGAGGGCGGCTAACAGCATTAACCATTCACCACTAGCAAACAAATCTTGCCAATTACCCATAGTCGCATTGACGTTGGCATCAAAAAACTGAAAAATCCACTCATCAGGTAAGCCAATTAAACTAATGCCGATCACTCCCAGGCCTAATCCCAGCCAACCCCAGAAACCAATATGTTCTTGGAATAGCCACAACGACAACAAAGCCACCGCTAAAGGTTGAGAGTCAATCATCACAGATCCTAGCCCTGCACTAGTTCTGACTAAACCTTCTGCCAAAAAACCTTGAAATAAGGCCCCATCTATCAAGGCAAATAAAATAATCCACAGCCAGGCTGACCAACCCTTGGGCTGGGGTTTATCCATCAATACTGCTGCAATCAAAATTAACACCCCAGCTGGTAGCAATCGCATACCTGCCATAAATAGGGGTGTCGTGTGGGGTATGACTCCTTTCATCGCCACCATTGCCGTTCCCCACAGGAAAAACGGGGCGATTAACAGTAAAGGAGCGAAGGGAAATTTAGATGCACTGAGTTTCAGTTGCATGGGTTTGCTGATGCCTTTGTTTAACAAATGCAAAAATTAGTTTACCCAATTCTACCGAATTATGTACTTTTGTGTTTACTAAGGGTATTGGTGAAAAGGAAAGAAAATACGCTCATACTCTCAATAATAGTTAGTATTAAGCTAAATTCTTCCCTACGACAGATGACATTTTTAGATAAATTATCAAATTTAATCAAAATGTATATATTTGAACAAAAATCGGAGCAGGTTTTGTGCTTAGTAAGCAGATCAATGCTGACAATGCTCTTATGGTTATTGATAGCTGAGACACGAGGCTAGCGAACCCAACTGCTTAAAGCTCATCAGAGCTTGTGGGTAGATTAACCATTCAAAACTGTAGAGTTTTCCATGAATAAATTTATCATCGGTATACTGACTGTAAGTGCGATCGCTCTTGCTTCTACTCCTGCTAATGCTCGACCTCAACAGAGGCATCCTCAACAAGGGCAAGGCCATGTTGATAACGCTCAAATCATCAATCAGCGGAGTGTTACCACTGGCGAACACAACACCAGTGTCAATAATGCTCAACAAAATCATCTAAATATCCGCAAAAATGGCGGTCGTGGTAATAGTGCCAACGGTCAAGTCATTGGTCAAGAGTGTGATACCTTTGGCAATAATAATTTCTGTGGCAATAGCGCTTCTCAAAACAACCAACAAATTAATCAAGGGCGGGGAGCTTCACCACGCGGGGTTATAAGTCATCCTCAAAGAAGACACTAAGAGTTATTTAATGATGTCTAAAGAGTTAGTTTAATTGAAATTTGACTGCTAAAATTAATAGGGTAAAGCCGATACGTATAGCGTAACTTTACCCTAGACTTTTACGTTAACTTGATGGGGATTTCCCATGCATATTTACAAGTTTGCTGCACTTCTAATTTTTGTAAGTTTATTTCTACCTATTGGTACTCAAGCAAGTGAAATAGATATGCAAGCAGGGAGTGTGAGAATTAATCAAGATTCCCACGGAAATATTCACGTAGACACTGAAAATACAAAGCTAACTGTTCCTTCCAGAAGAAGCTACATAAATAGAACTCGCCCGCTTAATCATTCCAACATTTTCTGGAGAAATACCTGTAGAAAATCAGGTAGTGTTGTTAGACAAGAAACGACACAAGTTACTAGAAATAGTAGACACAGCACTCAAAGTAGTAAAGTTTCTGTGTCTTGTTATTAACGTCAGAATATGGGGGAGCAATTTAGATGAAACATAAAGATTTATATCTGAGTTTCTTATCTGTTGGGATTTGTTTAACAGTTACTGCTATTGCCACTAGACCTGTATTAGCACAATGCGTTATGTCCCATGTTGGTGTTCAGTTGAATATATCTAACACACCAGCAAGACAAACTTCTAATGTGGAAATGCATAGTCCAAAATCCTGTACAGGAAATACCAGTTCTTCTACAGCAGTACAAGTAAATACTAGTAATAATGGGCGGGTTAGACAGCATCAAGAGGTGCGTCACGAAATTAGGAATAATGGGCGTAATAGTACTGGTGTGAATGGAAGGACTATTAAAAGTAATATAGTTGTTCCCGTTAATGTCAAAACACCAAAAAATTTTCATCCCTAAAAATTAGTACATTAAATCTTTATTCAGTAAGGGTTTACTATTGCTAAACCCCTACGATTTTATTTTGTAAAACATATATAGGACTACTATAGGAATCCGATTTGATTATTGAAAAAATATAAGTATATGTAGGGTGTGTTATGGCTTTAGCCTAACGCACCGTCTTCCAAGTCTTGCTGCCGTACTCTCCTCTACAACACACCCTACGTGTATTTCATAAATATTGTAGGTTGGGTTGACGTAACCAAACCCAACATTATTGGTAGCGTTGGGTTGCGCTACGTTTAATGCACTATTTTAGGCTTGTCAATCCAATACTTGATTTTTTTCATAAATCAAACCGGATTCCTATAATATAAAAAAGAATAGGTGAAAATAAATATGAATTTTAAGCAAATATTAACGGCAATTTGCTATTCGGGTGTTCTAGCTATAAGTATGTATATCGGAGTACAAAATTGGGCTTTAGCTGATCCAACTCAACTAAATGTAACAACACAAACAACAATTATTAATTTAAGTAGTGATGAACTCAAGGAAAGCTATTTACTAAAAATTAGTATTTCTAGACACAATAGCCAGTTGACAGGAAATATTAAACTTAATGGGATGATAATTACCAATCTTACAGATAATAGCACTCAGATTAATCTTTCGCCTCTTTTGAATAAAGGTAAAAATACTATAGATATTAGCGGGAATTATACTCCAATTACATCTGCTTTTAAGGTGGAACTAATTGGAGTCAATACACAAGTTACCCAGGAAAATACAGGTAATGGTAATATCGAAAATACCTTAATTGTTTATGTTGAGTAAACGAATAATGTCTTAATTGATGAAAATGAATATTTTTTATTTTTATGTGTAATTATTAAATAGAATAAATTGGCAAATTAAGCAAAAAAGTCCACAAATGATCTAAAACTACGATATCAGTAATCTAATTTACAAAAAAAATAACCTACTTTCCTTAATATAGGTCGGTAGAAAAATTTGATTAGCTATCCTCTTGTCAGACTAGTAAATGTAAACAAATCATGTTACGAAAATTAACGATTTTATTGCCTACTGCCATTTTAAATTTCTTTATCGCTGAAACACTGGTAAATCAACCAGCTTTTTCACAACAAACTACTAACAGTGATTCTACAGTCGATGGAAATTTTAATAATGTTTTTCAAACTCCAAACCAAAATAATGCCGAGAATATTACTGAGTTGAATGTTCCCGCCATTCGTCCATTAGATCATCCCATTACTACTCCAGTGAATACAGAGAATGACTTTGGTTTAAATATGTCAGTGGGAATGAATACTCTTGATGCTAATAATCTCACTGTTTATATGGGGTTAGTTTTTCAACCAGGACGTACTAATTCACATAAAATTAGAATGAATCGTATTAATAAAGAAACTGAATTATTAGAAGTACAAAAGCAAATAGCCGAGGCGAGACTTTATCTGATCCAAAAGCAAATCAGTGAAGCAGAATTGAAATTACAGGGACTACACCAGCCATGATTAATAAGTGCTGAGTGCTGAGTGCTGAGTGAGGGGTATAAAGCGAGTTACTTTAAGACTTTGAGCTATCAACACTGTTCTGACTCTTATGAAAACCGCTATATAGCATTTCTTAGTCTAATCAAGTACACAATTATCTGCGTTTGTCTGCGTCCATCTGCGTTTAATTATTACTGCTTGTACCTCACTTGAATGGGAATTGCTATATAGTAGGTGCGTTATACTTGGTTAACGCACCAAAAAGTCTTGTTTAAGCTATATTCTGGCAAAAGGAGACTGTTTTAACTGAACCCCCAGTTTGGCTTTAAATTCATCTTCAAACACTGGTTTTTTATAATCTAAACTCCAAAGTTCTAACGCACAATCATCATCAGGTTTAGAGGGAAAAATTAACATTTTAAATTCCTGGCTATCAGGATTGTATTCACATTCTACGCGAGCGATCGCCCCAATTTGTCGTCTATCTAATGCCACTGCCAATCTTAACAGCGCACTCAACTGGCTGACTATTTGGCGGTGTTGTTTACTCAGCAAATTCCGGTAATTTTCATGTTTTTTCTTGGGCTGTGACTTGCGGTGATAACGGGCTAAATTAGCAATGATTTCAATCTCGGTTTCGGTGTAGCCAAGTAATTCACTATTACGAACTAGATAGTAGGAATGCTTGTGATGAGACGAATGGCTAATATAATGCCCACAATTATGTAATATCGCCGCCGCCCATAGCAGTTGTCGTTCGTTGACTCCCCAGTTATGTAATTTCCCTTGGGTTTGGTCAAATAAACTCAAAGCAAATAAGGCCACGCGATCGCTATGTTCTAAATTGAGATGATATTTATCAGCCTGTTTCAACACACTGCGTTCACGCACTGAACCTTGATAGCGCAGTCGATCTTCAATCAAACCGTGGGCTAACATCCAGTCCACAATTACACCTTCCCGCAGGGCGCGCCCGCACACTGTCACTGACTCCACACCTAACAAACTCATGGCTTCCTGTAAGACCACAGCCCCAGCCAAGATCACTTCTGAGCGCTTCTCTGGCATACCAGGTATATTAGAAATCTCCGAATTAGTCATTTTACGCAAGCGATAGACCCAATTCTCCAAGTCCTTCAAGCTAAACTCGTAACCATTCAGAGTTGAAGGAACAGTATCTAAGTTTTCCCGTGCATGAATCATCGCCAAGGTTTCAATTGTACCGGAGGTTCCCACTAAACGAGGAGATTCCCCCGGCTGGATATTTGCTAGCACATCCTCCACAGAACGTTCTAACATTCCCCGTGTGTAGGCTTGCAAATACTGAAACTCAGCATCGCTGATGGGGTCAGTGGTGATGAACTCGCTAGTAAGTCTAACTGCGCCAACTTTTGTACTAGTGAGACTGCGGGCTTCTTGACTATCGCCTAAAATTAACTCTGTGGAACCACCACCAATATCAACTACGATATGGGGTTGGTTGTCAAATTCCATTCCCGACAGTACACCTAAATAGATGCGTCGGGCTTCTTCTTGACCAGAAATTAAGTCAACGCTTAAACCTAACTCCTCTTCTACTCTATGCAGAAAATCTTTACCATTAGGGGCTTCTCGCACGGCGCTAGTTGCTACAGCGATGATGGTTTCAGCATTGGCCATTTTGGCAACTTCTTGAAAGCGTCTGAGGGCGGTAATCGCCTTGTCAATGATTTCTGGTTTCAGTTCTCCAGTGGCGATGTCACGATTACCCAGTCTGACTGTTTCTTTTTCTTTGGCAATAATCCGAAACGATGGTAAGGTCGGGTCAATCTTTACCACTACCATGTGTAGGGAATTAGTTCCCATGTCAATAGCAGCAATAATCCTGTTTTGCTTAACTGGTTGAGTGCTAACACTTTCCCAGCTAGCTGAAACTAAATTCAGCATCTAGTGTTCTCTCATAAAAAGGTGGTCTATCGGGATGTTTAGCACTTTTGTGGATGCTCAATAAATATATTCTTAGTCTGACTAGTGCAAAGATTAGTAATCTCAGAATAGTTACTTACTACCGATACATTCAGCGCATCACTGAAAAAATACTGACTTCTGAGTAATAATACTAACTTGTATCACAACTATCAGGACAACTTTTTAAGTTTTGTAACTGAGGATGCCAGTTAAAGGTGGCACTATTACAAATATCAAATAACGTTATTCTATAGATGTAAAGATGTGTGAATTCATCTATCTAAAGTTATTACTTGATTTCTATGCTGAATCCTCAAGAACTCAAACAGGAACCAGTCTGGCTGACTATTATCCGGCTTTTGCGGTGGCATAAACCAGAAGGACGGTTAATTTTAATGATTCCTGCCCTTTGGGCTGTATTTTTAGCAGCCTCTGGAAAACCACCTTTACCTTTAGTAGGCGTAATTGTTTTAGGGACTCTGGCTACAAGTGCGGCTGGTTGTGTAGTTAACGATTTGTGGGATCGGAACATTGACCCGGAAGTAGAGAGAACACGCGATCGCCCTCTAGCTTCTCGCGCCCTGTCTATCAAAGTCGGTATTGCGGTCGCTATTGTTTCCTTAGTATGTGCAGCAGCACTCGCTTTATATCTTAACTCCTTAAGTTTCTGGTTATCTGTGGCTGCTGTACCAGTGATTGTGCTTTATCCTGGTGCAAAGCGAGTATTTCCCGTACCGCAGCTAATACTTTCCATTGCTTGGGGTTTTGCTGTGTTGATTAGCTGGAGTGCAGTCACACAAAACCTTTCTCAACCCACTTGGCTATTGTGGGGTGCAACAATTCTCTGGACATTGGGATTTGATACCGTTTATGCTATGAGCGATCGCGAAGATGATCAACGCATTGGTGTGAATTCCAGTGCTTTATTTTTTG
The DNA here is from genome assembly GCF_963920885.1 of Anabaena sp. CCY 0017. Taxonomy (NCBI): domain Bacteria; kingdom Bacillati; phylum Cyanobacteriota; class Cyanophyceae; order Nostocales; family Nostocaceae; genus Anabaena; species Anabaena sp. CCY 0017. The sequence goes on along the minus strand of NZ_CAWUDG010000020.1, from coordinate 24,596 downwards.
GCAATTACGCCCCTCTAGCTATTGGCATTTTCTTTGCTAGTACGGTTATTTTACTAGCTTGGTTAGGTATATTGATTAACTTAAACTTGACATTTTGGGTTAGCTTAGTAATTGCTACTATTGGCTGGATTTGCCAGTGTTTACAGTTAAGAAAGCAAGACTTACCCAATTCTGTCTATGGTGAAATGTTTCGCCAAAATGTCTGGATTGGTTTTATTTTACTGGCGGGAATGATTGCCGGATCTATTTTCAGTTAGTAGCCCCAACAAAACAATCAACCAGAAAAAAGCGACCTAGCCCACTCAGCCAGATCGTTCTCTCCATTTAAAAGTCGTTAATCTACTAAAAATAATACCTTGAAAACTACTAGATGGGTTTGATATTTATTACGTAATTATTATCTATTTTTTAGATATTTTCACGGAACTACACTTCCGCGATATGCAGTGAGCAGGGATTGGGCAACTTATTTGTCCAGTATTTCATATCTTTACAATAATTTGACAATTGCCTTGTAGTTTGCGCGGATTATGCAAAGTTTTGCTCAATAAATCGGTTAGCGGCGTTTAGTAGTTGGGTAGATGACTATGAAATTTAGATGTACCCAACTCAATGAAGCGATCGCATCTTGTCAAAATAGCCATGATAGCTTTACTTTCCCTAGGTAGTTTTGGCATTGTTGGGGGAAGTTTTTTTCTCAAAAAGACTGTTAGCAATAGTAGCAAAGTTCAAGTCATCACTGATACATCTCGCTATCAAGAAATTCGTCAACAACTCTGGACTAATAACGACTATATTCAACATTTTCCTCACGATCTACCTAGTGGGGCTGAAAACGTCCGTGTTGCCTATTCTGATGGACTAGCAACAAAAGAGAGTTTTTTTCAAGTCCGGCTAAAGCAGTCACCAGAAAAAATCCAAGAACTACTTTCACAATATAAAAACATCGCTAAGTATCAGTATAAAGGTGGTAATACCAACGACCACGTTAATTTACACAATGGTGTGCCGACAACGTTTTTTTACACCAGTGATATTTCTCAAGAATCATTTCCCCCCACTTATGAAATATTAGTATTAGATGTCAAGGACAAAGGTACACCCGGTTTCAAATGGAATCATGGACATAGTTACGGTGTAGCTATTGATAGTTCAACCTCAGAAATTGTCTATTGGGCAGAAAAATGGTAAGGAATAATTCGTAGTTCGTAATGCTCCCTTCGGGAGAGCTACGCTAACGTAATTCGTAATTCGGAAGGGAATAGGGCGTGTTTTCACAGTCTAAAAGTAGGTTGGGTTAAGCGCAGCGTAACCCAACGAAGCAAACTGGGGTTTCTATCTGGAAAATTTATCTTTTACCTTTAAATTTACGCCGCCATTGGGTGCAAATGCTATCCCCCGGCGCACAGGTTTAAGGGGAACTGTATCCAGCAATTCTAAGGAGTAATTTGAGAGGATTGTTGCCAAAACTAATTTCATTTCAAATAAAGCAAATGCCGAACCAATACAGCGACGATTTCCACCCCCAAAAGGTAAAAATTCATAAGGAGAAAATTGCCGTTCTAAAAAACGTTCTGGTCGAAAACGCTTAGATTCTGGGTAAATATCGGGACGATGGTGAGTCAAATAAGTACATACAGATAGCATCGTCCCTTTTGGTAAATCGTAACCCATGAATTGCATAGGTGCTTTGAGAATACGCGGCAAACTAAAGAAAACAACTGGGTAAATTCGCAGGGTTTCAGAACAGACAGCATTCAAATATGGTAGTTGAGTAATGACGCTGGGATCTGCATTCGCCACATCAATAGAATTGAGTTCTTGCAGCAATTTTTCTCGCACTTCTGGGATATAATGAATCCAATATAAAGCCCAAGCTAGAGCGATCGCTGTAGTTTCATGACCAGCAAATAACATAGTCATTAACTCATCGCGTAACTCCACATCAGTCATTTCTTCCCCATTCTCATCTCGTGCAGATAATAACAAACTGAGGATATCATCACCCTGAGATTCAGGATGATGACGACGTTCCCGAATTTCTTGGTAAATCAATTCATTTAACTGCTGTCTGCGCCGGATAAATTTTCCCCAAGGACTCCAAGCACCTAAGTCGCGCTGTAATGATTTGAAGAATAAAAAAACAGCACTCAAAGGAGAATTAAAAGTATCCAACATCTGTGTTAAGACTTCCTTGATTTGTTGGTAACGTTCTCCTTCTTTTAATCCAAAAACAGCACGTAAAATCACTTGCAAGGAAATATCTTGCATACTAGAACGAGCGACAAAATTCCCTCCTACAGTCCACTGATTAGTAACTTGCTGAGTAATATCACGGATTATTTGACCGTAAGCCCGCATCCGCTCACCGTGGAAGGGAGGCATTAAAAGTTTACGCTGTTGTAAGTGGCGATCGCCATCAAGTAATATTAAAGAATTAGGTCCTATAAGCGGTTCCACAATTGCGCTTCCTGAACCTGATTCCAGGATTTTAGCATCGGCTGTAAAAAGTGCCTCAATGGCTTGCACATTACTCAAAACTATCTGCGAGGGTAAGCTACTAAAATCCGCTAAATAAATATCTCCATATCGTTTTTGAGATTTTTCTAAAGAAGATACGGGGTTAAGGATTACGTTAATTGTTTGGAGAAATTTATTTCCCCCACTTTTTGGTGGTAGTTTGGCAATAGTTTTATCTGAAGAATTATCTGGTATTGTAATCATGTTTGACTCCGGTTTTTTTTGATAGATATACTCAACTACAAATTGCCGTAATTGTACAATTCTGCAAACTTTCGATTGGCGGTATGGATAAGCATTTTCTTATTTCAGCAATTGATTCTGTCCAATGCTCTTCAAACTGATATCCCAGGAGAAATTCAGCATTTTCACCCAAGTATCTACCTTTGTTCATATTAGTAAAAATTGCTTGAATTTGTTGAGGGGCAAGAATAGGATAGAGTAATTTAGCTATCCATAAACCAATTTTTAGTAATTTGCTATAGTTTTGCTCAACGGCAAAAGCCAAAACCCCGATTTCTCCAGCATAGCTGGTATCAAATCCAAGTAAAACATGAAAAATATCGTGAGTAACCGCATATCGCAAAGCAAATACATTAGATTTAGCAACATCCTCTAACTCAGGACTGACATTGAACGGTTGCAGATGATTTGCTTGCATATGGTCAGCATATTCTCGTCCAAAGGAACCTGGAGGATATTGGCTTAATTTATCCAAATTAATGGGGGGATGATATCCCTCTACTGCTTTTAATTTAGCAGCTACTTGTGGCGAGACTTTAGCACCCAATAACTCAGATTTGAGAATGGCAAAATCACCTAAAGGCTCAGAGTTTTTATAATTCAGAAGCATTTTAATTTGTGCCAATTTCTTGAACATAATCACCCTCCTAGATTTTAGGTGATGCGTAGATACTTGTCATAATTTCTATACCCACGGTTTTTAACTCAATTCTAGGTTAAATATTTGTGGTCGTGCTTCTAAGTGGTTCCGGATGAGTAGTTTGTGGTAAAGCTAAGGGTAATGGTAATTTTGTTGCTGAAGTTATTTCTTGGGGTGGAACTTCCCGTGTTGAGTTTCTCAGGTATGGACGCAGCACAGAAATCGGCATTAAAGAATCTGGGTGCAGTAGAGAGGGAGAAGAGCGATCGCAGCTAAAATTAGATCACAAATGCAACAAAACATTAAACTTCATTGCGAATCCACCAAGCAAAGCAAAACAATGTGATAAGTTCTGATGATGTGAAGACCGAGAACTAAGAAAGGAGAACCCAGTGGCAATGGAATCAAATATTTCAACGGGCGCATCTGTAACAAATGAAGACTTCAGCGAATATGTTGCCCACTTGCAACTTCACATGACTCTACAAGCCCGCAATCTGGTTCCCACCCTGAAACAGGCATTTTCAGTTGCAGATAGCCGAGAGCAACTGCTTCACCAAACTCAAGCCAACTTTGAAAAGCTAATTTCCCGCCAAGGGCTGTAAAAGATAAAAATTTTTATAAATTTCTCATAAAATAGAAGCAGATACTGTTGGCTCAACACCAAGGTTGTGATCATCAGGTCTGCTTTATTTTGGTTTGTTTAATTATCATATTTTAGTATCTAGTCACAAAAATCACCCTTTGGGAGCAAGAAAATAAGGGCGGAAAGCCGTTAAAATTGGTTGATTATTGCAACAGTTCCTCAGACCCAGTAAGTTAAGGCTAAATGGCAGCTCGAATTAAAATGACTTCATTACTTCCTCGAAACCTCAGCGTTGTCATCCGGCCAGCCCAATACCGGGATCTGGACGGAATTGAACAAATAACGCAAGACTCCTTCGCAAGTCTCACTCCCAAAGAGGCGCAACTAGCCATCAACCAGATGCAATGGTTACGCCGTTGGTATGGATTCCTCAAATTTTTAAGTTGGTTTCCTAACCCCCTCAAATATCGTTTCTGTGCCTACGTAGCAGAGCAAGGGCGATCGCTTTTAGGCCTGATTCAAGTGTCACCTTTCAACCGCACGCGTAGTACATGGCGGATTGATCGGGTCATGCTGGCTCCATCTGTGGAGAAGCAAGCAGTTGGCTCACAACTTTTGCGCCATTGCTTTGAGTCGATTTTGGAAGCTCGGACTTGGCTATTAGAAGTTAGTATTAACGATAAAGACGCACTGGCACTGTATCGCCAAAATGGGTTTCAGCGTCTAGCAGAAATGACCTATTGGGAAATTAAACCCGAATTACTGGCTGAATTGGCACAAGCAGAGCCAGACTTACCGAACCTTCTCCCTGTAAGTAATGCCGATGCTCAATTACTTTATCAGTTAGATACAGCATCAATGCCACCTTTGGTGCGCCAAGTTTTTGACCGCAACACGCGCGACTTTAAAACCAGTTTCTTTGGTGCTTTAACTGATGCTGTCAAGCAGTGGGTTACTAAAACCGAAGTAGTTAGTGGCTACGTATTTGAACCCCAACGTAAAGCCGCAATTGGCTATTTCCAAGTCCAACTAGACCGCAAAGGTAAAACTCCTCATGTCGCCACGCTAACAGTTCACCCCGCTTATACGTGGCTGTACCCAGAGTTGCTTTCCCAACTGGCGCGTATTGTCCAAGATTTCCCTCGCCAAGGCTTACAACTAGCATCCTCAGACTACCAAGCAGAGCGAGAAGAGTATTTAGAGCGCATTGGAGCAGAACGCATCGAACATACTCTAGTGATGTCTCGTTCAGTTTGGCATAAACTCCGGGAGTCTAAATTTGTCTCCTTAGAAGGAATTCAATGGACAGGGGTATTGCAAGGTTTACAACCAGCTCGTAAACCAATTCCAGGTGGAATGTCATGGATACAAAAAACGCAGCAACCAACTTCGGACAGACCAGCGCCAACCAAATCAGACCCTGTGACTTTCAAGTGTGAAAATTTGAGTCTAGAAGTATTGCCCATTTCTGAGACAACAGATACAACACAGGAGAACTAGTTTGACACCCCAAGAACAAACACGTCCGTTTATTTCGGCATTGGGTTTAGATTTCGGTCGCAAGCGGATGGGTGTAGCGGGGTGCGATGGTACTGGTTTAATTGCTACAGGACTGACCACTATTGAGCGGACATCTTTTGAACGAGATGTGCAGCAAATCCGCAGCTTAGTGAATGAGCGTCAGGTGCAAGTCCTGGTGATTGGTTTACCTTACTCAATGGATGGGACTCTCGGATTCCAGGCGCGTCAAGTGCAGAAGTTTGGCAAAAAGTTGGGAAAAGCACTCAATTTGCCTGTGGAATATGTAGATGAGCGATTAACTTCTTTTCAGGCAGAACAACTGTTAATAGCTGAAAATCGCTCCCCATCACGCCACAAGGGTTTAATTGACCGGAAGGCAGCAGCGATAATTTTGCAACAATGGCTGGACACCAGGCGAGCCAACTTCCCTAAATCGGTGTTAGCCTTAGAGTATTGATACCTTTTTACATGATATTCTGAAAGCTTAGTAAAGTGCTGATTACTGAGTGCAACCTCAGTTTATTTAAGGAAATTAAGCGATCAGCATTATCCTAATCGATACGGCTACGGCTATATTTATTTTATAAAATTTTACATTTCGGCTATGTTACCCTCTCCATTTCCTGAAGAAAATGATCATGCTCATGCAGGTTCCATCACTCTGACTGATGACACAGGGCGAACCCTGGAATGTTACGTAGAACATTCGCTGTCGGTAGATGGACAAGAATATGTTTTACTGCTTCCTGTAGATTCACCCATAGAAATTTTTGCTTGGCAAGGTGACGAGGAAGAAGAAGAGGCAGTTTTGGTAGATGATGATGATGTCATTAACCAAATTTTTGGCACGGCTCAAGCCGTCTTAGCTGAACAAAATTTGATTGTTAAAAATACTGCTTATGCTCTAACTGTGGCGGGTGATTTACCAGCCGTGGAAGAGTCAGAACTTTTCACCTTAGAAATCGAAGATGAAGAGGCCGATTTGGAGCCTGAACAGTTGCAGCTACTAGCTAGCTTCTATGATACAGATCAAGAATATGCAGTTTATACTCCACTCGATCCTCTGCTATTTTTTGCCCGAATTTCCACCACAGGTAAACCAGAATTACTTTCCCCAGAGGAATTTAAAAAAGTACAACCACTGCTAGAAGAACAACTTTTTAACGAAGTCGAATAAATTAAAAATTCACATGATCTGGAACAAGCTCTTACAGCCTGACTTGATTTTAGAAGGTTCTGTATTAAACCTGACACCTGAAATGATTCAACAATACGGGCTGAAGGGTCTAGTGTTGGATGTGGATGACACCCTAGTCCCGTTTACAGTGGGGCTAGCCTCACCAGAATTACAACAATGGGTAGAGCAAATTCGGATTTGTACAGATTTGTTTTTGGTAAGTAATAATCTCAGTGAATCCCGCATCGGTGGTATCGCGCGATCGCTCGATTTGCCCTACTATTTAGGTGCAGCCAAGCCATCCAGACGGAAAATTAGAGCCGCACTCACAGCGATGAATCTACCCGCAAACCAAGTGGGAATGGTAGGCGATCGCTTGTTTACTGATGTCATCGCGGGTAATCGTTTAGGAATGTTCACCGTTTTAGTAGATCCCATTATCCATCCCGATGCAGCCTTGCGATCGCATCCGATCCGCAATTTTGAAGTTTGGTTATCGGAAATATTGGGAGCGACTATCACTCCTAAAGAAACAAAAATTCACAAGACTTAAGAAATGGTTATTAAACTAAATCTAAAGAAATGGTTAAGAAATGTTTAGAGAATCCAAAAATCTGTGATTATATTTATTGATAATATGGGGTCAGCCAAATAAAGACCCTAGTTCATAATAGATAAAAATAAACTCGTAGAGCGTCGGCCTTCACCTATAGAAGGCTCGGCGCTTTACAAATTTTTACGTTCTGTAAGTCACAATCTAACACCCCACCCCCAGCCCCTCCCCGCAAGCGAGGCTACCGTGTACACACAAGTCTTATCAAGTTGCCTAACAGCGTTTCGATCCCCCCTAACCCCCCTTGAGAAGGGGGGAAAATTTCTTAAAGTCCCCCTTTTTCTACGCCGAAGGCGCATCCCCGAAGGGGTTTAGGGGGATTTAGGGGGATCAGATCACTTGTGTGTACACCGTAGGCAAGCGAGGAGGGGAGACAAGAGACAAAGTATCGAAGTTTCATAAGTCATCCAACGAACATGATATGACTAATGACTAATAACTAATGACTAATGACTAATGACCAAGACAATTGTTGTCAAAATCGGCACTTCTAGCCTTACTCAACCGGAAACCGGACAATTAGCACTTTCCACCATTGCCACTTTAGCAGAAACACTTTGCCATTTAAGGCAGCAAGGGCATCGAGTGATTTTAGTGTCCTCTGGTGCGGTGGGAGTGGGTTGTGCTAGGTTGGGCTTAACTGAACGCCCTAAAGCGATCGCTCTCAAACAAGCAGTAGCAGCAGTGGGGCAGGGTCGGTTAATGCGGATATATGATGATTTATTCACTACCTTAAATCAGCCCATCGCTCAGGTGTTACTGACTCGTAGCGACTTGGTGCAGCGTAGCCGCTATCTCAATGCTTATAACACTTTTCGGGAACTCCTGAGACTGGGTGTAATTCCTGTAGTCAATGAAAATGATACGGTAGCAATTGATGAACTGAAATTTGGCGATAATGACACCCTTTCGGCATTGGTGGCGAGTTTAGTCGAAGCAGATTGGTTATTTATCCTCACCGATGTAGACAAGCTATATTCTGCTGATCCCCGTTCTGTACCCGATGCACAGCCTATCTCTTTGGTAAGTAACCTCAAAGAATTGGCACAATTACAAGTGCAAACCACTTCTCCAGGTTCTCAATGGGGTACTGGTGGGATGTCAACTAAAATTTCCGCCGCCAGAATTGCTATTGCTGCGGGAGTGCGTACTGTAATTACTCAAGGACGATTTCCGCAGAATATTGAGAAAATTATCGCAGGGGAACTTCTGGGGACTCACTTTCAACCACAGCCGGAACCAACTTCGGCGCGGAAACGTTGGATAGCCTATGGTTTAGTCCCGGCGGGAAAATTATACTTGGATACAGGGGCGATCGCAGCGATCGCACAGGCTGGAAAATCTTTATTAGCTGCTGGAATTAAATCAGTTTCAGGAGAGTTTGACGCTCAAGAAGCAGTACAGTTATGCGACCATCACGGAACCGAAATTGCCAGAGGTCTGGTTAATTATAGCAGCGACGAACTGCAAAAGATTCGCGGCTGCCATTCTCAAGAAATTTTCACAATTTTGGGCTATGTAGGTGCTGAAACTGTGATTCATCGAGATAATTTAGTTTTAACTTAACTATGAAATCCTTGGGGATGCTATGATGGTTTATGGTGTTTGCTAAACTTACGGACAAAATATCGGCTATCAATAATGAAACGCTGATAAGTACGGCAAGTCTGATGGCATTTACTTAAATTCAATAAATAATTGGAGAGGTGTCCGAGTGGTTGATGGTGACGCACTCGAAATGCGTTTTGGGGAAACCCAACGGGGGTTCGAATCCCCCCCTCTCCGTTTTAACAGTTATCAGTTATCAGTTATCAGTCAAGAGATATATTTGGCTTTAAACCTGATGATTTAATTTTTTGGTTTTAGTTTCGTTAAATTTGTTCCCATAAATACTAGATATATACGTAAATACTGAGATGTAGGCTAGACTAATGCCATTGTGTGTGGAGTTAACAATGGTGAGTCAAAGAGTGTCGCAATTACTGACGTTTGGTTTTATTAGTGGCTGCTTTTGTCTAGGTATTGGGATGGGAGTTTTTATTCGCTTTGGACAATTCCCATTATCAGGTGCGACAGCCTCATTCACTGAACCTGAGTTATCTCTCGTTGCAGAACCAGAACCAACGCCAACGCCAGAGTCAGAAAAAATTGTTTTAAATACCGTTAGTATCAAAGCAGTTGGGGATATTATTCCGGGAACTAACTTTCCTGATTATAGATTGCCTAAGTCTCCAGATATTTTGTTACCAAAATCTGTGAGAGACTATTTACAAGGATCTAATATCTTGTTGGGTAACTTTGAAAGCACTTTCACTAACCATCCCTATACTTCTAAAGATATCAGTCGGGGACAAGTTTTTGCTTTTCGTTCTCCACCCAGTTACGCAAAATTATTTGCTGATGTGGGGTTTAATGTCTTCCATATAGCAAATAACCATGCACTCGACTTTGGACAGGTGGGTTTTCAAGATACAATGAACAACCTGAAAAATGTTGGTATTGCGACGTTAGGTCATAAAAATCAAATTCTTTATTTAGAAGCAAATAATATGGCGATCGCCATGATTGGCTTTGCTCCCTATAATATGTATAATTCTATTCAAAATCTGACAGCCGCCCAAGCATTGGTAACTGAAGCTAAAAAAAATGCTGATATTGTCATTGTATCTATGCACGCTGGAGCCGAAGGAACCGCAGCACTCCATGTCAGAAATAAAACCGAGTTTTTCTATGGAGAAAACCGAGGTAATTCTATCCAGTTTGCACGAACCGTTATAGATGCGGGAGCAGATTTAGTGCTAGGACATGGCCCTCATGTTCCCAGAGCAATGGAAATGTATAAAGGTAAATTGATAGCTTATTCTTTGGGTAATTTTATCGGATATCGGACTTTATCAACAAAGGCTCAAACTGCATACTCAATGATATTAGAAGTGAAACTAAATTCTCAAGGTGAATTAGTTGCGGGTCAGATTATCCCCATACATTTAAATAGACAGGGAATACCTGAAATTGACCAGTATTTTCGGACTGTGGGATTGCTGCGGAATTTAAATAAAAACGGTCATCTTGTGAGTCCGGTAACAATTAACCAGAAAGGGGAAATTGTTTTGCGCCAGAATAATCCAGATATCTAGTGTTTCCTAGCAAGGATTATTCTTGACTTTCTTGTGGGATTAACAAAGAAGCGATCGCTTCATCGCACCATTCAATCCACATAGTTTCGTAGCGAATCCCGCACCGCAGGGTGAGATAGATATGTCGTTCCGGGCGAGACAAATGATTCAAGTCGCCAAATTCTAGTTCGCGGGAGCGATAATACTCCAATTTTTGCTGATGGAATTGCTTGCGGCGCTCAATTTCACGGATGAGGATATCTTCAGGAACGATAAATCCACTGCGTACTTTTACTAGTAAATTTTCACGGATTGCGGTTGCTTCCGAGGGTTCAGCAATCCAAGAAATTAGTTCTTGTCTACCTACATCGGTAAGGGAATAGATTTTTTTGTCGGGACGAACTGATTGTGGCAATACTTCCACTTCTACCCAGTTTTTCTCCTGCATTCGTGCTAGTTCTCGATAAATCTGCTGGGAAGTGGCTTGCCAGTAGCAACTTACTTTTTCATTAAATTCTTTGCTCAGATCGTAACCTGTGCGAGGAGATTGAAGCAAAATGCTGGCGATCGCATGGGCTAGACTCATAATTCTCTCTTGACATAAACAACTAGTTGCATATACGCTTTAATTTATACAACTAGTTTTATAACAGTTGGTTGAGTATCACAACGCTTCTTTCTTGTCAACGTAGCACAAAAATGAGTGGCCAGACTATGGAAGCCGAAGTTCGGGAAATAGAGGTACAGGTGGGAGAGGAGGCTCTGAAACATCCCAGAAAGACTGGCATGAGGAATCTGCTAATTGCGAGTGGGATGTTTGTGGCGATCGCCTTCGGGGTATATGAACGGTTGTCTACTGGACAGGAAGTGGCTGTTTCTCCCCCATTGGCAGTACAAGTCATCAAGCTTGAGCCAGTACAGTCATACCAGGTGAAGCGATTTTATACAGGTGAAGTAGTGGCCACTCGTCGCAGCGAATTGGGCTTTGAACGAGGAGGCAAAGTCACACAAATCATCTTCAATCGCGGACAAACCGTAGAACAAGGCGCGGTGATTGCCCGGTTAGATACACAAAATCTCCAAGCACAATTGGCACAGTTAGCAGCGCAGCGATCGCGTGCAGTGGCAGAATTACGGGAATTGCAGAATGGTCCACGCAAAGAAACCATTGCCGTGGCTCGTTCTCAAGTGGCAGATTTAGAAAATCGGTTGCGGTTGGAAAATATTCGTCGCGATCGCCGCAGTTCTTTGTACGAAGAAGGGGCGATTTCCCGTGAACAGTTGGATGAGGTGGCATTTAATCGGGATGCCCTCGCCGACCGTCTCGCTGCGGCCCAGAGTGAATTAGAAGCGTTGCAGAACGGTACACGCCAAGAACAAATTGCTGCCCAAGCCGCTACTGTGGCGCAAATTGCAGCCAGTATGGGCGATGTAGAAATCAATATTGAAAAAAGCATTCTCCGCGCTCCTTTTCGTGGTGTAGTTGGGGAACGAAATTTAGATGAAGGCAGTGTGGTGCAAGCCGGACAGGCCATCGTGCGCCTAGTGGAAAATGTCACCCCTGAAGTAGAAATTGGCGTACCGCCCCAAGTCGTGCAGACCTTGAAAGTGGGGAGTCGTCAACAAGTGGAAGTGGGCGAACAAATTTATACTGCCCAAGTGCTGGCTCACAAACCAGAGATTAACCCCCAAACCCGGACTCGGACAGTGGTTTTGCAATTGGTTAGTACAGGTCAAACTATGCCAGTATCAGGAGAAATCGCCCGTCTGCAAGTGGAACAAATGGTATCTACCCAGGGCTTTTGGTTGCCAGTATCCGCCTTAATTAAAGGAGAGCGAGGATTATGGTCTTGTTTTGCTGTTGCGCCAGAGGGAGAAACCTATCGCATCGAACGGCGGGATGTGGAAGTGTTGTATACCGAAGGCGATCGCGTCTTGGTACGTGGCACAATCACCGCCGGAGAAGAGATTGTCAACAGTGGCACTCACCGCTTGGTTTCTGGGCAAATCGTAAAATCAGTGAACAGTGAACAGTGAACAGTTATCACGCCAATTATTTAAAGAAACGTTAGCGTAGCTTGCCAAAGGCTACCGCACCAGACACAGAGACCACAGAGTTAGGAGAGTTTGAGAAATTTTTTGCGTTAGGTGGTTGAGTGTTTTTTTATTTGGAAGTCTCTGATCTTTCTTAACTGATAACTGATATGGCACAGCTATTCTTTCGCAACTTGCGCTTGCTATTGTTGGCGATTTTTCTGATTGTGGCCTGGGGAACTGTCACCTTTCAATCCCTACCCCGACTGGAAGACCCTGAACTCACTTCTCGTTTTGCTCTAGTTACTACTTTTTTGCCAGGAGGAACCGCCGAACGCACTGAATCTCTGGTAACTGATCCCATTGAAGCCAAGATTGCCGAAATTCCGGAAGTCAAAACCTATGAGTCCACATCACGCGCCGGGGTTTCCACTATTTCCGTAGATTTACTCGATAATGTGGGTAAAAATCGTGTACCCTTGGTGTGGTCACGGGTGCGGGATAAATTGCGGGAGGTGCAAGGGGAATTGCCCAGGGAAGCCAGTGAACCAAAATTAGATGAGGGTGAAGTGCGTGCTTATGCTCTCCTCACAGCCCTGACTTGGGAACAGTCGGATGCACCAAATTACGCCATTTTGCAACGACGGGCAGAGGTGTTAAAAAATGCCTTGCGATCGCTCTCTGGCACAGATGAAGTGGAAATTTTTGGCGCACCCCAAGAAGAAATTACGGTGAATGTGAATACAGAAACTCTTGCTAGTTTGGGAATTACCGCCTCAGAATTAGCAGGGCAAATTCAACAGAGCGATGCGAAAACTTCCGCCGGACAGTTTCGCGGTGACAATACTCTGCTCTATGAAGTGCAGGGAGAATTGGATACCCTGAACCGTTTGCAGCAAATACCTGTAAGCTGTGCTAACTGTGCATCTAACCGCGAATTTCGGCTTTTGGCAGACATCGCCACCATTGAAAAAGGAATTGCCACACCGCCCACAGAATTAGCATTTACTGCCGGTAAAGCCGCGATCGCCGTTGGTGTTTATGTCCAGTCCCAATATCGTCTGGATCGCTGGGCTGTAGACGCACAGAAGGCGATTGATAGCTTTCGGGCTGATTTACCCAAAGGGATACAGTTAGAGATTGTCTTTGATCAGAGTCGTTATGTGACGGCGCGATTAAATAATCTCATTGGTAATTTGCTGTCTGGTACTTTGATGCTCTTCCTGATTTGCATTATCATGATGGGCTGGCAACAGGCATTGTCCGTACAAATAGCACTGCCGCTTTCAGTAGCGATCGCCCTGATTGTCATGGGTTTGTTGGGCATTCCCTTACATCAGATGTCGGTGACGGGGCTAATTGTAGCCTTGGGTATTCTGATTGATAATGCGATTATTCTCGTAGATGAGATGAATATCCGCCTCAAAGCGGGAATGACTTTAGAAACTGCCATTACAGAAACCGTGCAGTATCTGCGTGCGCCTTTGCTGGGGGGAACACTCACCACCGTATTCTCCTTTGCACCTATTGCCCTACTTCCCGGTGCAACTGGTGAATTTGTCGGTACGATTGGTTTAAATGTGATTGTGGCAGTGCTGGCTTCCCTGTTGGTAGCATTAACGATTTCGCCAGCGATTACCGCGAAAATTTATCAGTGGAATCATCGCCGCTCGTTCACCGATAAAGGTGTAGTTGGGAAAAGAAGATGGTGGCAAGCCGGATTTTCTCATCCTGGACTGACAGCCTGGTATCGCCGTTCTTTGCAGTGGTCTTTGCGGTATCCCAAACGCGCGATCGCCTTGACGTTGATTTTACCAGTAATGGGGTTTACCCTCATGACCACTTTAAGTTTACAATTCTTTCCTGCTGCTGACCGCGAACAGTTCATAGTGGAGTTAGAATTGCCTCCTGCCAGTTCTTTAGGGCAAATTCAGCAATTGACACAAGAGGTAGAAGCCACCTTACGCAGTCATTCCGAAGTTCAACAAGTGTATTGGTTTTTGGGCAAGAGTGCGCCGAAAGTCTATTACAACCAATTGACTGATCGGGAGAACGAGAGCAGTTTTGCTGGGGCGATTGTGCAGATGAATGGCATTGCTGGCGATCGCTTCATTCGCCAACTGCAAACAGAATTTAACAGCGCCTTCCCTAATGTCCGTGCTTTGGTGCGTCTATTTGAACAGGGACCACCTTTTGAAGCCCCAATTGAGTTAAGAATTTACGGCTCTGATGTTGATCGTCTGCAACAATTGAGTGAGCAACTCCGGGCTGTTTTGGCAGAAGTTCCCACCATTACGCACATTCGGACCCGCCTTAACGATGTGCTTCCCCAACTCTCCCTGGATATTGACGAACCAGAAGCGCGATCGCGAGGTTTAAGCCGTCGAGAAATTGCTCAACAATTGCAAATCATCACCGAAGGGGTAACTGGTGGCACAATTTTAGAAGATACCGAAGAAGTGCCTGTACGGGTGCGTCTGAGTAATAGCGATCGCGCTGACTTGAGCCAATTGCAATCGGTGAATCTGCTAACAAGCAATCGCAATGGCTACATTCCCTTAGAAACCATTGGCAAACTGAGTTTAATCCCCAAAAATGCCGCCATCACTCGCAAAAACGGTCGTAGAGTCAGCACAGTGCAGGGCTATCTCACCGCAGGAACCTTACCTGCTAACGCTCTGGCTGATTTTCGCCAACGTTTGCAAAACTCGTTCTCACTGCCTCAAGGCTATAGTTTGGAATTTGGTGGTGAAGAAGCAGAACGTAACAGTGCCACTGGTGGACTACTCGGCTATGGCATTGTGTTAGGAATTGCCCTGGTGGTAACTCTTGTACTTTCCATGAATTCTTTCGCTCTAGCAGGTTTAATTGGCATCGTGGCGATTCTTGCCATTGGTTTGGGCGGATTATCGGTTTGGCTATTCGGCTATCCCTTTGGTTTTAATCCCATTATTGGTACTGTGGGACTAATTGGGGTGGCGGTGAATGATGCGATTACTGTTCTCACTGCTGTCAAGAGTGATACCCTGGCACAGACAGGCGATCGCCCAGCCATAGTCGAAACCGTCATCCACACTACGCGCCATGTCCTGACAACCACATTCACCACAATGGCAGGTTTTATTCCCCTGATTCTCGGTGGTGGTGGATTTTGGCCTCCTTTAGCAGTGGTAATTGCCGGCGGTGTGGCTGGTGCAACCATTCTCGCTCTTTACTTTATTCCCTGTGCTTATTTATTATTGCCCTCGACGAAGCGATCGCCTCAAGACTCCCGGCTTTCCATAACTACGGTTCACTATTAATGGTGTCTAGAAGCGGAAAATTTGATTCATCAAGACAATTTCGAGTATTTAAACCTATTGACTTGCGGCTAATTTACCCCAACTCACATAAGGCAGTTTAGCCGCCGTTGCCCGAACTTGGTCAGCATTAGCCACTAACTGACCGCAAGCATCCCATGTCCCCGCAATAAAAGTGCTGCGAGTGCCTTCATTCATAGTCACTTTGGCTGTATAGTCACCAATTTGCGCTTCTAAAGTTTCCAAATTCACCGTCACAGCAGCTTGGGCATTAGTAGCTACGAGTTCTTGCAGTTTTTTGACTGTGGCTGCATCGGCTGTCAAGCAAGGTATACCCATTGCGACACAGTTACCAAAAAATATTTCCGCGAAACTTTCACCGATTAAAGCTTGAATTCCCCATTTAGCGATCGCCTGGGGTGCGTGTTCTCGTGATGAACCACAGCCAAAGTTCCGGTTAACGATTAAAACGTTTGCGCCTTGATATTGGGGTTGGTCAAAAGGATGTTCGCCTTTTAACGCTGTGCGGTCATCGATAAATACGCCTTCGCCCAATCCATCAAAGGTGATGGCTTTCAAATAACGGGCGGGAATAATCCTATCTGTATCTATATCATCCCCAATAAGGATTATACCGCGCCCTGAGATTTTTTTAACTTCACTAACCATAACTTTAAATTAATTTTGACTCGATTTTTGACAACAATCTGATTTGAGAAGATTTTGCACCACAGATATAGAAACGAGACAATGGCGGGCAAGATGCCCACCCCACAAGAAGATATATCTGTGGTTTTATTTTTATAGCAACTCGCGCACGTCTGAAACTTCCCCTTGGATAGCCGCAGTCGCCACCATCGCCGGACTCATAAGTAATGTGCGTCCAGAAGAAGAACCTTGTCTACCTTTAAAGTTGCGGTTAGAAGAAGAAGCACTGATTTGTCTGCCTTGGAGTTTGTCAGGGTTCATGGCTAAACACATAGAACATCCCGGTTCACGCCACTCAAAGCCGGCTGCTTCAAAGATTTTATCTAGTCCTTCGGCTTCGGCTTCTTGCTTCACCCGTTCCGAACCAGGAACAACAAAAGCTTTCACACCTTCAGCCACTTTGCGCCCTTGAGCAATTTTTGCTGCTTCTCGCAAGTCGCTGATTCTGCCGTTAGTGCAACTCCCAATAAAACAGACATCAATTTTAGTGCCTTTTATCGGTTGACCGGGAAACAAATCCATGTATTGATAAGCTTCTTCCGCAATAAATCGGTCTTCTTCTAGCAATTCTTCCGGCTTGGGTATAAATTGATTTACGCCGATACCTTGACCGGGTGTGATTCCCCAAGTGACCGTGGGAGAAATATCCGCCGCGTCGAAGACTACCACATCATCATATTCGGCATCAGCATCACTCTTAATGGATTCCCACCAAGTTACAGCTTTTTCCCATTCTGCACCTTTGGGGGCGAAATCTCTACCTTTTAAGTAATCATAAGTGACTTGATCTGGGTTGACATAACCACATCTCGCGCCGCCTTCAATAGCCATGTTGCAAACGGTCATCCGTTCTTCCATGTTCATTTGTTCAAAGGTGGTTCCAGCGTATTCATACGCATAACCTACGCCACCTTTTACACCTAATGTCCGAATGATGTGCAGAATTACATCTTTGGCGTAAACACCAGGGTTTAAAGTTCCGTTAACTTCTATTTTGCGGACTTTCAGTTTAGATAAAGCCAGAGTTTGAGAGGCGAGAACGTCCCGGACTTGACTAGTACCAATGCCAAATGCGATCGCACCGAATGCGCCGTGGCTAGATGTGTGACTATCACCACAAGCGATCGTCATTCCTGGCTGAGTTAATCCTTGTTCTGGGGCGATGACGTGGACTATCCCTTGATTACCAGAACCGATGTTATGAAAGGTAATATTATTTTCTTGACAGTTTTGTTCTAAAGCCTGGATCATATCTTCCGCCATGCGATCGACAAATGGCCGGGCTTGATTTTCAGTCGGGACGATGTGATCAACTGTGGCTATAGTTCGTTCTGGAAACAGCATCTTCAAACCCCTTTCCCGCAACATGGCAAAGGCTTGGGGACTGGTGACTTCGTGAATCAGGTGAAGCCCGATAAATAGTTGCGTCAGCCCTGAAGGAAGTGTTCCAACGGTGTGTAAGTTCCAAACTTTATCAAACAGGGTGCCTTTGCTCATACGAAAATCGTTATTTCACGAGTTAGAGCTACTATCGTATCAAAAAAGTGTCCAGCTTTTGCAGTTTTTCTTTGTCTCTTTGTGCTTTGGGGTTTCTCTCTCTGATGTATGGTGACTTTTCCAAGGTTTAATTATGGCGGTCAAGATGCGATACCCATAAACTAGCCCTGGCGACTAGAAGTCGCGGCTATACAAACCAAACCCGCCTGCGCGGGTTAAAAGGCTTTTTTACATTTATATCTAACTAGGACTTACGCATAATCTACGTTTTCTTGGCGTTCTTGGCGGCTTGGCGGTTCGATAAATCAAGATTTTTGGCAATTCTTGCGTAAGTCCTGCTAACAAATAAATCATTCTATTGTTCCTCGTTCTTCATATTCACCTTGAGGATGTCTAATAATGGGGTCATCTGCTAAACAACCGTAAGTCATATTAATAAAATCATGCCATTCTAGTTTGTTAACTTCTGCCTCTGCTAACAAATCAATGGTTTTCTGAACAGGTTTGACTGTCACTGTTACTTCTAACTCAGTTTCTTGCATATTCACAGGAATATCTAAATGTAATATCCCGTCTTCACCTACATAAGAATTCATTTTAATTTGCATGACTTAATTGTATGCTATTTCATTTAATATAACAAATAACCATAATTGTCACTTTAGGCTAATATAAAACCAGGAAAAATAAAATTACCTTTTGGTAATATCATGCAATCTGAAAAACTTTCTATTTCCTTACCAGCTTCTTTGGTGCAGTTTGTTGATAATTACAAAGTTACTAAAGGATGTAGATCTCGTTCTCAAGTGATTTCGTTAGCAATAGATTTGCTGCGATATCAGGAGTTAGAACAAGATTACCGCGAAGCTGCGGCAGAATTTAACCCAGAATGGGATTTCACCGTCGGGGATGGGCTGAAAAATGAAAGCTGGTGAAATTTACTCAGGCAAAAAATTTTGACGCAAACATTCATCCGCAGTAAAAGGAGAATCCACAGGAAAAGTATCAAGTAACAAACCAGTTTCTAAAGCCGCTTGTTGTCTTGCATCCTGATAACATATCCCAAAATTTTCTTCAAAGTAGTTTTTTAAACTAGGACTCTCTAGCAAAACTTCTTGAAGTCTCCGGCGATGCTCAAATATAGTAGATAGCCAACTATTAGTGCGTTTCTCTGGCTGGTACTTATATTTCAGTAAGTGCATTAAAACAACTATTAAATTACTTTTTAACGCTCTTTTTTCGCTTCTCCCCATGCATTCAATTTCTTCAATGAGATTGACTAAATCAACTTCCGCTAATTTACCTGCTTTGAGTTGTTTAGCTGTTGTCTCTAGCCACAGATAAAAATCTTCATCGTAAAGCTGGGAGTTTGTCAAGACTTTTGGTTGAGGCGCTGTCATCTAATTTTTCAACCTCCCAAGATTTAACCCGTAAATGAGAAACCATCTGCTTCCAATTTTATTCGGACGCAGATGGCAAGGTATTATTAAAAGTGGGTAGTACCAGACTCGAACTGATGACATCCTGCTTGTAAGGCAGGCGCTCTACCAACTGAGCTAACCACCCGTTTTGTCTTACAGTAAACCAATATAGCAAAGTATTTCTAATCGCGCAAGCCCTTTGGGAAAAGTTTTTTTTCACGTACAATAATAACTCAGTAATCCTTTGCCCACAGGCGATTAACTGCATTATGCCCTCTGGTGGAACTCACGATCGCATCACCTTATATACTCTGCCTGTAATCGCCGGTGTGACTTTATGGCAAACTCGCAGCAGCAATTTAACTCTGTTGGTTGCTGGTGGGTTTATGTTTAGCGGTCTGATGTTCGGCCCTGATTTGGATATTTACTCGCGTCAGTTCCAACGCTGGGGCTTTTTGCGCTGTATTTGGCGACCTTATCAAAAAAAGCTGCGTCATCGTTCGGTTTTTTCTCATGGGCCGATTATTGGCACAATTATTCGGGTGATTTATCTGGGCTGTTTCCTGGCGCTGGTGGCTACGGTGTTTTTGGTGATTGGGGAGAAGCTGGGGATTTTGGCTGTGACTTGGCAGGATTTGAGTGTGGCTTTGGGGCGATCGCTTGTGGTTTACACTACGGAATATTTGGCTTTGTTTTTGGGGTTGGAACTTGGGGCGATGAGTCATTCTCTCAGCGATTGGGGGGGTTCGGCTTATAAGCGGGTGCAGAAGCAGGGGGTGCGGAGTTTGTTTGCTGGGAGGAAGGGGAGGCGGAAGAAGGGAGGAGTTAAACGCAGAGGTACGCTAAGGTAAGCGCAGAGGTACGCGGAGGTTTTTTTATGGATGGGAGTTTGGTGGCTTTACGGGAGTTGATTGAGGTGGTGGCTAAGTTGCGATCGCCTGATGGGGGTTGTCCTTGGGATTTGGCACAAACTCCTCAAAGTCTGATTCCTTATGTGATTGAGGAGGCTTATGAGGTGGTTGATGCGATTCGTGAGGGGGATAAGCAGGGGATTCAGGAGGAGTTGGGAGATTTACTTTTACAGGTGGTTTTGCAAGCCCAAATCGCTGGGGAGTCGGGGGATTTTGGTTTGGAAGATGTTGTGAGGGGAATTTCTCAAAAGTTGATTCGTCGTCATCCTCATGTTTTTGGTGATGTGTCGGTGGATGGTGTGGATGAGGTTCGCCAAAATTGGGAGGCGATTAAGGCACAGGAGAAAGGGGAGGTTCCACAGAAGCATCAATTTAGTACTAAACTCGCTCGTTATTATCGGACTCTTCCCCCTCTGATGGCGGCGATGAAGATTTCCCAAAAGGCGGCGGGTGTGGGTTTTGAGTGGGAAAATATTGATGGGGTTTGGGCGAAGTTTCATGAGGAGTTGGGGGAGTTCCAACAGGCTTTGGCGGAGGAAACACCAGAACGTCAACAAGCGGAATTAGGAGATTTATTGTTTGCAGTGATGCAACTGGCGCGTTGGCATGATCTTGACCCTAGTGCAGCGTTACAAGGGACAAATCAGCGTTTTGTGCAGAGATTGCAAAAAATGGAGGCGGTTGTTGATCGCCCCCTTTCTGATTACAGTTTGGATGAGTTAGAGTCTCTATGGCAACAGGCAAAAGCCCAAATTGCCAAAGAGCAATCATAATTTATAGTTTTATTGTAACAGTCTTGACTTCGGTGTATTGTTGCAGTCCGTATTCACCGAGTTCTCGACCCATACCGGACTGTTTGAATCCGCCAAAGGGTGCGGCTGCATCGAATACGTCGTAACAATTTACCCAGACTGTACCCGCCCGGACGTTATTAGCGACTTGTGGCCCCTGTTGGGTATTGCTATCGAAGGGATTACCGACAATGCGCTGCTGGGCTTTGGCTACACTTTTAGCCACAAATTCGTCGTAGCATTTTTCTTCCACAAATACCCGTGAACCTGCACAGCAACACTGACCTTGATTGAAGAATAAGGCATCATGGGAACCTGCCTGCGATCGCCTCATCTAGATCAGCATCTGCAAACACGATATTGGGACTTTTACCACCCAGTTCTAAAGTTACCCGCTTCAGGTTACTTTTAGCAGCAGCTTCCATAATTAGATGCCCTACTTCAGTGGAACCAGTAAAAGCCACTTTGTCAATATCTCTATGACGAGCGATCGCCGCCCCGGCTGTGGGGCCGTATCCTGATAATAGATTCACCACACCAGGGGGAAAACCAGCCTCAATAATTAATTCACCTACCCGCAATGCAGATAAAGGTGTTTGTTCGGCAGTTTTCATCAGCGTAAATCTAGCTAAACAAAAGCTAAATGCAGAAATTGCCTATGTGGAACAAATCGCCCAAGCAGATCAAACAGAAGTATTAACAGACTTTGCCCGCAAGGGTTATAATCTGGTATTCGCCCACGGCGGACAATTTGATGCAGCTATAGAACAAGTCGCCGCCCAATTTCCCAATACATTTTTTGTGGGTGTAAATGGTAATACCAAGGCAGAAAATATTGCTTCTTTGCGAATTGACCACTTGCAAGGTAGTTATTTATGTGGCATAATTGGCGCTGCTGTGACTAAATCTAATAAACTAGCTTATATTGCTGGACAAAAATTTAATGCTACAGAAGAAGAATTACGAGGATTTGAATTAGGGGCAAAATCAGTCAACCCTAATATTCAAATTGTTTCCACATTTACAGGTGATTGCAATGATGTTGCAAAAGCCAAAGAAGCGACACTAGCTTTAATTTCTTCAGGGGCTGATGTCATTTATCAATGGTTAGATAGTGCTGGAACCGCAGTTTTACAAGCAGCCAGTGACCAAGGAGTTTATGCTTTTGGAAATACTAAAGACCAGCTAGATATTGCCCCCAAAGCAGTGTTAACCAGTGCCGTGAAACATTTGGATATAGCCATAGCCTATGTAGCAGAACTGGCAAAACAAAAACAACTCCAAGGACAGATATATATAGGACTTACGCAACTGGCACAGGCGATCGCTAAATTAAAGTACATTTGTATTATATAAGTGATGCAACTGGCACAGGCCAATGCCTAGTTTAGTTGATAGTACAAAGGTATGAATAAAACCGGATTCCGATAGCGTGGCGTTAGCCATAAGCTTTGTTTTCGCAATAGAAAGTTGCTCTCTGGGAAAAATCATGAAAATATTCATGAGAAAATAGGTAGAAGGTGTAAGAGATAATGTTGGTAATGAGCATGAGATTTACAAAGCTTAATTACTGCCAATACTTGTTAAGCAGTCAAATTAATTACACGATTACCAATTTAGCAGAGCATTTAGAGCATATTAGCCATGATGCAATTAATTATTATTTGAAGAGAGAAAAGTTAACACCGAGGTTACTATGGGAAAATGTGAAAGACGTAATTGAACTTGATGCCAATGGTTACATAATATTTGATGATAGCATTTTAGACAAAAGATATTCTCAAGAAATAGAGATGGTGAGGAGACAATATAGTGGAAACGAACATGGAATAATCAAAGGAATTGGTGTAGTCAGTTGTGTATATGTAAATCCTAAAGTGCAAAGATTTTGGGTAATAGATTACCGCATTTTTAATCCTGATCTAGATGGTAAAACCAAGATAGACCATGTGAAAGATATGCTGCAAAACCTTGTGTATCAAAAGCTTTTACCGT
The DNA here is from genome assembly GCF_963920885.1 of Anabaena sp. CCY 0017. Lineage (NCBI taxonomy): Bacteria > Bacillati > Cyanobacteriota > Cyanophyceae > Nostocales > Nostocaceae > Anabaena > Anabaena sp. CCY 0017. Next base: position 1,524 of record NZ_CAWUDG010000020.1, on the reverse strand, counting down.
TTGATACGGTTTTGATGGACACGTGGTATGCGGTACACAGTTTAATGCTTTATATTGATAGTCTAGAGAAAGTTTATTATTGCCCTTTAAAAAATAATCGGTTAGTTGATGATACATGGGGTAAAGAAAAATATAAACGAATTGAATTGTTAGAATGGAGCGAAGAAGAATTAGAATGTGGTAAAATCATAAAAATTAAAGGATTTCCCGCTCAGAAAAAAGTGAACCTATTCCGGGTTGCTGTTTCTACCAACAGAACGGATTATGTCGCCACTAACGATTTATCTCAAAGTTCCACGAATGTTGTACAAGAGGTGTGTAAAATTCGTTGGAAAATTGAGGAGTTTCACCGAGAGATTAAACAACTAACTGGCATTGAATCTTGTCAATGTCGTAAAGCTAGGCTTCAAAGAAATCATATTGCTTGTGCAATGTTGGTTTGGATTAGATTAAAGAATTTAGCCTATCAAACCGGCCAAACTGTTTATTAAATCAAGCATATTTTGCTGTCTAATTATTTAATTCAACAACTCAAACGCCCAAGTATTCCTATGTGCTTGGTTTAATTTAAATTGTTGCGTGACCGAGCTACGCCCGCTCCCTATTTGTGCCAGTTGCATCACTTGTATAATACAAATGTACTTTAATTTAGCGATCGCCTCTAGGATACCAAATCGCTGCTGTTGGTTTTAACCCCACAGCCGCCCATTATGCCCGCATCTCTGTGAAAAATACGATTATGCTCGTTATGTCGTTAGCCGGTGGTTTAGCGGGGTTAGCGGGTGCATCTGAGGTCATGGGGTTCAAGTTCCGCTTATTTGAACAGGTATCCCCAGGCTATGGATTTGATGCTATTGCGATCGCCTTTTTAAGTCGCGGTAGTATTAACGGTGTAGTGTTAACTTCTTTGTTTTTTGCGGCTTTACGTAGTGGTGCTAATGTTATGCAACGTAGTGCGGGTGTACCTGTAACTGTCGTTTATGCTATTCAAGGATTAACAGTATTATTCATTGCTATCAGTCTCGCCATTGAAAGACAAGTAAAAACGCAGAGTGACGCTAAGGTTTAACGCAGAGGTACGCGGAGATTTCTTGGCGTTCCTTTGCGTTTCAATATAAAAACTATGGATAATCTTAATTTCTTTTCTGACTACTTAATTGCTAGTCTGCGTTTAGCCGTACCTCTAGCTTATGCAGCCCTTGGGGGAATGTACTCTGAACGGTCAGGAGTGCTAAATATTGCCCTTGAAGGAATGTTTCTTACTGGTGCTTTTACTAGTGCTGTCACTACTTTTTACACGAGTAATCCTTGGCTGGGAATTCTCTGTGCTTTAATTGCTGGGGGATTAGTCGGATTACTTCACGCTTTTTTATGCGTAAGTTTATACGTCAATCAATTAGTATCAGGTTTAGCAATTAATCTCGTAGCTTCCGGGGTAACATCGTTTTTAGCACGGTTAGTATTTGATGGGGGAGCAACGCGATTTTGTGAGTTTGGACAAAAAACAAGCGATCGCTAATAATC
>NZ_CAWUDG010000019.1:0-84065 GCF_963920885.1 Anabaena sp. CCY 0017 | reverse complement strand
TCTAACAAACATTTTCTCTTAAGTTTTTTTGGGTAATTTATTATTTGGAAGTCCCCAAGAAGTCGGGGATCTTTGGGGTCATAATTTATTTAGAATTGCTATATAACATCAATATCTAAAAGCCAGTTTTCATCAACAAATTCCAGATTTTCATCATATATAAGAACTAATTCACCCAACTTTTGAGAGTTATTAGTTGGCTGATAAGTAATATCAATACCAGCATTTATTAGAGAAAAATTTAGTTGTATAAAGCGTTTTTTATTAGTAACTCCGATAGAACTGCTGACTAATAAGGCTTCTAGATTACGAGGCAAAGTAATTATTTCATGATATTCATCTTGCTCATCCCAGTAGCCGCATACTTTATAATCACATGATTCAAGGTGTTCTTTAACAAGAATATCAGGATCTAAAGTTTCTAATATCTCAGTTAAATCTCGCCAAACTTGGTGATTTTTCAATTCAACTTTTGTCATACGTATTCCTACTTAATGTTCTGTTATCCAACCGGGGAAGTGCAACACACCATCAATAAATTTTGCATGAAATCGGCGATCGCCACCTTTACCTAATACTTTGGATTTCAACTCATAGCCTTCTTCTTGGGAAGGAACTAGTACAGTACGGCGTGTGGGTACTTGTCCTTTCTCGATTGCTTTTAAATGCTTGCCATTTTGATCATATTTTATTCCTAACTTTATTTGCTCGCTGGCAAATGAAATTAACAACCCACTCATTGAAAGATATACAGTGTCTGCTTGTATATCAGCCCAATTGTTAGGTAAATCTTCCATTTATTCTATGCAGATCCAGAATCAACCAGACCGAAGCAACCCTTTTTTTGAACTCCTGATTGATTATTGATCACACAACAACCGCCTCTGCAACAGCACCTTGCATTTTGTTCATCGCATCTAGCAAACTTTGCAATTGTTGGTCAGCTTTCAAAACTGCTAAACCGCGAACTGTCACTTTACCCGGAGAGTAAACAAAACGCGTCTTCAAATGTTCTGGTAAATTTCCCGCTAGTAAATTCCAAGCGGGTTCTTCCATTGGTGTTTCTAAAACAATATGCTGCTTATTCTCTGGTTTAATGCGGCTAAATCCTAACTTTTTCGCTAGCTGTTTGAGTTGCATGACTCGTAAAAGTTGATTCGCTGGAACTGGTAACGCCCCATAGCGATCGCTCCACTCAGCCGTGATATATTTTAATTCTTCTGAAGACTTCGCCGCCGCCACTGCACGGTACGCACTCATCTTTTGATCCACATCGGGAATATAATCGGAGGGAATAAATGCTGTGAGGTTGAGGTCAATTTGCGTCTCATCAACTTTGGGTATTTCTTGTCCTCTAATTTCTCGAATCGCCTCTTCCAACATCTCCATATACAAATCAAAGCCGATAGCTTCCATTTGACCCGATTGTTCCGCACCTAGCAAGTTACCCACACCCCGAATTTCCATGTCGCGCATCGCTAGCTGATATCCAGAACCGAGTTGCGTAAATTCTTGAATCGCCCGTAATCGTTGCCGTGCTGCATCCGATAACGCCCGTTGCTTCGGATAAAATAACCAAGCGTGTGCCTGTATTCCGGCACGTCCCACACGTCCACGTAATTGGTATAATTGAGATAAACCGAAGCGGTGGGCATCTTCAATTAAGATGGTGTTGACTCGCGGAATATCTAAACCAGATTCGATAATTGTGGTACAAACCAGAATATCCGCATCACCGTTACTGAAAGTCAACATGGTGGATTCTAACTCGCTTTCATCCATTTGACCATGCGCGATCGCAAACCTACCCCCCGGTATCATTTCTCGTAAATTAGCTGTCAGTTCTTCAATGCCTTCCACTCGTGGAACTACATAAAATACTTGTCCACCTCTGTCTAATTCTTGACGAATCGCACTGCGGACAATTTCCGGGGTTAATGGCGAAAGGTGAGTCTTAATCGCTCTTCTGCTGGGGGGTGGTGTGGTAATTAAACTCATTTCCCTAATCCCCGACAAAGACATATATAAGGTTCGAGGAATGGGAGTTGCGGAAAGCGTCAGCACATCAACTTGAGTTTTCAAGCTTTTAATTTTTTCCTTTTGGTTCACCCCAAACCGTTGTTCTTCGTCCACCACCAACAATCCTAAATCCCGAAAGGTGACATTTTTCCCTAAAAGTTGGTGTGTCCCCACGACTATATCTAATTCCCCCGTGGCTAATCGCTTTTGAATTGTGCGGCGTTCTTCCGCACTGCGAAAACGATTCAGTAAGCCGATATTTACCGGGTAAGGGGCAAAGCGTTCTTTGAGAGTGTGGTAATGTTGCTGAGTCAGAATGGTAGTGGGTGCTAAGAGGGCGACTTGTTTACCTGATGTCACAGCTTTGAAAATTGCCCGAATTGCTACTTCTGTTTTACCAAATCCGACATCACCACAGACTAAACGATCCATTGGGCGATCGCTTTCCATATCGCGCTTGACATCTTGCACAGCTTTTAGCTGGTCTGTGGTGGCTTGGTAGGGGAAGGAATCTTCCATTTCTTCTTGCCAAGGCATATCTTGAGGATAGGGATAGCCTTCTTGCTTGGATCGGGCTGCATACAGTTTCAGCAAATCCACCGCTAATTTTTTGATGGCTTTACGAACTCGGTTCTTGGTATTATCCCAAGCCTTACCAGTCATTTTGTGCAATTCTGGGGCTTTATCTCCTGTGCGGCGAAATCGGGATAAAGAACCGACTTGATCGGCTGCAACTCTCAGAATACCATCAGCATACTGCACCACCAAATAATCACGGGTTTCATGATTAATCGATAAGCTTTCTAGTTTGACAAATTTACCAACTCCGTGACTTCTGTGAACTACATAATCACCCTGACGCAGTTTGTTAGGGTCTACTTGCTTGGAACTCGCTTGGCGACGCTTACGGATATATCCCGGTGTAGCTAAGGAATGCTGTCCGTAAAATTCACGGTCTGTGACAACTACTAGCCGATATGTCGGCAAAATAAAGCCTTCGAGTTCTGCCAAGCCGGAATATTTCAGGGCTACAGGTGTATGGTTAATTTGTAATTTGTCTATTGCTTGGTAGTCACGGGGATTGGGGATAAATTGCGCCGGACAATCGTGTTCTTGTAGAAGAGAGACAGAACGGGAAGGTTGGGCAGAAATTAGCCAAATTGAGAAATTGCGATCGCGTTCTCCTCTGAGTGTTTGCGCGAGTTTATTAAATTGGTGCGGTGTCACAGGTAACGACCGACTCGCCAAATTTATCCCACTGTTTTCTTCTGATAGTTCCGATAAATATATAGTGGGAAATTTAGTTACATCAGCTAGACATTCATCAAAAGAACGGTGAATTTTCGGTAATTCTGAGATGATCGGGCGAGATTCTGCTTCGTTCCCCATTCCCCATTGTTCCTCAGCATTTTCCACCCAGCGATCGCTATGTGCATGACACTGTTCTGGTTCATCAACAACAACCAGAGTATTTTCACTTAAGTAATCTAAAAGTGATGCAGGTTGTTTAAAAGCCAACCCTAAAAAACGCCGACTTCCTTCTAAAAGTTCTGAGTCTGTAAAATCAGCGTTGTCTTTCAGTGCTTCCGAAACGATGGGAGCAAAGCTAGTGGGGGTAAGGGTAATTTTGTCAACTTTGTCAAGAGCAGAACGTTGAGTTGCGGCATCAAATTCGCGGATTTTCTCAATTTCGTCACCAAACCACTCTAATCTCACGGGCATTTCCGACGAAACTGGATAGACATCGACAATATCACCGCGCCGACTCCATTGACCTTCTGTTTCCACCAGTGGAACGCGTTCATAGCCCAAAGTCGTAATTTTTTCCCCGAAGGTATCCAAATCAAATTCCATACCCCGCTTTACAGTCAGACAGAACGGTGTAAAAGCATCTGGCGGTGGTAAATGGGGTTGTAACGCCCCAGCCGTGGCGACAATTGCCAAGGAACGCTTCACTGTGGGATTTTGGCTCGATTCCCAATCCCCATTGATCAAATCAGCGAGAACCTGCATCTGTCCCCAAGTCATTTCCGTTTCCGGATCAAAGGGTTCGTAGGGAGAGGCTTCAGAAGTCGGGTAAAAATGGACTGTGTGCCATCCCATCGCCTCCAACTGTGCAAAAGCGCGTCCGGCTTCCTCCAGGGTTGGCACTACTACCAACAAATTCTTGCCTGAATTTTGCGCTAATGCCGAAGTTACTAGACCTTTCGGTAGGCGAGAAATGCCATTTAACCGCAATTCTTTTTCGCGATTTAACTTGGAAAGTAATTCAGTACTCAGAGGCGATCGCGCCAAGGCACGCACAATAGAAGAAAATGCCATAAGTTTTACTACAGGAGGAAGTCGTTAAAAATAAGAAAAATTAGAGTTAGTTTATATTTACTATTTTAAAAGTCTTATAGCCTTTCCTGATCTTATCGCTAGGGAATTATCTGTCTACCTGACAGTCAGTAGGGGTGGGTTTACAGATATTATCGACAATGATTGAAATCAACCCTCCCCTGCATTCGCTTTGATCAGCGACGATTCTAAAAAATGTCCTCCATCACTTTTGAAATTTCTATCCTTTTGGTGCTAATTATTGCCAATGGCGTGTTTTCGATGTCAAAGACGGCAATCGTCTCCGCACGTAAAGCTAGGCTACAGCAGCAGGCGAATCAAGGGGATACTAAAGCGAGGGTAGCATTGAAACTAGCTGAATCGCCAAATCATTTCCTCTCAACAATTGAAATAGGAATTACCCTGATTGCTATCTTGATCGGTGCTTTGGGAGGTGCAATAATTGCGCCAGTATTAACCGTATATATACGTGCTATTCCCTTTTTAGTACCTTTTAGTCAAGTGATCGCTTTCGGGCTAGTAGTTCTAATCATCACCTATTTATCGCTGATTATTGGGGAATTATTACCAAAACGTTTCGCATTAAATAGCCCAGAAGCAATTGCTTCCTTTGTGGCTATTCCCATGACAGCCCTCACAGCCCTGGCTTCACCAATTGTGTATTTTCTCAGTGCTTCTACAGATATGATAGTGCGAGGATTGGGCATGAGTCCCTATCTGGTTCCACAAGTGACTGAAGAAGAAATTAAAATTTTAATCGAACAAGGTACAGAAGCCGGAACCTTTGATGAGGCGGAACAAGATATGGTTGAGCGAGTATTTCGTTTAGGCGATCGCCCTGCCAGTTCCTTTATGACACCCCGTCCTGATATTGTTTGGCTAGACTTAGAGGACTCTCCCGCCGAAAACCGCGAAAAAATTATTGAAAGTGCCTATTCCCGGTATCCCGTTTGTCAGGGAGGACTAGATAATGTCCTGGGTGTAATTCCAGTTACGGACTTATTAGCTAGGTGTTTTCGCAATGAACCGATGGACTTAACAATCGGATTGCGACAGCCGGTTTATGTGCCAGAAATTACTCATGGTTTGAAAGTGTTGGAGTTGTTCAAACAAACCATTACTTACATGGCTTTGATAGTGGATGAATATGGTGTCATTCAAGGATTGGTGACTTTAAACGACATCTTGAGCGAAATCGTTGGTGATGTTCCTGAAGAACCGGGAGAGGAACAACCCCAAGCTGTGCAACGGGAGGACGGTTCCTGGCTATTGGATGGGATGTTACACATAGATGAATTTTATGAACTTTTCAACCTCGAAGAGTGGGAAATCGGCGATAGAGGAAGTTATCAATCATTAGGTGGTTTTGTGATCAATCATCTAGGACGTATCCCAGTAGCCGCCGACTATTTTGAATGGCGTGGAATGCGGATTGAAGTCATGAATATGGACAGTAACCGCGTTGATAAAGTCCTGGTAACACCGATAATGGAGCAGGGAGCAGGGGGGAAATTGTGACCAATGACTAATGACTAACTTTTCGATAACCGCTTAACTTCAGCACCGACCAATGACTAATGACTAACTTTTCGATAACCGCTTAACTTCAGCACCTGCTAACATCTGATGGGCTTTTGCTAACATTTGTGGAATTTTCTCGGCGTGGGGACTACTCGCCAGAGATTTACTCAGGTCTATTTCGTCTAGTTGGTCTGCTTTGTTACCGGGGAACCAGTGACTACCATTACCCAATAGGTTGTAGCGCATTTTGGCGTAGTCTACTAAATCGTAGGCGATCGCTAAATTCAACAACCACAAAATTACAGGAATATTCACTTCTCCCGGTGTTGTTTCCCAGGTGGGTAAATTAGTTTCCCAAGTTTTTACCCAGTCTTCCCCTAAAGTGGCGATCGCTTCTTTTTCTAACTTACTCAAAATTGGCGGCAGAATTGACTTCGCTTGGTCTAAATAATCTAAAGTTTTCAGATGTTCATCAAAATCTTCTGGTCTGGATGCACCCAAACTCAAAGTATGGACATTTTCATGACTCAGACAAAACAAATCATTAAACACCATCGGACTTAAAGGGGCGCAAAGTTTAACTAACTTTTGCGGTGGTTCATATAGCTTCCCTCCTTTATCTGAAGGACTAATAATAAATACCCCCATATCGTGATGGTTAGCGGCTGTAATTGCCTCCCAATTCCATTGGTTAATATAGTACCAATGCAGGTTTACATAATCAAATTGGTTAGTATTAATTGCTTGGATAATTACCTCTTTAGATCCATGAGTAGAAAAGCCGATAAATCTCACTCTTCCCTCTGCTTGTAACTGTCGTGCTACTTCTAAACAGCCACCGGGACGCATAGTATTATCGAAAGATTCCGCATGATTGATGCCATGTATTCCTAGTAAATCAACGTAATCTAACTGGAGATTTTGCAACGATTGTTCAAATGTTTTGCGAAATTTCTGAGCATCTGCAACCGGGCTGACTTTTGTCTGGACAATTAATTTTTCACGGGGAAACTTGGGTAATATTTGCCCCAATTGCATTTCTGATGTACCATAACCGCGAGCAGTTTCAATGTGATTAATTCCCACTTCCAGGGATCGGCGAATAGTCGCTTCTAAATTTGCCTGATTATCCGCAGGAATTTCGGAATTAGGAACATCTTGCCATTTGAACTGGTATCTCATGCCACCACAAGAAAAAACAGGCATCTGTAACTCTGTGCGGCCAAATCTTCTGTAAAGCATAAATACATAAATATAGTGCATTTTGTAGAGACGCGATAAATCGCGTCTTAATTTATCGCGTCTCTACTTTTAAACAGGATCTCGTAACTCAGCCGTGCGGATTGAAAGTACCTGGATCTGATTACCGCGTTGAACCTTCACCTGTAACAACTGACCAAGACGACTATTTTCTACCAGATTCTGTAACTTATCAGCACTGGTGACAGGTTCTCGATCAATTTGTACAATTACATCCCCACGACGCACACCCGCAGATGCAGCTGGCGAATCAGGTACAACTCGCATCACCAAAACACCATTAATTTCTGGTATTTGAATTGGAGAGTTGGGGTCAGTATTATTCTGCTTTGCTAGTTCGGGGGTTAAAGTTACCATTTGCACACCTAAATAGGGGTGAATAACTTTGCCGTCACGTTGCAATTTCAAGGCGATCGCTTTAGCCTTATCAATAGGAATCGCAAAGCCAATACCCATCGCGTCAGGACGAATAGCCGTATTAATTCCAATGACTTCGCCGCGTTCATTCAATAATGGCCCCCCGGAGTTACCGGGATTAATCGCCGCATCGGTTTGAATAAAGTCTAAGCGTTTGTCAGCAATGCCAACTTGGGCGCTAGAACGCTTCAGGGTGCTAACAATGCCCAAAGTCACAGTATTATCAAATCCTAACGGATTACCCACTGCGATCGCCCAGTCTCCCACTTGTACTGCATCGGAAGAACCCAAAGGCGCAACAGGTAAATCCTTATCAGGGTTAATCTTCACCACTGCTAAATCAGTAACTTCATCAATCCCTTGAACTTTGCCTTCATAAGTGCGACCATCTTTGAGACGGACTGTCACTTTATCAGCTTTATCGACTACATGGGCATTGGTCAAAACCAGACCACCTTTATCAATAATGAACCCAGAACCTAGACCACGCAATTGTTCCGAAGGCATCTGTTGAGGGAACCCATCACCAAAGAAACGCCGGAAAAATGGGTCTTCCATAAACGGGTCTATCCGACGAGTAATAGTGCGCTCAGTATCAATCCGTACCACTGCCGTTCCCACACGATTTACAGCCGCAGTGACAAAGCTACTGCTACCTATAGCCGCATTTGCCGGTGATTGCTGGGCGACAATATCCGAGGCATCACTTGTAGAGACGCGATTCATCGCGTCTGTATAAGCAGAATAAGGTGCGGGTTCAGCTTGAGAGGGCAATACCTGCCAAGTGCTGACGGTTAGCGTCACCCCGATAATTAGGGCGAACAAATAAGAACTGAATTGACGTATAGAACTTGATATTTGGGAGAATCGCATAATTACAACCTAATATGCCAGCCTAATTTTTACCTAAACATCTATTTACAGTTATTTTTACAGAAATGGCAGATTATCCGTTCTAAACCACCTGTAATAAAAGTTAATATATTATTTAATATAATCGCTATTATGGACATTCGCCCTTTCAAGGTTCGGGTTTCAGGCTTGAACCATTTCACCAAAGCTATCGTTAATTGGCAGGAATAGTTTTCTCATTAACAATTATCTTCTAGGCTAGGATATTAATACTACCAGTGCTTTGGCAATGTGAACCCATGAACGGATTAAACCGATTAGCTAAAGAATCTTTGCCGGCATCCCAGCAAGTAGAAAATGCCCACCTTCATGATCTAAAAGAGCAGACAAATCATCCTCATGAGCATGAAAACTCGGCACATCCTCACGTTCATAGTGAAGAGTCACTACGGAAAATTGTCAATCGGCTATCTCGGATAGAAGGCCATGTTCGCGGTATTAAAACAATGGTGCAGCACAATAGCCCTTGTCCTGATGTTTTGTTACAAATTGCGGCTGTGCGGGGCGCTTTGGATAAGGTCGCGAGAATTGTTTTAGATGAACATTTAACTGAGTGTATTGCTAGAGCAGCTCAAGAAGGCAATATAGAAGTGGAACTTGAACAGTTAAAAGCCGCTTTAGATCGGTTTTTGCCGTAATTCGTAATTCGTAATGCTCCCGTTGGTAGAGCTACGCTAACGTAGTTCGTAGTTCGTAATGCCTCTTTTCCTGCTGAACGCTACGCGAACAGAGGAGCTACGCTCTAAGCGCAGCTATGCCGCAGGCTTTACGTAATTCGTAATTAAGAAAATCAGACCCACTTCTTGCTTCCTACGCCCTTAGTAACAACAAGCGATCGCCAGTTCAGCGTGTTGAACTAGTATACTTTTACTCAAAGTATGGATAATATACTGAGGAGTTACCGCCAGTAGTTGCTCGATTCTGTTTCTAGCTGCGGCTACTACTGATTCATCCAGGCTACCCCTGTTTAAGGAATCAGCAAAATCTTCAGCCATCTGATAGGTACGTTCAATAGATAATGAATTAATATTACGCGAGACAATAAACAAGTCACAACCAGCATTAAAGGCTCGCGCTACTGTCCCACTTTGGGTAAACATATCTGAAACAGCTTTCATATCGAGATCGTCAGAGACAATCACTCCTTCAAAACCTAATTCCTCTCGGAGGATTTTGGTCAGAATAGCTGGAGAAAGTGTGGCGGGAAATTGCGGATCTATCTTGGGAAAGAGGATGTGAGCTGTCATGATTAAAGGAATTTTCTCTTCAATCAGCGCTTTAAACGGGATCAATTCACGAGTTCGGAGTTCTTCTAAGGTGAGATTCAGTATTGGTAATTCAAGATGAGAATCTTTACTAGTATCTCCATGTCCAGGAAAGTGTTTAGCACATCCTAACATTTCCTCTTCCTGAAGTCCTTTGTAGTATTCACGCACACCTTCAGCAGTGGTTTCGGGAGTGCAACCAAAGGCACGAGGACCGATAATGGGATTTTGAGGATGAGAAAAAATATCTGCTACAGGGGACCAGGATAAATTTATTCCCAAAGATTTCAATTCTAATGCTGTAGCTTTTGCTACTCTTCTGGCATAAGATGGGGTTTGCCCTATAGGCGATCGCAACAATAAAGCATAAGGAAATCTGGTAATTGGGAGTGGTGTCCTGACTACCCTGCCACCTTCGTGATCTAATGTCATAAACATTGAATCACGTTCAGTATATTCTCTGATTTGATAATTCAGATTCTTGAAGCTTTCTAGCCACACTTCATAAGGTGTACCATCCAGAAAGTTTTTAGCAAAAAATATCACCCCAATTGGTTTTAAGTCACTCAGCGTGCGTTTATCATCATCACTTAATGAAGTACCTGAAATCCCAAGTATCAAGTGATGTCCAAAGCGTTCTAAATCTTGCGATACTGCCATAATGCTTCACCTATAGTTGTGTAACCAACAACGGGGAGTTTTAACTTTGAAAGAATAAGGTATTTTTCTACACCTTTATACCAATTCTGAAAATTTGTGCAACACCATACATCGGCTGTAGGGGTTGAAGTTATTATAACGGTGTGCCGTTGAGGAACATACGAAAAAAGCTTGAAATGATTTCACAGCAAGAATTTTGGGGTTCTCATATCAGGAAGATGTGCGTATATACTCTGATTAGTGTATATTTAGCCAATATTCAAAAAAATAACCCTAAGAGCTTAATGTATAAAATAGTAAGTCTTGATCTAACTATAGGAATCAGGGTTGATTTATACAAAATTCAGGATTATCATGGCTATTTCAATTGAAAATAGCCATTACTTATACTAAAAATACTAAAAAATAGTCACTCTTATTGCTTTATTTTTTATAAAAATGAGGTTTTTTAATTCCATGTTTAAAGATTTTACGCACTATATTTCTTAATTTCGCATCTCCTCTCAAAACTATATCTCTCAAATTTTGTTCTGGGCGACCTCTGAAAGACGTAACATGGTAATAATTTTGTGCATCAGCAGGCTGTGGTGAAAAATAGTAGTTAGACACGCAACAACGCCGACCATGATAGTTAATTGGGCTAACGGAATGCAAAGAATTTTTGTTAGTAACCATAATAACTAGCCGATTGAACTTACTATGAATAGTTCGACAAGGCTGCTTTAAATGTTGATCCCAAAGTTCTAAATTACCGCCATACTTTTCTTGCCAATCGGGAGTGACATAATATAGTAAATTTAAAACTCGATAGTTATTAATATCTTTGTCATGGGAATTATCCAAATGAGGATTTAAAAAACAGCCATATTCCATGAGGCTAACGCCACCAGCATAGAGGTATTCGTCTGGCATCAATTCTTGAAAGCCGGTTATTTCGGCTATTAACTTAACTATTCTGACATCCTGAAAGGCATAAATAATTTCTTCTAAAATAGAATTATACTTATCTAATTGTATGCCAACATATTTATGCTCTCTGAGGTCTTTTAACTGTAATAAGTCTTCTTTCTCAGGAAATGCGTTATAGATTTTTAATACATCATCTGTACTTAATAAATCGTCTAAGTAGCAGGTGTTTATCCGGTTTCCCAGGGAAAACTCTTGTTTTAAAGCCGATTTACTTTGTTCGAGTTTACTGAAAATTTGCTCGGCATAGTAGTTCCTCAAAGTTTTGTCTAGCATTGATGATTTTCTCCGGATTGAGCAAAAATGTCTTGAACATTATATATAATTTCTCCAAAAGTGGCATGATTAGATACTGCGAAAACTATAACCATCATAATTCACGTTTTCCTCTAACAAAAGATTAATCATCTGTTAATATGTGATATTTTCCTAACAATTTAAAAATGTCCAAAATAAATTTACATCAACTGATTCATACCCTATTATAAATAATAACCGAGGAATGCTTGGACTTTATTATACTTTGCTCTCCCACAAAAGATTTAAGTAAATACACATTTAAAGGTTAAAGGTTGTAGGAGATGTTAAACGAAGTCGAGACAAACTGCTTACAGTATTTTGCTCAACCAAACGAAATTGATAGACGGGATGCAGATAGTATTATTATTTGCCCAATTTTAAATCCTTCACCAGCTATCCAAGCCAACAGCTATTACTTTGGGCATCCAAAATGGGGATTAAATTATTTTGAAGCTTGTCATAGAGATGAAAAGTTTATAGAACTTTGGCAAGCCGTGATTGGTAGTTGGCAAGGCAAAATAGTAGTGGATATTGGTTGTGGCCCAGGCAATGTGTATGCTTCTCTCAAAGAGGTTTGTGGCGAACCGCAGTTATTACTGGGCGTAGATGTTTCTCTGGGCGCACTGAAAATGGCTCGTCCACTGGGATATACAACAGTTCTCGCCGATGCCCAAAATCTACCTTTTGTGTCTGGGTTTGCTGATATTGTCATGCTTAATGCCAGCCTGCATCATTGCGATGATATGGCAAAAGTTTTGCAAGAGGCTGCTAAATTGGTGCGTCCTGGTGGGCTTTTAATCACAGATCACGATCCCCAAAAAAGTGCTTACCAGTTTAAAGGTTTAGGTTTGCTATTGTGGCAGTTACGTTTGCCACTTTATCAGTATATTCAGCGAGGCGGACATTCCACAGCAGAAGAACAATCCTGGGGTTTGGCAACAGAGGTACATCACAAAGCTCTTGATGGTGTCACATCAGAGATGTTCTCTGAAATACTAGAACCGATGGGATTTGCTGTGAAGGTTTACCCCCATAACCATGTAGTAGGTGCAGAAGCACTAAAGGGTAATTATGGTAAACCATTTCTGAAGTATCGTCTAGCTCAGAGATTATCGGGTATAAATCCAAATTCCCCAGAAGCTGCATTAACTTTGATGTGTGTCGCTACTCGTATGGCTTGATTGTTGTTGTAATTTCTCCCCTTCAATGATCCGAATTGCCAGGATAGTTTCGGCTAAAACACGATGAAAAACGTAATACCAACCATGCCAACCATCGAAAATCCAGCCTTCGAGAATTAAACAATAGATAAATATCATCGCTGGGGCTAAGACTTTTTTTCTCCGGATACGATCCGCCCAATCAAGTTCGTTGATGGGAGTTTCTAGGATTTTCTTAGCTTCCAGCACTGTATACCGTTCTTGTGACCATAACCAACGACTAAATGATTTGCGGTCATCGTGGTAGAGATAGGCAGAGAGTATAGATGATTTACCAGTTACTTGTAAAACTTGTGTATGTCCGTCATCAATATAAATAGCTTTGCTTTTTTTAAATAGAACTTGACGGGGAGGAAGTATTCTGGTGTTACGAACGGGTTTGCCCAAGACACAATATTTGAAACTGACAAAGTAACCATCAATTTCTCCATCCACAGGTAAAGCAGCCATTTCTGAGATTAATTCATCTGTCACTAGATAATCTGCATCTAGAGAAAGTATCCAAGGGGATTGCACTTGCTCTAAGCCATAGTTCCATTGTTGACCGTGAGTATCAAATTTACGTTTAAATACCTGAACTTGTGAATAGGAGTTCAGGATTTCTAGGGTTGTATCGGTACTATAGCTATCAATAACTATAATATTTTTAGCCCAACCCAGACGCTCAATAGTGCGTTCAATATTGGCGGCTTCATTATAAGTGAGAATCAGAGGCGTAATGTGTCCTAACATTGATGTAATCATGCGATCAGAATTCAACCAATTGTCTGTAGTAGGTGTTTCCATAGGAGATGAAATAATTTTTGTAGTTTGTAATTGATTATTCTGGGGCTAATTATAAGTGCTAATACTGGAACTCCTCTATATGGAGAACAACTATTTCTTTTGTTACCTGTAATTTTAATTACATTGATAGCAATGCTTTGTATCCTAGCACTAGGTAAAAATTTACATGAAATTATACCAAAAAAATACATAAATTAATCTATATCTTCAGGATATTTGAGCGTAATGTCAAAAAGTGAGTACATAGCAAAAGAATCACCTTATTCCTGGAGTTGTGGTGATTTTGGCGTTCTGATGTTGTTGATGTATCACCGCAAAATTGCCTTTGAAAGAAGTTTTTGTGGAAGCGATCGCACAATCCCTGCCAAATGTAACGGATTGCAACGTATAATGAGAACGATAAAAGGATCAAAAAATATTGAAAGGCAGTAAGTTTAAATGCGAGTAGCGATCGCGGGTGCTGGACTAGCAGGACTATCCTGCGCGAAATATCTCACAGACGCAGGTCACACTCCCATTGTCTTGGAGCGCCGGGATGTATTGGGTGGCAAAGTGGCGGCGTGGAAAGATTCAGATGGAGACTGGTACGAGACAGGTCTACATATCTTCTTTGGCGCATATCCCAATATGTTGCAGCTATTTAAAGAACTGGATATTGAAGATCGATTGCAGTGGAAAGAACACTCAATGATTTTCAACCAGCCCGAAGCGCCAGGAACTTACAGCCGCTTCGATTTCCCGGATTTGCCAGCCCCCTTAAATGGTGTAGTGGCAATTCTGAGAAACAACGATATGCTGACATGGCCAGAAAAAATTAAATTTGGCTTAGGTCTGATTCCAGCAATGGTTCAGGGTCAGAAATACGTTGAGGAAATGGACAAATACTCTTGGACAGAGTGGTTGCGAAAACAGAACATTCCTGAACGGGTCAATGACGAAGTGTTTATTGCTATGTGCAAATCACTGAATTTTATTGGCCCTGATGAAATTTCTGCCACAATCTTGCTAACTGCCCTAAATCGCTTCCTCCAGGAAAAAAACGGCTCAAAAATGGCGTTTTTAGATGGTTCACCTACAGAGCGATTGTGTCAGCCTATAGTAGACCACATCACCCAGGGTGGTGGTGAAGTCCGCCTCAATGCTCCGTTAAAAGAGATTTTGCTTAACCCTGATGGCACTGTCAAAGGATTTTTGCTCAGAGGGTTAAATGGGGCAGAAGATGAAGTTTTAACGGCTGACTTGTATGTGTCGGCTATGCCTGTTGACCCCCTGAAGGTGATGCTCCCAGAACCTTGGAAGCAATTGGAGTGTTTCCAGAAGCTAGAAGGCCTCGAAGGTGTACCCGTAATTAACGTACATTTGTGGTTTGACCGGAAACTGACAGAAATTGATCACCTACTATTTTCGCGATCGCCCCTCCTCAGCGTTTATGCTGATATGAGCAATGCTTGTCGCGAATATGCTAATTCTGAGCGTTCAATGCTGGAATTAGTTTTAGCTCCGGCAAAAGATTGGATCACCAAATCGGATGAGGAAATTGTCACCGCCACGATTGCTGAGTTGGAAAAACTCTTCCCTGACCATTTTGGGGGAGAAAATCCCGCAAAACTGCTCAAATCCCATGTTGTGAAAACACCGCGTTCAGTTTACAAAGCGACCCCAGGTCGCCAACAGTTCCGCCCCTCGCAAACAACCCCCATCGCTAACTTTTATTTGACTGGGGATTACACCATGCAACGCTACTTAGCCAGTATGGAAGGTGCAGTACTTTCTGGTAAGCTGACAGCGCAAGCGATTTCACAAGCAAGCCCGGTAACAAATTCCTCAGACGACCTGCAAACGCCAACCCGACCGCCCGCAACGAATGCTGCAACTGCCTGATTCCCCTCCGCGCATGAAAACGCTGGTCTCTGTAGACGAGTCCTACAAACTTTGTCGGCAACTTATAGCCAAGTATTCCGCGACTTTTTACCTCAGCACTTTGCTCCTGAGCGAAGAAAAACGTCCTGCTATTTGGGCGATTTACGCCTGGTGTCGCCGCACAGATGAACTGGTAGATGGCCCAGGATGTGCCATGACTACGCCAGAAACCCTAGATTTATGGGAAAAACAACTGGAATCAATTTTTGCTGGACATCCAGTCGAAAATTATGATGTAGCTTTGGCCGATACTGTTCGACGCTTTCCAATGGACATTCAGCCCTTCCGGGATATGATTGCTGGTCAGCAAATGGATTTATATCGCAGTCGCTATGAAACCTTTGAGGATTTATACCTCTACTGTTACCGCGTCGCTGGCACTGTTGGCTTAATGTCAACGTCAGTCATGGGTTTGGATGAAACCAGAAATACCGCCCCGTGGAACTGTCAACAACAGCCTTATATGCCCACTGCTGAAGAAATTGCCTTGGGAATTGCTAAACAACTCACCAACATCCTCAGAGATGTGGGCGAAGATGCACAACGTGGGCGCATTTATATTCCTCTAGAGGATTTGGCGCGATTTAATTACACCGAGCAAGACTTGTTTAAAGGTGTAGTTGATGACCGTTGGCGCTCCCTGATGCGGTTTCAAATTAACAGAGCTAGACAGTTTTATACTAAAGCCGAAAGAGGTATTACTTACCTATCTGGTGATGCTCGTTGGCCTGTATGGGCAGCTCTCATGCATTACAGTCGAATTTTAACCATAATTGAACGCAACGATTACAATGTGTTTACTCGGCGTGCCTACGTACCCCAATGGCAAAAATTACGTTCTTTGCCAGTAGCGTGGATGCGATCGCAAGTGCTTTAATCAGGACAGTAGTCAGAATAATTCGTAATTCGTAAATTCTGCACACCATAAATAAATTCAGAAAAACTGGAAAAATTGACTGCATTTCTGTTTTACCCATTGATAAATGAAGTAGCTCTGTCTATTAATTACGAATTACGAATTATTTGCTCACTGAGACTTGACTAACTCGAAAAAGTCTGCTAACGTTATTATCTGTAGACCACCTGGAGAGGTGGCTGAGTGGTCGAAAGCGACAGATTGCTAATCTGTTGTACGGCAGGTAACTCCGTACCGAGGGTTCGAATCCCTCCCTCTCCGTTTTCAGTTATTTAAATCTAGTTTTCACCCATACCTCAAGTTTGGGTAAGACTAGCTAAACTAATATTAAACAAACCAATAAATCTTGATGTATTGGTAAAAAGCTTTACTCCTCTGGGTAGATGCTATTATTTATCCTTTAGAGCCTGTTAAGATTGGGCTAACCTAAAAACCTAGTTTGAATCTTACTTTTAGGCTCCTAAATATCTGAGGAGTAAAAGTAAACTATGCCAAAAATTAATACTGCCTTAGCGTTGAGTATAGCTACTCTAGCAACAGGTTTTCTTTTGGGAGCTTGCGACAATGCTAATAACACCAATACTACAACTGATAATACTCCAGGAAACACAACCAATAGTGGTCAAGGGCTAAAAATAGGTTCTTTACTACCCGCAACTGGTGATTTAGCCGCCATTGGACAGCAAATGTCAGGCTCAGTTCCCTTGTTAGTCGAGACTGTGAACGCTTGCGAAGGTGTGAATGGGCAACCAGTTACCCTCGTAGAAGTAGACGACCAAACCGACCCCAGAGCAGGTGCAGCTGGGATGACAAAATTAGCAACTCTGGATAAAGTAGCGGGTGTAGTTGGTTCCTTTGCTAGTAGCGTTTCTACTGCTGCTGTCTCAGTTGCTGTACCGAATCAAGTGATGATGATTTCTCCTGGTAGCACCAGTCCAGTGTTTACAGAGAAAGCCCAAGCAGGAGATTTTAAAAGCTTTTGGGCGCGGACTGCACCTCCTGATACCTACCAAGCTTTAGCATTAGCTCAACTAGCTAATCAAAAAGGTTTCAAGCGAGTTTCTACAGTTGTGATTAATAACGACTATGGCGTTGGGTTTGAAAAAGCCTTTGTCGAAACTTTTGAAAAATTGGGTGGAACTGTAGTTAATAAAGATCAGCCTGTCCGCTACGATCCCAAAGCACAAACATTTGATACCGAAGCTGCTGCTGCTTTTGCGGGAAAACCAGATGCAGTGATCGCAGTTCTTTATGCTGAAACAGGTAGTCTCCTCCTCAAAACTGCTTACCAGCAAGGTTTGACGGATGGTGTGCAAATTATGCTCACAGATGGAGTCAAAGCACCCACTTTTCCTGAGCAAGTAGGTAAAGGCGCTGATGGGAGATATCTCTTAGCTGGGGCGTTGGGTACAGTACCCGGTTCCGATGGTAAAGCATTGGCAGATTTCAACAAGCTATGGCAAGAGAAAAAAGGCAGTTCACCAGGGGAATACGCTCCCCAAGCTTGGGATGCTGCTGCTTTGTTGGTACTTGCAGCACAAGCGGCGCAGGAAAATACAGGCGTTGGGATTGCTAGCAAAATCCGTGAAGTTGCCAATGAGCCTGGTACAGAAGTTACTGATGTCTGCGCGGGTCTGAAGTTACTTAGAGAAGGTCAAGACATTAACTATCAAGGGGCTAGTGGCAACGTTGATGTTGATGCTAATGGTGATGTTGTCGGTGTCTACGATGTTTGGACTGTAGAAGCAGATGGCAAAATTCAGGTGATTGACAAAGTAAATCCTACTCCTCAATAAAAGTTGTCCAGGTAGAGCTATACAGCCCACCTTTGTGGGCTATGGCTCATTGACGCTAGCTTCTAGAGTTTTCACCTGAGTTTGTAATTCGACAATTGTTTGCAGATGCGATCGCTCTAGGGAATAACCCAACCACACAAAGCTACCACCGAATATAGTCACGACTCCAGCCAAAATACCAGTGAGTAATGTCACCTGGGAACGAAGATGTCTGACTTCCTGAAGCTGATACTGAGGCTTGGGAGGATAATTTTGACTGGTTTCGGGATCTTCCAGAACTAATTCGGCTTTAGCTGCTTGTGGTTGCTGTGTGATTTTAAAAGCCACTTGAGTTTGCAGCCAGTTAGTAATTAATTGAGAACCATTCTTTTGAAACCAGCGCCAAGCCAAAATCCTAAATACTGGCTTGGATGTCCTGGAAATTAGTTTCAGACTTCTCTTGAGAGTCCGAGAACGAAACTTCTGGTTAATCAGATTAATTGACCCTATATGATAAAGAGAATCCAATACTAGCTTGATTGTAGTTTCTTCTCTAGAAATCATATTTTGCAGCAATAGAAGCACATCATGGATGAGTTCTGCTTCTTTTTGCTTTTCCACCACAAAGTTTGCAGTGTGATCAGAGGACTGGTCAGGTTTATTCATATATATAAATGCTAGATTTTGATTAAAGATTTATTTGTTATTATACAAACTAAAATAATTACTGCAAAAATTCAGACCAAATCCCAACCTAGAAAGTGGCATTATTGGTTAATCTGTTGCGTCACTGTGGCAATTTAACTGTGATAGTAGAAATTTTCGATATTATTGCCGAATTTAGGCATCATATCAAGATACAAAATCATGTATTGTCCAGTGATACTCACGATGTCACCGACATTACTATTATCTCACCTCTATAGCGTTTCCTAGTCTGCTGAGGTACAAGAACCCCACTCCCAACCCCCTCCGGTGCAAGCGAGGAGGGGGCTATGATGTACCTTATATGATTAGTAAAGGCTATATACTTTATTTAGGTTCATGAAAAGTAAAGAAATTTAAAAGTTATAAAATACAAAAGGCAAAAGTGAGCATCACTTTTGCCTTCTATTTTTCAGATTATGTAATTAGAAACCAGTGAAATTGTAACCAACTCCTAACAATAAACCGATATCAGTCTCATCAAAAAATCCGGCATTCAAAGAAGCTGTAGCCGTGAATTGAGGATTAAGAGGAAAATCAACTCCACCCGTGATTAACAAGGCAGTGCTTGAATCACCACCAGTTTTAATAGCTGCACCTACTCCAACATAAGGCGCGATCGCTAAGGGTTCATCAAATGGATCTGCCTGTTGCAAGTTGAAGTCGTAGGTAATAGGAAGCAAAATTGTGGTGTCGTTACCAAATACGGCTGATGGTCGTACCGAGATGCTATTTGTCAATCCAACTTTACTAATGACTGCAAAATTACCGTCACCTAAAGATGAGTCACCACCTGCTACACCAATATTACCAGCAACGCCGACATAGCTTCTACCGCCACGAGTAGGTCTACCCAAATCGATATCTGCTTGTGCTACCTGAGTAGAAGGAAATTGAGCAGTTGGTTTTGATTCAGGAATTAAGGCTGCTGATGAAGTTAAAGCGGTTCCTGGTACAGGTGTAAGTGTTCGATTAGCAACTTCCTGGGGATTAGCGTTGGGAAATTCCTGTAAATCAGTGGCATCGGCAGATGTTGCATTTACAGCAGACTCAGTGAGTACTTGAGTATCTACTGTTTCAGCAACCGCCGGTAAACTAGTACCCAATACTGACAGGGCAGCTACACAGGGTAAGTAAAATAAACCTTTGCGGGCGCGTAGGGTGTTGTAGAAAAGAATAAGATTGTTCACATTCACTCCTTACTAAAATTTTGCCATAATTGGCACTCTTTACTTATGATTCAACCAAATAGGGCGATAGTCAAACTGTAACATCACACCATCAGTTATTACATCCCTAAGTAGACGTAAGTCTTGTTAAAAATACTAAATAAGGGGTAGAAAAAATCAGCAGTGCCGAAGCTGTCAGAGAGTAATTACACTTAAATTGCTAGTATTTAATCAAACTTTGCTTGTCTTTCGGCTCTAAATTCGCAGGAATCGGGCGATCGCGCTACGCTGAAGCTCAAATATGCGAAATTTTAGCAGTATTTTTTCCGAATTCGTCTCAGTTTCCGAATATCTGAAAATATCCCAGTAATATTTATCTATCTTTAGGAGGAATGAAAGTAGCGGTGATTAATACTAAATAAATAGCTATTCCGATCACCTGACGAACTTTAACAGTAAATCTCCTCTCTGCTATTTCTGAGCAGTGGGAGATTTTTTTCATTAGCAACTCTGTTCCTTACTGCACCTTGGTATGAGTTTGGTCACTTCTGCTCTGATTTGACGCTTATACTAATCTGGTGTTAAATTTGGTTCAACTTTTGATTCTAAATCTGATTATGAATAAAGTTCACAAACTAGCACACAAGGTTTTGCAAAGTCAGGAAGAGTCAATGAGATTTTCAGTGACATTAACAAAAAAAGACAACTCGCGCCTAGAAAAACTTGCTGAACTCATGGGTTACTCGAAAAGTGCTTTCTGTAGTGAATTGATTTCCTCAGCGCTAGATGATATGCAAGAAGTGATGGATATACCTGACTCCGAGATTACAGCATCTCTCCCTTCCGCCGAGGAATACACAAAAGCTTTCAAAGCGATCGCACCAAAATTAACAACCGGACATCGTGCCATGTTACATTTTCATTATCATGCACCTGATTACACGGCATCGACATCCGAACTTGCTCAAGCAGCTAATTATAAGAGTGGCAGCGCAGTAAATCTTCAATATGCAAGATTAGGGATGATGATTGCAGAACACTTAAATTGGTCATTACCCAAGCACTCTGATGATTCTCCATTTCCTACTGCACTGATTGTTGAGTGGAATTTGAAAGATGTTTGGTACTGCACACTGCACCCCCAAGTAGTCACAGCAATTGCAGCCGTTGGTTTAAATGGTGAATAAAAACATTGAGATTGCTACCATTCCGCCAAAGCGATCGCAACTCCTTGTTGCAAATCCGGTGTGATTGTGGAATTATGGACTAATCGCTGTAACTGTTGATATGCAACTTCTGCGTCCAGTTTTTTCAGTGCGGCGATCGCGTGTAATCTGACAATTTGATTGGTATCTGCTAGCAATAAAATCAATGGTTCAACAGCTTGATTATTTCCTAACTGTCCCAAACCTAATGCGATCGCACTTTTAATATTAGCTCCCAAAGGATTTACAACTGTGATGGGATGCTGTAACTGCAAAATATTTAATAATATTTCGGCGGCTGGTTTCATTAATTGCGGCTTTTGCACTTGCCCCAAAACTGTGATAATTTCCTGCCAAAGTGTCTCTGATGTGGTTTGATTAAGTGCTTGTTGCAAATATGACAACCCAGATAAAGTTTCCCCCCAGACTAAAGCCCGAATAATTTCTAATTGTAGTTTGAGTGGTGTATTGGGTAAAACTAACACCTCAAATAAATGCTGCGCCGCCGCATCAGTCCCCATTCGGGAAAGAGCGATCGCCGCTGCACAACAAACTTCAAGATTAAAATCGTATAATCTGGGTTGCAATCTCGTTACTAAATCTAATTCTGTCGATAAATCAGGGCGAAAACCTAAACCCTGCACTGCTGCACCTCTGACAGTGGCTGCAACGTCATCCAAAGCATTTAATAGAACTTGTGGTACACGTTGGTCATGAAAGCTGCTGAGGGCTTCTAGGGTAGCGCTACGGACTACGGCTTGTGCATCTTGGACAATACTTAATAAAGGTGTAATTGTCTCCTGAGTGCGAATATAAGCAAGCGATCGCACTGCTAAAAGTTTGGTCTTTTCCTCAGCCAAAAGTGCAGTCAGTGCCGTAATCGCCGCAGTCCCCATTTGCCCTAAAGCTGATGCAGCCATAGCCTTGAGTTCTTGATTTTCGCTGGTTTTCAGCAACTCTACTAAAGACACTATGGCATCCGGGTGTTGAAACTCCCCCAAAGTGCGAACTGCATACCAACGTAAATCTTCTTCGGCCTCTTCATCTTCCAGAATATCAATCAATGGGGGGATAGCAATGTTTCCTAATTGCCGCAACACTTTGGCAATATCCCAACGTTGCTGAAAATCTCCCATTTCTAAAATTGAAAGTGCTAATTCCAGCACATCTTGCCGATTTTGATCTAGTTTTGGGTGGTTAGAGTCTAGTTTCAACATCAACTTTTGGAGATATTGAATCAGTAATGACCAATCTGCTGCATCAGATGCGGCTTGTGCTTGGACTAAAAGCTGGTTGATCTGATTCACCATGCTTGCAAATAGGGTGGGGAAAGAGCGCTAATTTGGTTTAACTAAAACAGAATTATTCTCAATCTTAGCTGTGTAAGTTTTGAGTGGTTTTGTCGCCGGGCCTCTTTGCACCTGACCATCACTGCTATATTCTGCACCATGACAAGGACAAGCAAATTTATTGCCTTCAGCGTTCCATGCCACAGTGCAACCTGAGTGAGTACAAGTAGGGTTAACAGCTATGAGATTTTCACTCTCAGATGTACCGACTAATAAAACATTCACAGATGGCAAGTTTTTGACTGACAATTGACCATCTTTATCTAACTCTGCCACAGTCCCCACAGTTTGCCAATCGTCAGATGTAACTGTTTGGTCAGAACAAGCCGCGATCGCCACAGGTAGGCTACTAATTATTGCACTCAAACCTACCCAATTAATGAAGTCACGACGTTTCATAGTTCTAGAAATTCACTGTAATATTTATTGACCATTATCTTAACAGGTCAACAAAATTACTTAACAACTCCCAAAACAGGCGCGACTTCCGAGGCTGGGATAGTAGGAACGAAAAAACCTTGAGCATAAACGTTGGGATTTGTTTGGGAAATAGTCATCAGAGATTGGCGTACCTGAGCATTTACCGCCACAGTCTTCGCATCATACATTTGCATAGCTAACTTGGGGTAAAACCCAATACCGATAATTAGCACTATAAAACAGGCAGCAATAAATACCTCACGCGGTTTAGCATCGCTATAAACGGTTTCATCGGGTAGCAAACAGTCAGTACCAAAACAAGCCGTTCCCTCATCCTCCAGATTTTCCAAAGCTGCATTATTAACGTCACACATCAAGGCTGCACTACTGCCGTAAAATACCTTTCGCAGCAGGTTGAGCAGATAAATTGGCGTGAGGATAACTCCCACTGCGGCGAGGAAAACTGTCACGATGCAGAAGGCTGAACTATAGACATCGCTGGTAGTTATGCCCACAAAAACCGCAAGTTCGCCGACAAAGCCACTCATCCCAGGAAGAGCTAGGGAAGCCATCGCGCTGATTGTAAATAGTGCAAATACTTTCGGCATCACCTGACCAATACCACCCAGATCATCCATGATCATCGTCCGAGTGCGGTCATAAGTCACACCCGCCAAGAAAAATAGCACCGATGCGATTAAACCGTGGGAAATCATCTGCAACATTGCACCGCTAATGCCCAAATCAGTGAAGGAAGCAATACCTAATAGTACGAATCCCATGTGAGAAATCGACGAATAAGCCAGCCGACGCTTCATATTTCCTTGGGCGAAGGAGTTCAAAGCACCATAGATAATATTGACAACCCCCAGAATAGCTAGAACTGGTGCAAAGTAAATATGTGCATCAGAAAGAATTTCTAAATTTAGGCGAATTAATCCGTATCCGCCCATCTTCAGCAATACACCTGCAAGAATCATCGATACTGGAGAAGAAGCCTCTCCGTGAGCATCTGGCAACCAAGTGTGCATGGGGAACACAGCCAACTTGACACCAAAGGCAATCAGCAATCCTGCATATAGCAATAGTTCCAAATTCAGGGGGTAATCCTTCAGTCCTAAATCAACTAAATCAAAACTGACATTACCGCCACCGTAAAGCCCCATTGCTAGTGCTGCTACCAGAATAAATATAGAAGCCGCAGCTGTATAGATTAAAAATTTTGTCGCGGCGTAACGACGCTTCTGCCCACCCCAAATACATATAAGTAGATAGACGGGAATTAGCTCTACTTCCCACATGATGAAAAATAGCAGCAAGTCCTTGGCAACAAATACCCCTACCTGCGCCGAGTACAAGACTAGCATCAGGAAATAGAAAAGCCGGGGTCTGCGGTCAACTTGCCAAGCTGAAAAAATCGCCAGTGTCGTCACCAGTCCGGCTAAAAGTACAAAGGGAACTGATAACCCATCTACAGCAACTGCCCAATTAAGACCTAATTGAGGCATCCAGCTATAATTTTCTTCTAGTTGAAAAGTAGTATTGCTGGCATCGTAATGATGCCAAAAGGCGTAGCACATCAAGATTAAGTCTACAACTCCCACACCCAGAGCGTACCATCGTATCCACTTGCCGTCTTTATCGGGTAGCACAGGGATAACTAGAGCAGCAATGAATGGTAGCAGGACAATCGCGGTTAGCCAGGGAAATTGGTCTGCCATCATATCACTAAGAAATAATACTTATTTATAGATAATGTCATATTACTGGAGTTTTTAATAATTTTTTAATATGTATTGACATGAGAAAAGTCGAAAAATCAATAATTAATCGCCGATAAACGCCGCTTAAACTGAGTTATACAAAAAGCTTATTGTTATCAAAACTCACAGTAATAAGTACTTGCTGCCTATTTGGTGATGTAAGTACAGGAATGAAGGTGGGGTGTATCAACGGTTATTTTTTAAACAAAAAAGACTTTGATGCAAAAATCGCATTGATTCGATACATTTTTCACATTTTATTTTAAAAAACGTAACAATTTATACGATTTTAACTATAAACTCACCTTAACCTGATGAGTATCGAAATCGTTACATAAACAGTAACCAAACCTGCTTGACAAATTCTTCAATGCTAAAAATTACAACCGTTTCCCAACTAACTACAATTTGAGTTGACTCGATAGACTTGCATCTTGCTTGTCATCAAGTAGCAGATGAGTCACCAGGGAAGACTCTTTCCTTCCGAGAAATTAGCCACAAACAGATATCCGTTTTTCATCGACCTAGTAATCAAAAAACTAGGACTTAATTGATGTTGGGCTAAAGACGCGCTCGTTTCCCATTTACTGAGTATTTATATGAGAGTCAGTTCATGACAGATACAGTAACTACTAGCAAAACTAACCTCAATAAGTTTGAGAAACTCAAAGCCGAAAAAGATGGACTGGCTGTTAAGGAAGAAATACAACAATTTGCTTCTCTAGGTTGGGAAGCAATGGACGTAAACGACCGTGATCATCGCCTCAAATGGCTAGGTGTATTTTTTCGCCCAGTCACCCCAGGTAAGTTTATGATGCGGATGCGTATACCTAATGGTGTTCTGACTAGCCCTCAATTGCGTGTTTTAGCGGCAGTATTACAGCGTTACGGAGATGATGGTAGTGCTGATATTACTACCAGACAGAATATTCAACTACGGGGTATCAGAATTGAAGATTTACCAGATATCTTTGAGAAATTTCACTCAGTTGGTTTAACCAGCGTCCAATCTGGGATGGATAATGTCCGTAATATCACAGGCGATCCTGTAGCTGGGTTAGATGCGGATGAGTTATTTGACACCAGAGAATTAGTGCAGCAAGTTCAAGATATGCTGACTAATAAAGGACAAGGAAACCCAGAGTTTAGCAACTTACCACGAAAATTTAATATTGCGATCGCAGGAGGTCGTGATAATTCAGTTCACGCAGAAATTAACGATTTAGCCTTTGTTCCAGCCTTTGACTCAACACAAACATTCGGCTTTAACATCCTTGTCGGTGGCTTTTTCTCAGCCAAACGTTGTGAGGCGGCGATTCCCCTTAATGCTTGGGTGTCTCCAGAGGATGTAGTGGCTGTATGTAGAGCAGTTTTAGAAGTTTATCGTGACAACGGCTTACGGGCTAATCGTCTCAAGTCTCGCTTAATGTGGCTAATTGATGAATGGGGGATAGAAAAGTTTCGTTCAGAAGTAGAAACGCGTTTGGGTAAAACACTGTTACCCGCAGCTGCTAAAGACGAAATTGACTGGGAAAAACGCGACCATATTGGGGTATATAAACAGAAGCAAGCAGGATTAAATTACGTAGGCTTAAATATTCCTGTGGGTCGGCTGTATGCCCAGGATATGTTTGAAATTGCCAGTTTAGCTGAGGTTTATGCCAGTGGGGAGGTTCGGTTTACAGTTGAGCAAAACATCATTATTCCTAATATTCCTGACTCGCGTTTGGCAACGTTTTTAACAGAGTCGCTCCTACAGAGATTTCCAGTTAACCCAGATATGTTAACGCGATCGCTTGTTTCTTGTACAGGCGCACAGTTTTGTAACTTTGCCTTAATCGAAACCAAAAACCGCGCCTTGGAAATGGCTGAAGCCTTAGCAGCTGAGTTAACCCTCACTCGTCCGGTGCGAATTCACTGGACTGGTTGCCCTAATTCCTGCGGACAGCCTCAAGTCGCAGACATCGGTTTGATGGGAACCAAAGCTCGTAAAGATGGCAAACCTGTAGAAGGCGTAGACATATATATGGGTGGCACAGTTGGCAAAGACGCGCATTTAGGCGACTGCGTACAAAAAGGCATCCCCTGCGAAGATTTACAGCCTGTATTGCGAGATTTACTCATCCAGCATTTTGGGGCAGAACTGAATAATTCGTAATTCGTAATGCCTCTTTCAGAGGAGCTTCGCTAACGTAATTCGTTAATCACAACTAAGCACAAATGTCAAACTTTCCTAGAAGACAATTTATTTTTACCGCAGGTGCAGCAGCCGCAGCTTCTCTCTTGGCTCATGGTTGTTCTAGCAATAATTCTCCCACAGGGACAGGGACAACAACCCCTGCTACTAACGTTTCTTTAGCAGCTAATGCACCACAGGTAGAAACAACTAAAGCTAAATTAGGATTTATCGCCTTAACTGATTCTGCTCCCTTAATTATCGCTAAAGAAAAAGGCTTTTTTGCTAAATACGGCATGACTGAAGTCGATGTGATCAAGCAAAATTCCTGGCCTGTCACCCGCGATAATTTGGCACTTGGTTCAGGTGGTGGTGGGATTGATGGCGCACACATCCTCAGCCCCATGCCTTACTTAATGACCATCAATAA
The DNA here is from genome assembly GCF_963920885.1 of Anabaena sp. CCY 0017. Taxonomy (NCBI): domain Bacteria; kingdom Bacillati; phylum Cyanobacteriota; class Cyanophyceae; order Nostocales; family Nostocaceae; genus Anabaena; species Anabaena sp. CCY 0017. The sequence goes on along the minus strand of NZ_CAWUDG010000019.1, from coordinate 56,571 downwards.
TATAGTGCCAATGTACATTTTGGCACGGTTAAACACCAACGGTCAGGCGATTTCTGTAGCCAAGAAATTTAAAGAGTTCAATGTCAAGTTAGAAAGTAATGCATTGAAAGAAGCGGCATCTCAAGCTAAATCCGCGCAAAATGCTTTGAAATTTGGTATGACCTTTCCTGGTGGTACACACGATTTATGGATGCGCTACTGGCTAGCGGCTGGCGGTATCAATCCAGACCAAGATGTAATTTTAGCACCCGTACCACCACCCCAAATGGTCGCCAATATGAAAGTAAACACCATTGATTCTTTCTGTGTGGGAGAACCTTGGAACGCTCAGTTGGTAAACCAAGACATCGGTTATTCAGCCTTAGTTACAGGCGAATTGTGGAACGATCATCCAGAGAAAGCCTTCGCCATGCGCCAAGATTGGGTTGATCAAAATCCTAACGCTGCACAGGCCATGTTGATGGCAGTTATAGAAGCACAACAATGGTGCGACAAAGCAGAAAACACCGAAGAAATGTGCAAAATCTGCTCAGAACGTAAATATTTTAACGTTGCAGTTGCCGATATTGTCGAAAGATCCAAAGGCAATATTGATTTTGGTGATGGACGCACTGAGCAAAACTTCCCATATCGGATGAAATTCTGGGCAGATAATGCTTCATATCCTTATAAGAGTCATGATATTTGGTTCTTAACTGAAAATATTCGCTGGGGTTATTTGCCCAAGGATACCAATATTCAGGAAATCGTTGATCAGGTGAATAAAGAGGATTTATGGAAGCAAGCGGCTAAAGCAGTCAGCGTGCCTGATTCTCAAATTCCTACCAGTACTTCTCGTGGTATAGAGACTTTCTTTGATGGAGTCAAATTTGACCCAGATAAACCACAAGAATATTTAAATAGTTTGAAAATTAAGAAAGTCTAATTACTGCCGATTGAATAAATTCTTTTGTAATCAACCGAATTTGATAGGGGAGATAAAAAATGGCTGCTATTACGGGAAGTCGCTTTAAAAGTAATAAGTCGGTAAAGGTTATTAATAAACTAGTGGTAGAAAAAATAGTCCCGCCATTAGTAGCATTAGCTGTCTTTCTAGTTATTTGGGAGCTACTGGTTTTAATTCCCGATTTTCAGCTACCTGGTCCAATCAAAACCTTTAATGACACTTTTGATCCTTTTATAATTCATCCATTTTTTGATAATGGCGAAAGTGATAAAGGTTTGGGTTGGCAAATACTCAGTAGCTTAGAACGAGTTGCTTGGGGCTTTTCTCTAGCAGCCATTGTGGGCATAGTGGTGGGGATTTTTGTAGGTACTAATCGATTTCTTTACAATGCTGTAGACCCTCTATTCCAAGTTTTGCGAACTGTACCACCCTTGGCGTGGCTACCAATTTCACTAGCAGCATTTCAACAAGCTAACCCTTCTGCTATTTTCGTAATTTTCATTACCTCTATTTGGCCGATTATTATTAACACCACTGTAGGGGTGCAACAAATTCCTCAAGATTATGTAAATGTGGCGAGAGTTTTACGTCTAAAAGGACTAAAGTATTTCGTAAAAATTGTGTTTCCGGCGACTGTTCCTTATATATTCACTGGATTACGAATTGGCATTGGTTTATCTTGGTTGGCGATTGTTGCCGCAGAAATGTTGGTTGGTGGTGTGGGAATTGGGTCGTTTATTTGGAATGCTTATAACACGAGTACGGATACTAATTTAAGTGAGATTATTATCGCTCTGATATATGTCGGTGTGGTGGGTTTGCTGCTAGATAAGATGGTGGAATTTATTGCAGGTAAGGTTGTGGCTGAACAAAAGTAGAGAAGATTTTTTTAACGAACCGCAGAGACACAGAGGACACAGAGTTAAGAAAGAAAAGGAAGAGGTTTTTACACACTATCTTCTAATTACGAATTACGAATTACGAATTACGAATTAAATATGACTACTTTTGTTGAGGTTGACCACGTTGATCGGGTTTTTGATTTGCCGAATGGGGGTAAGTATATTGCTCTCAAAAATATTGAGTTGAAAATTAAAGAAGGGGAATTTGTTTCTTTAATTGGACACTCTGGTTGTGGTAAGTCTACTCTGCTAAATATTATTGCAGGTCTAGATAGGGCAAGTATTGGGGGCGTGACTTTAGAAGGGCGGGAAGTTCGAGACCCTAGCCCAGACAGAATGGTAGTATTTCAAAATTATTCGCTGCTTCCTTGGTTAACAGTACGGGAAAATATCGCTTTGGCTGTGGATGAGGTGTATAAACATCAACCCCAAGGTCAACGTCGGGGGATTGTTGAAGAACATATCGACATGGTAGGACTGCGCCTAGCGGTGAATAAACGTCCTCATGAGTTGTCTGGGGGGATGAAACAACGGGTGGCGATCGCTCGTGCTTTGGCTACTCGTCCCAAGTTGTTGCTACTAGATGAACCCTTTGGGGCGCTGGATGCTTTGACACGGGGGAGTTTGCAAGCACAATTAATGAAAATCTGTAACGAACACAATGTTACTTGTGTGATGGTGACGCACGATGTGGATGAAGCGCTATTGTTGAGCGATCGCGTTGTCATGTTAACCAATGGCCCCGAAGCACACATTGGGCAAATTCTGGAAGTGCCTATTCCTCGACCCCGTGAACGTTTGGAAGTAGTCAAACATCCCAATTACTACAGTCTGCGGAACGAAATTATTTACTTCCTCAACCAACAAAAGCAAGAGAAAAAACGTAAATCCCAGCAAATTCCTGTATCAGTGGGGACATCTCACAGAGGTTTAGAAAAAGTCAATCTAGATATTGGCTTTATGCCTTTAACTGATGCTGCACCTTTAATTATTGCCCAAGAAAAAGGTTTCTTTGCCAAATACGGCTTAGAAAAAATTACCCTAACCCGTGCTTCTAGTTGGAACGAAATTGCCAAAAATGTTGCTACAGGTAGATTAGATGCGGCTCAAATGCTGGCGGGAATGCCTTTAGCCATGACTTTGGGTGCTGGTGGTAAAACACCGACTTGTATAATTAATGCCTTGAATATCTCCCGTAACGCTAACGCCATCACCTTAAGCAAAAACTTATACAACCAAGGTGTCAGAAAACCATCTGACCTGAAAGCGGTGATTAATGCTTCTCCTGACAAAATTATCACATTAGGAGTAGTTCATCCCACTTCAATGCAGAACTTAATTCTGCGTTACTGGCTAGCGGCTGGTGGGATAGATCCTGATAGAGATGTCAGCTTAAGTGTAATTCCACCAATGGAAATGGTTGACCAACTTAAAGCCGGCAATATTGACGGTTATTGTGCGGGGGAACCTTGGAATTACATGGCTGTTCATCAAGGCTTAGGCTTTGTAGCTGCTACCGCCTTAGAAATTTGGTCAGGACAGCCGAAAAAAGTTTTGGGAGTCCGGGAAGATTGGGCGCATCAGCATCCAAAAACCTATCAGGCGCTAATTAAAGGACTATTAGAAGCGTGTAAATACTGCGATGAACTCCGCAACCGGGAAGAAATTCTCAAATTAATCTGCCGTTCTGAGTATCTGAATGTAGATCCAGCTTATGTCCGTCCTGGTTTCATCGATCCTTATGATCGCGGTGATGGTACTCTCCCAGAACAACTCACAGCATACAACCAGTTTTATCTTAATAAAACCAACTATCCCAATCGTACCGAAATTTTGTGGATGGTGACTCAACTAGCGCGTTGGGGTTTAGTACCATTTCCTAAAAATTGGGTAGAAGTGATTGAAAGAGTTTGTCGTGCAGATTTATTTGGTGCTGCTGCGAGAGATTTAGGCTTACTGGATATTGGTTGGGATGATCCGATTCATTTATTTGATGGCAAAGTTTTTAATTCTTCTGAACCAATTGAATATCTCAAAAATTTAGAAATTAACCGCCAGTTTCAAATTGAAGAGGTGTTGATTTAGGTTCACGCAGAGGCGCAGAGGCGCAAAGGAAGAGTTTAAGAGACTTGCAAGAAACCTCTCTCTGATTTCTTTACTCTGTGTCCTCTGTGTCTCTGCGGTTGGTTTAAAAAAAATCCCTAGCAATCTATTAACCAAATTTGAATTTATGCAATTAGTAAACAAAAATACTCAAGTTAATCAAGTGCTAGCTCAGAAAAAAGAAAATTTTTTAGTGATTGATGGTGTTAGCAAAATTTACCCAACCTCTCAAGGTCCCTACACCGTAATTGATGGCATTGACCTAAAAGTTCGTGAAGGCGAATTCGTTTGTCTTATTGGTCACTCTGGCTGTGGCAAATCAACTCTTTTGAATATGGTATCTGGGTTCAACACCCCTACCGATGGTGTTGTATTCCTCCAAGATAAACCCATCACCGAACCAGGTCCAGATAGGATGATGGTATTCCAGAATTACTGTCTACTGCCTTGGCTGAGTGTTTTTGAGAACGTTTATCTAGCCGTTGATTCGGTGTTTACGACTAAAACCACAGCAGAAAAAAGGGCGATTGTTAAAGAACATTTAGCAATGGTGGGTTTGACAGAAGCTGCTGATAAAAAACCTAGTCAGATTTCTGGCGGGATGAAGCAACGAGTTGCGATCGCACGCGCCCTTTCCATCCGTCCTCAAGTGTTGATTTTAGATGAACCTTTTGGGGCTTTAGATGCCATTACTAAAGAGGAATTACAAGAGGAATTACTGCAAATTTGGCAAGAACATCAAGTTACTGTTTTGATGATTACTCATGACATTGATGAAGCCCTGTTTTTAGCAGACAGGCTTGTGATGATGACCAATGGCCCAGCCGCTAATATCGGCGAAGTGTTAGATATTCCTTTTTCTCGTCCTCGCAATCGTCGCCAAATTATGGAAGATCCAGAATACTATCACCTGCGTAATTATGCTTTAGACTTTCTGTTTAGTCGATGCGCTCATCCTGAAGATTAAATAAGAATAATTGAAAGGAAGAAAACGCGATTCATCGCGTCTCTACAGGAATTTAACGAGGGAATATTGAATGCTTAGAGGATTATTTTCATTACAGGGTCGCTACCGAATATTACATCTGACTTGGTTTGCATTTTTTCTCTCATTTGTAGTCTGGTTTAACTTTGCACCGTTTCAAACAGCTATTAAAGAAGCACTAAGTTTAACTGAAGGACAAGTTAGAACGATCGCTATTTGTAATGTAGCTCTAACTGTGCCAGCCCGGATTATTATCGGTATGGTTCTAGACAAGTATGGACCACGGATTACTTACTCTATTTTGCTGATGTATGCGGCTATTCCCTGTTTAGCTTTTGCTTCAGCCCAAAACTTCAGTCAGTTGGTAATTAGTCGCTTGGCGCTCAGTATAGTCGGTGCTGGGTTTGTAATTGGGATTCGCATGGTTGCTGAATGGTTCCCTCCTAAAGAAATTGGCATTGCAGAGGGAATTTATGGTGGTTGGGGTAACTTTGGTTCCGCAGCTGCGGCTTTTACTTTACCTTCACTAGCGGCGGCGACGGCTTTTTTCACCGTTGGTCAACTGAACTGGCGACTAGCGATCGCATTAACTGGGATAATAGCTGCTATCTATGGAGTGGTTTATTTCTTTAACGTTGAAGATACTCCCTCTGGCAAAGTTTATCAGCGTCCCTCTCGTCACGGTGGGATAGAAGTTACTACCAAGAAAAGCTTTTGGCTATTGATGTTAACCAATATTCCCTTAGTGGGCATTTTAGCCATATTAGCTTGGCGCATTTCTAAAATTGGTTTACTCTCTCCAACACAGTTATTTATTGTCTACTTTTTGTTAATTGGTCTGTATCTCTTCCAAGCTTATAAATGCTGGGATGTTAATCAAGACTTGATGAGAGGTAAAAAACAATATGCTGCTAAAGACCGTTATCAGTTTTCACAGGTAGCAATTTTAGAACTAACTTATTTTGTCAACTTTGGTTCAGAATTAGCTGTTGTTTCTATGCTACCAGCGTTTTTTGAATCAACTTTTAGTCTCAGCAAAGTATTAGCAGGAATGATTGCGGCTAGTTACGCATTCATGAATTTAGTTGCACGTCCTGGTGGTGGTTGGGTTTCAGATACAGTCGGTAGTCGTAAATGGACAATGACTATACTAACTGGTGGTATGGGTATTGCTTATCTAGTAATGAGTGGTGTCAGTGGTAATTGGTGGTTAGCCATAGCAATTTTACTGACGATGACTTGTTCATTTTTTGTCCAAGCTGGTGAAGGTTCTACTTATGCGATTGTTCCTTTAGTGAAGCGGCGAATTACTGGACAAATTGCCGGCAATGTTGGTGCTTACGGCAATGTTGGCGCTGTGGCTTACTTGACTTTATACAGTTTTTTACCAGCAGGTGATGTTGGGAACCAAATCTTTTTTCAGACTCTGGGTGTGAGTGCGTTGGTTGTGACTTTCCTTTGTGCTTTTTTGCTGAAGGAACCTCAAGGTTCTTTTGCTGAACATCATGAGGGTGATGAACCAGAATTGATAGTAGAAGAATTTCCTGCTTTTACTGAGGATTAAAAGTAGTCATTGGGCATTAGGGACTTCCAAATAAAAAAAATATCCCAAAAATTATTGTGGGGCGGGCATCTTGCCCGCTAATGACCGTAAGAATTATGGAATAACGAACCGCAAAGTACGCAAAGGACACAAAGAAGGAAGGAATAGTTTTAGAGAGTTTTGCGTAAGTCCATACTAATTAAGAAAATTTTTTTCTTCCCATTTTCGACTCGCTACTTCAAGCAATCTACCATGACTGAATTTACTAAAACTCTTTGTCCTTACTGTGGTGTGGGTTGTGGACTGGAAGTTTCACCGCCGGCGCAATTGGCGAAAGCAACTAATCGAGATAGTCAGGGAAATCCAATTTGGCGGGTACGGGGTGATAAGGCTCATCCGTCGAGTAAAGGGATGGTTTGTGTTAAGGGCGCAACTATTGCTGAATCTTTAGATAAAAGTAGATTACATTACCCAATGGTGCGAGATTCTTTAAATCAGGAGTTTCGCAGAGTTAGTTGGGATGAAGTTTTTAATATTATTACGCAACGTATCCAAACAATCCGCAGTAACCAAGGATCAGAAGCTATTTGTATGTATGGTTCTGGTCAGTTTCAAACTGAAGATTACTATATAGCTCAGAAACTTTTAAAAGGATGTCTGGGTACTAATAATTTTGATGCCAATTCGCGTTTATGTATGTCTAGTGCTGTGTCTGGATATATTCAAAGTTTTGGCTCAGATGGACCACCTTGCTGTTATGAAGATTTAGATTTAACTGATTGTGCATTTTTAATTGGTACGAATACGGCGGAATGTCACCCCATTGTTTTTAACCGGTTGGTAAAACATCATAAAAAAAATCGCCACGTCAAAATGATTGTGGTCGATCCTCGGCGGACACCAACGGCTGAAGCTGCTGATTTACATTTAGCTATTCGTCCCGGTACAGATATTGATTTGATGAATGGGATGGCTCATTTATTGATGCGTTGGAATTATATTGATATCGGTTTTATTGATGATTGCACCAGCAATTTTTCTGAATACGCTGAGGTAATTCGTCATTACACTCCAGAAGTTGCGGCTCGTCAATGTGGTATCAGTATTGAAGATTTAGAAACCGCAGCTAAATACTGGGGTGAATCTCAACGGGTGCTTTCTCTGTGGTCAATGGGTGTCAATCAATCCAGTGAAGGTACGGCGAAGGTCAGAACAATCATTAATCTGCATTTGATGACTGGACAAGTTGGTAAGCCAGGGGCTGGACCTTTTTCCCTGACGGGTCAGCCGAATGCAATGGGAGGTAGAGAAGCTGGGGGTTTGGCGCATTTATTACCCGGTTATCGTTTGGTAAAAAATCCCCAACACCGTGCGGAAGTTGAGCAGTTTTGGGGATTAAAACCTGGGCAAATTTCACCTAATCCTGGTTTAACTGCGTGGGATATGATTACTGGTTTGGAAAATGAGGCTGTAGGTTTACTGTGGATTGCGGCGACTAATCCGGCTGTGAGTATGCCAGATTTAGAAAGAACTAAAAAGGCTTTATGGCGATCGCCTTTAACAATTTACCAAGACGCATATTATCCCACAGAAACGTCTGCTTATGCTCACATTCTTTTACCCGCAGCTCAGTGGAGTGAAAAAACAGGCGTGATGACCAATTCTGAAAGAACAGTGACTTTGTGTCAAGCCTTCCGCCAACCGCCCAGAGAAGCCAAAGCCGATTGGGAAATTTTCGCGGAAGTGGGGCGCAGGTTAGGTTTTGAGAAAGAATTCGCTTTTACTAACTCATCTCAAGTTTATGCCGAGTTTGTGCAATTGACAGGCGATCGCCTCTGCGATATGACTGGTATTAGTCATGAACAATTACAAATAGACGGCCCCACTCAATGGCCTCATGCGACAAAGGGGACTAAGGAATCTCAACGCCTTTATACTGATTTACGTTTCCGCACACCAGACGGACGCGCCCGTTTTGGGGCATATTACTCTAAAGGTTTAGCAGAACCACCCAATCCTAATTATCCTTTTATCTTGACAACTGGGCGACTTTATGGGCATTGGCACACGCAAACGCGCACGGGACACATTGAAAAAATCCGCAAAATGCACCCGGAACCGTTTATTGAAATTCATCCCCGTGATGCTGCTAGGTTAGAAATTACAGACAATCAAATAGTGGAAGTGCGATCGCGTCGGGGTAAAACGAAATTTCCTGCTAAAATTACTAAAGCGATCGCACCAGGGACGGTATTTATCCCCATGCACTGGGGGGCTTTATGGGCAGATGATGCCGAAGCCAACACCCTTACCCATCCTGAATCTTGCCCAGATTCACTCCAACCAGAATTAAAAGCCTGTGCTGTACAACTAACCCCAATCAATGCAGATTTACTACCAGAACAGCATCAACTACAAGGCTCAAATTATTCATGAGAATTAGCTAATTTTCCCCATTTGTCGGCGTGGGAAACTGAAACCTGATTTTGGGACTCTAGCCAACGTTCTGCATCAATAGCCGCCATACAGCCAGTTCCGACAGCAGTCGCGGCTTGTCGATATACATGGTCTTGAGCATCACCACTGGCAAACACACCAGTAACATTTGTATATGTTGAACCAGGAAGGGTGCGGATATATCCTTTCTCATCCATGTCCAGCCATCCCTGAAAAATTTTTGTATTTGGCTGATAACCAATGGCGACAAATAAACCCGCTATCGGTAGAGTATATGTCTGTTTAGTTTCTATATTTTTTAACCGTAATCCTTCTACTTCCTCTTCTCCCAAAATATCTTCGACTAATGTATTCCAAATAAAGCTGATCTTTTCTTTGGCAAAAGCACGCGCCTGTAAAATTTTAGAAGCACGTAATCTTTTTCGTCGGTGAATAACATAAACCTTGGCACAAAAGCGTGTTAAGAAAATAGCATCTTCTATCGCCGTATCCCCACCGCCAACAATTGCCACTTCCTGTTCTTGGAAAAAAGCCGCATCACAGGTGGCGCAGGATGACACACCATGACCTAGTAGCCTTTTTTCGTTTTTCAAACCCAAATATTTGGGACTAGCACCAGTAGCGATAATTACAGCATCAGCCAACAAGCTTTTTTGCTCATCCAAGATGAGGTGAAATGGTCGCTGTGAAAAATCTACAGATGTAATCATGCCATAACGCAATTCTGTACCAAAGCGGGCTGCTTGCGTTTCAAAATGCTGCATTAATTCGGGGCCAAGAATCCCATTGACAAAGCCTGGATAGTTTTCCACCTCTGTAGTAGTAGCAAGTTGACCCCCCGGTTCAGGGCCTCTAATTACGAGTGGTTTCAGGTTAGCCCGTGCTGTATAAATAGCAGCAGTCAATCCCGCCGAACCAGCACCGATAATAATCACTTGACGATGCTCGGAATTCACAAGATTCATTTTCTGTGTATTTTCTCTCAAGAGCTTTGAGAGTAGTTAAATTTGATATTTATCCTGTTTAAGGGTTATAGTTCAAAACTATCAATAATCGAAAGGCTTGACCTCCCTCCACTGCAAGACTATATAGTATCCGTGCGGAGTACTTCACACTACTTCAGATGCGCCTAAAGAGTGATGCTGATTTCTATGTATATTCAGGATATTATGTCAAGCAAAAATCAGAAAAAATGACCATTATTGACTCTGAACTACTTAACTGATATATAATAGCTGGGTTCGCTATAAAACAAGATGATTAAATCTTTAAAGACGAAATCTGCCAAGTCCTAATAAATTAGTGCTGCTGTTTCACTTCAGAATGCCCTGTTTTCTAAACGGGGGAGTGTGTCAATTGTAATTCCATGTTTATATTTAAAGTTGACACTAAAGAATTAAGATTGTTTTTAACCTTTTAAATTAGGTCAGATGAGGCATCTATTCAGAAAAATTGGGAATCTTGCTAAGGACGAAAATTTTATGCGCCTGATAGAAAATATCGAGGTGCTTGTTTCTAAGGTATTATCACTGGCAATGGTGGTGGTAATTGTAGCCTCAATCTTTGATCTAGGCGTTTACTTAGTTAATGAATTATTTACGACTAGTTATGGCGAATTCAATGAAGTATTATTTACAATTTTTGGATTATTTTTAAACATTTTAATTGCTTTAGAGATATTAGAAAATATCACAGCTTATCTGAGAAAACACGTTGTTCACGTTGAGTTAGTTATTGTTACTTCTTTAATTGCAGTTGCCCGAAAAATTATTATTCTTGATTTAGACAAAGTAACAGGCGGTACTATAATTGGTCTAGGAGTTGCAGTTTTATCTCTATCAATCGCTTACTGGATTATTCGTAGTAGCAATATTAGACATTAAAGATCAATTCTATCTACAAATACCGATATCCCCAGATACCCAACTTCTTCAAGAAGTCGGGTATCTTTCTGTTCATAACTTATTAATTCAAGCTTGTTCAATATTGATAAATAAATGTATTTTTCACATCATTGTCAAGGTCGCAACGCATATTTTTAGAAATATTTGCAATCCCTATTAGGGATTATAGGAGTTACGCATTGATAATAAATACGAAATATGTATAAAGCTAAAAAGTACATATTTCGTAGGGGTTTAGCATTGCTAAACCCCTACCACACCGACTTTTCATGGCACGGCTAACTATTCCTTAAGTTTCAATCCCTGATAGGGATTATTGGTAGTTGTAACTCTTGCCTCAAATCTAATTGAGTCTACTTTTCCTTCAGTTTCAATCCCTGATAGGGATTATTGGTGATTTCAACAAAATTAGTCGATGGTTTTAAGTGGCTACAAATCGTTTCAATCCCTGATAGGGATTATTGGTGATTTCAACTCATTTTCCTTTGGGTGCGGCTGGGTAAGGATAGCGTTTCAATCCCTGATAGGGATTATTGGTGATTTCAACACGAAAGTCTGTGCTTGATTACGTGAATATGGCGTTTCAATCCCTGATAGGGATTATTGGTGATTTCAACCTTCCTTTTATCTATTAAGCCTATCCATCTGGTGGTTTCAATCCCTGATAGGGATTATTGGTGATTTCAACTTTCTAAATAACTATTTGAATCAAAGTTAAATAGTTTCAATCCCTGATAGGGATTATTGGTGATTTCAACTGAATTGGGGAGAACTAAATGGGAGGAAAACTACGTTTCAATCCCTGATAGGGATTATTGGTGATTTCAACAAGAAGTAGATCCTGAAGAACCTCCCGCTTCTCCTGTTTCAATCCCTGATAGGGATTATTGGTGATTTCAACAAATTAAACCGTACTATGAACGAATATAGTAACAAAGTTTCAATCCCTGATAGGGATTATTGGTGATTTCAACACATTTAGTGGAAAGTATTTAATCATGGATTACAGGTTTCAATCCCTGATAGGGATTATTGGTGATTTCAACCAATTATTCCAATTGCTACCGATGCAAGCTTGGCCAGTTTCAATCCCTGATAGGGATTATTGGTGATTTCAACCTATCCTTGGAGGTACAGGGGTTGATGGTAATTTTGTTTCAATCCCTGATAGGGATTATTGGTGATTTCAACCCGTCCCTAGCTCACAAGTCTTACAGGGTTGCGTGAGTTGTGCGTTTCAATCCCTGATAGGGATTATTGGTGATTTCAACAAATTTTGGGTATGCGATCGCATTTAGGATCACATGTTTCAATCCCTGATAGGGATTATTGGTGATTTCAACTTGAAGCGCTTAGAGTAAGGAACGCAACATAATGTTTCAATCCCTGATAGGGATTATTGGTGATTTCAACTATAAGATTGGAAATATCCAGAGCCGCAAGCATGAGCAGGTTTCAATCCCTGATAGGGATTATTGGTGATTTCAACAGGTCTTGGATCAGCGCTGGCATATTCTCGGCTGTTTCAATCCCTGATAGGGATTATTGGTGATTTCAACGTTCCATTCGGGGGAGCATCAAGTATTGTGCTAAATGTTTCAATCCCTGATAGGGATTATTGGTGATTTCAACAATTATTCCGAATTTGAGGTTCTGGATTTTGTAAGTTTCAATCCCTGATAGGGATTATTGGTGATTTCAACTGACCGTGAAGCATTCGATGTCTACCATCAAGTAGTTTCAATCCCTGATAGGGATTATTGGTGATTTCAACTTCACTGCACTGGTTACAGTACATTGTTGATTCCCAATTGTTTCAATCCCTGATAGGGATTATTGGTGATTTCAACCCTAGCTCTAGGTAGGAAGTTCGTAGGGTTTGAGGTTTCAATCCCTGATAGGGATTATTGGTGATTTCAACTTTGAGACTTTCATCGAAGCATTTTGGATATATTTCGTTTCAATCCCTGATAGGGATTATTGGTGATTTCAACAAGTAATAGCAATTCTAGCAACTATTTATGCTGAGTTTCAATCCCTGATAGGGATTATTGGTGATTTCAACTTCGGGCTAAATCATCCTTGGTATTTCCGGTGCTTCCAGTTTCAATCCCTGATAGGGATTATTGGTGATTTCAACTCATTCGCAGCATTGCCAACTTCGCGCAAATAGCCGTTTCAATCCCTGATAGGGATTATTGGTGATTTCAACCTATCATCCTATCATGAAGAGGCACTAGCACCTGTTTCAATCCCTGATAGGGATTATTGGTGATTTCAACTTCGATAGGAGTGGGGACAGTAGACTTTGTTCTACAGGTTTCAATCCCTGATAGGGATTATTGGTGATTTCAACCACCTGCTGCTGAGTTTGTGGTAGTTTTTGTGGAGGTTTCAATCCCTGATAGGGATTATTGGTGATTTCAACGTTAAAATCAGTTCTTTAAGCACGTCATGAGTCAAGTTTCAATCCCTGATAGGGATTATTGGTGATTTCAACGTTGTCGTGCGATCGCTTACCATGCCAAAATCGAGTTTCAATCCCTGATAGGGATTATTGGTGATTTCAACTATATTATCTGAATGCTCTTCTAGAGCTAGAGAAACGTTTCAATCCCTGATAGGGATTATTGGTGATTTCAACTAGACTCACCCAGAATCTCTGAGTCAATTAGAACGTTTCAATCCCTGATAGGGATTATTGGTGATTTCAACCCTGTGGGATAGATGAGAGAATGTTTTGGGATGAGTTTCAATCCCTGATAGGGATTATTGGTGATTTCAACGTGATTTCTCAGCCCGTAAGTAGCGAGAATACCAAAGTTTCAATCCCTGATAGGGATTATTGGTGATTTCAACATGCCCATGTAAATCACGGGACATTTTCTAATGCTATTGTTTCAATCCCTGATAGGGATTATTGGTGATTTCAACCCGTAGTTAAATGTTGCATAAGGTATAATAATAGGCGTTTCAATCCCTGATAGGGATTATTGGTGATTTCAACGCCTTGGCGATTTAATCTAGCTGGTACATTTACTGTGTTTCAATCCCTGATAGGGATTATTGGTGATTTCAACTCCTCCAATCCCCCCTATTGTTTTGCGAATTCGCGGTTTCAATCCCTGATAGGGATTATTGGTGATTTCAACGATTGAGTTTCACTCATTAGCCTAAAAGAATATTCGTTTCAATCCCTGATAGGGATTATTGGTGATTTCAACGGAACCTTGCCAGTTTTCGCCAGGGAGGCGATCGCTAGAGTTTCAATCCCTGATAGGGATTATTGGTGATTTCAACTTTTTTCTGTAAAAGCTCTCTAGCCTCTTCTCGGCTCATTTGTTTCAATCCCTGATAGGGATTATTGGTGATTTCAACCCGGCATCCTGTGTCGCTGGCAAGAAGTCCCTAGTTTCAATCCCTGATAGGGATTATTGGTGATTTCAACTGGGTAAGCTACCCCACCCGCAAAATTGACCTCGTTTCAATCCCTGATAGGGATTATTGGTGATTTCAACCGTTGTCGCTGAGTTTTGAGGTCTGTTGTAGTTAATGTTTCAATCCCTGATAGGGATTATTGGTGATTTCAACGAAATTGTAAGCCGATTCAAATTGACCAATGTCTGTTTCAATCCCTGATAGGGATTATTGGTGATTTCAACCGAAAGATCCAGTTGTCTTCCGAAATAAGAAGAAGAGTTTCAATCCCTGATAGGGATTATTGGTGATTTCAACCATCGTGGTTAAAGCAATTCGCCCAATAACCTGGTTTCAATCCCTGATAGGGATTATTGGTGATTTCAACGGAGCTATGCGGTATCCGAACCAAGCATCTATCCTGGTTTCAATCCCTGATAGGGATTATTGGTGATTTCAACAATTACCAGCAATCAAACCAGTAGAGGAGAAAGTAGTTTCAATCCCTGATAGGGATTATTGGTGATTTCAACTTTGTATAGCTTCTATTATCAAGTCTTCATCATATTGAGTTTCAATCCCTGATAGGGATTATTGGTGATTTCAACAGCCCGCATCTGGAAGCATTGATATATTTGGTTTTCAAGGTGCTGTTTCGTCAATCTAAAACGAATATAGCTTTTCAGCGATTGGGTTGTCAAGAGAGACATAAGAATAAATAACTCAAAAGCTTTGATAGCAAGGGTTTCGGGGTTTGCGTCAACCTCGATTTAGGTATGAGAGGGTTCAAAGCCAGATGAGGTAAGGATTTCAGGCGGAAAATTTTCAATGTTCAAAAAAACACCTACTGGTTGACGCAAAACTCATTTGCAACTCTACCAAAAAAAGGCGATCGCTAGGCCTCTAATCACTAGATAAGTGCATTTTGGTCTAGGTTGGTTATGGGAGACTTAGGAAATTAACTCCTAGTACTAAGTCATGTTGTCCATACCTACAACACACTTTCTATTCAAACTTCTAAAATTATGGCAGATTTCTTTGAATTTGAGGCGGATTTTGTAGATTCCTTGCGTTGCATACCCATGCAGGTACGCTACAAATTAGATACGTGTGGTATCAAGCTGAAATTGTCTCATTGGCATCAAATGACCGAAGATGAGCGTGCAGCTTTAGTAGAATTACCTTGCTCCACCGAAACAGAAATTCCGGTTTACCAAGAATATCTCCAGCAGCTAATTTTAGAACGTACGGGAAGCCCAGCAGCACAAATACCCATCGACGCTTATCCATTATGGATGGATGCTGGTAGTGTCCCAGCTAGTATCCAGGAAAAAGCTCAAGAAATGGGAACTAGCCTCACATTGCTACAATGGTCAAGTTTAACGCTCTTACAGCGCTTTGCTTTGATTAAACTCAGTCGTCCAGGACATGAAAATAAAAACTTTTCTAGAGCTATGGCAGAATTTAATCTGGTAGATTAAAAAAATTGTCTTGATGCACAGAAAATTAGAATCTGTAATCATGATTACAGTTTATTGACATCTCACAATCTCTTAGTGTTTTACTGGAAATGAATTGAATATGTGAGGAGATTAAAACATGGCAGCTAAAAAAATTTTGATGCTGATTGGGGACTATGTGGAAGACTATGAGGTTATGGTTCCCTTCCAGGCTTTGCAAATGGTAGGACACACCGTTGATGCAGTTTGTCCGGACAAAAAAGTTGGTGAAAAAGTGCGAACAGCAATTCACGACTTTGAAGGAGACCAGACTTACAGTGAAAAACCTGGGCATAATTTCATTTTAAATGCCACATTTGCCGAAGTAGAAGCCGCCACCTATGATGCTTTGGTCATCCCCGGAGGACGCGCCCCAGAATACATCCGCTTAAATCAACAAGTGCTAGAAATTACCCGCCATTTCGCTCAAACAAATAAGCCAATTGCGGCTATTTGCCACGGTTTACAGCTATTAGCTGCGGCTGATGTCTTGCAAGGTAAGAGTTGTACTGGCTACCCTGCTTGTAGCCCAGAGGTACGCATTGCTGGTGGTGTATACGTAAATGTTGCTGTTGATGAAGTAATAGTTGATGGTAACTTGGTAACAGCGCCTGCTTGGCCGGCTCATCCTCGTTGGCTAGCAGAATTTCTGCAAGTCCTGGGGACGAAGGTTGAGCATCCAGAGATTGCCAACGTGAGATAATTTTTTGACGGCACAGCCTCAGACAGGTTAACAGATGAACTAAAATATTTTTAGTGCTGTGCCTCTACAAAATTTTGTCTAAAATTCAGAAAATATTCTGAGTTAAAAAGAACTCATTGCCAATAATTAACAATTATATAACTTTTCAACTCAACTAAATGTGGTGTATACTACTAATATTTAATAATTAATTCTGTATGGGGTTGTCTCTACTATATCATCCATAAAATCTAACTAATATATTTGACAAATAAGGCACAGAAAATATTTTTCTTAGCTAGAATGCTTGTCATTAATGAGTTAGGCAATATTAAATTTTAAATCAGCAAATTTAAAGTTTCTTCGCAGTAAGTAAAGCTATAGTGTAGTTAGCAATGCTGCTGTTGGTGTGGCTCAGGTTAAGTCCTAATGCCCAAGTATTTTTGATAAATTTGTTTGGAAAGACACTCTAACTAGATGACAGGCAAAAACACAAGACATAATGCATTTCTGCGGCTAGTGTCTGGTAATGTAGCAGCTTTTGGTTCAGAATCTCGCTACTCGCTGCTAACCAGTAAAGAGGTAGTAATTGGACGCGACCCCACCTGCCAAGTTGTCTTGGATGCCATGATGTATCGGATGGTATCTCGCCGTCATGCTGTGGTTCGTCCCCTCTCCTCACCGACCGATAACAAATTTAGCTGGGTACTTTGTGATTTAAATAGTGCCAATGGCACTTTTTTAAACGGAAAATGCTTGTCTGAATGTCAGGAATTACACGCAGGCGATCGCATTTCTCTCGGTTCTGATGGGCCGCAATTTATCTTTGAGTATGATTTGATTTCTCAGCCCACGGTGATGACAAAACAAGTCAAACCATTACCATCGGCTTCTAAAAGTAACGGTCATACGCATTTAAAACAGCCAGATTCGGTGAGTTTCACCCAACTTTTTCCAATTATTTCCACTGGCAAGGATTTAACTCGCAAAGCTTATCTGATACCGGGAATACTTACCGTCATTTTTGTAGTGCTAATGTTTGCTACCGTCGGTAATCCCCAAGCGAATCAAATCATCGTCGCAACTTACATTGCATCGGCTGCTTACTATTTTGTTTACCAACTTTGTGGTAAAGAGAAGCCTTGGTGGGTGCTAATGGGCGCAGCATTGAGTACAACTCTGATTTTGCTTAGTCCCCTGTTAGATTTATTTATCTTCGTGTTTCGCGTCATCTTACCTGGTAGTTTACCTTCACCCCAAGACCCTACCACCTTTACCGAATTGCTAGTCAGAATGTTCTTTGGTGCGGGGTTGATGGAAGAATTACTCAAAGCATTACCGCTAATTGGGGCATATTTAATGGGTCGGAGTTTACCTTCCCCTTGGCGAGAACGCATCGGCATTTGGGAACCCTTAGATGGCATTCTCCTGGGAACAGCTTCGGCTATCGGTTTCACTCTCTTGGAAACTTTGGGGCAATATGTACCAGATATTACCCAACAGGTAGGAATAGGTGCGGCTGGTCAATTGGCAGGGTTTCAATTGCTAATTCCGCGAATTTTAGGCTCTGTAGCCGGACACATGGCTTACAGTGGCTACCTGGGGTATTTTATCGGGTTAGCTGTCCTCAAGCCCCGGATGAGTTGGCAGATTCTCTCTATTGGTTATATTAGTGCCTCTGCACTCCATGCTTTATGGAACGCCACAGGATCTATTAATGCTTTACTTTTGGTAGTGGTTGGGGTGTTATCTTATGCCTTCTTAATGGCAGCAATTCTGAAAGCACGGGTTTTGTCACCAACGCGATCGCAAAATTTTGCCACCCGCTTTATTGGTCATAAATAACGGACTTCCAATCAACCTCACACCACATCAAGTGGTGTGATTCCGTCTTTTCTGAAACCGTCGCCACAAAATAGAGCCACAGTTCGCCATACCAAAATCCCAGACAATATTATTTTGACCTGAAAAATTTATTATGTGTCTTGCGATAGATGACGCTAATATTTCCATCAATCTATGATGAAATTCTGTCGTGAGATATATGTCTAAAGAATGATAAAAAAATCTCAAACTCATACAATGAGCATTATAGGCAAGCAAAACTGTTTGCAGCCTGAATCAAATTAAAGCTTTGAGATTCTAGAAAAATAATCGGCTGATCTTAGTCTTCGGAGTCAGGACTATTTAATTGCCTGAAAGCATAGTAAGCGATCGCTACACTGATTTTTGCTTGTTCAACTTCTGATAAGGTTAACCAATCTCGATTTTCGATCTTACTAATCATCGCAGTCACATCTGTGGATTCGCGACTACGCATAGCATGGGCAAAGGGACGAGTTAAAACAAACAAATCTTCTATATCCCAAGCAGGTAATACAGATTGAACACACTGCACGAGTTGATCGCTGATTGTTTGTTCAGAAGCAAAAATTTCAGTAGCTTTCAAGGCGATCGCATTCAGCCAATTTTGGGGTACAGCATTAGCAAAGGCTGAATTTAAAGCCACTTGTAACTTATCGACAACTGACTCATTGGGATCACATTTGTGATGCGTAGAAGTTACCACCTCAGACCAAAGGCTGTCTAAGTGATTATAAAAAGCTTGGGATTGTGTGAACAGTTCTTCATCCAGAAAATCTTGTGTGGCTAACTGTTGTTCTAATTGGCTAAAATAAGCTTCAGACTCATGATTAGCCGGATTCCAAGGATAAGTACCATCCTCTGGTTCAAGCAAAGTATCTAATAATTCTAATTCCACTTGGGATAATAAGGTGTTGAAAGTTTCTGATCCGTTAACTTTATTAGTCATTGCTTGCCTCCTGATAAATTATTTAGCAATATTGACAGCTACAACTTCCCGAATTAGATTTCCGCAAAACAGTTAATTTTATCTAAAGTTGAAAATAATTTTTTGAATTTGGCACTAGCCAAGAAAATTTATTCTTTACTGGTAATTTCTATTGCACAAAAAGTCAATACACAAATAGTTATTACTTTACCGAAGAGGCAGAGGGGACGGGGGCAGGGTGCAGGGGGAAAAGAGGAAAGGGTGTTAAGTAACCAAAAGTTCACTCTAATTTCTAACTCCCCCTTGCTCCCCGCTCCCTGCTCCCCTGCTTCTTGACTTCCCCCCTTGCCCCCTTGCCTTTCTAGCTTTTCCCAATCCCTAAGCATCTTCAATTACAAACTGCCAAATTTTACCTTTAGAACTACCAAATTTTAATTGCATTCCCGATTGTAAGGTAACTTCCTCACGCAGAATTTGTTGCCAACCATTAGGCCCTAAACACCAAGTTGTACCGTAAGTAGAAAAATCTTGCAAGTAATAAGTTCTCACAGGACCTGTAGCAGTCAAATTACTGCGGCATAAAATTTCGGCGTGACGCTTAGAAACTGAAAGTTCTGGGATCACAATATCATTATCTTTTGTGCGACCGATGCGGGTGACTCCAGGTCGTAATATCCAAGTTTGCCCTGCCGATGAAAGCGATCGCAAAGAAGCGATAGGAATGGGAGAATTTATATTGGGGATGATACTATCTGGTAATTCGGTAATTCCCTCATCAAAACTCTTAATTAGTTCACCATCAAAATCTGGGTGCAGATAAAGCACGGGCAGAGTCCAAGCAAGTTGATTGAACTTATATAGTGTTAACAATTCTTGCCTAGCCTCAGCAACTGCCTCATCAATGGACTTACGCGATCGCAAAGCCTCAGTGAAAGCTTGTATAAAACTGTGGCTTTCGTGGTCAGCAATTTGATCACGCATTCCCAAAACAGCCGGGACACCATGACGGATTAACACTTCTGCCAAACTACTGGCTGGGATAGCTTGGTGATTAATTGCGGCGGGTTGTGCGCCCCAACAAGCGTTAAAAACCGCTAGTTTCATCCCACTCCGGGTTAATACTTGTGCTAATTCAATCCCATTCAGGGTCATACCCGGACGCAAAAAGAATAATCCCCCATCTGGGCCAGGTAGTCCATGACCAGCGTAAAAGAACACGTTATAGGCTGCGGTTTCTAATTCTTGAATTAATTCTTGTGGTGTAGGTTGCAAGAGCGTCTTAACTGTACAGGGTGCATAGTTTTGAGAATTGCTACTTGCCAAAATTTTTTCTAGAATAGCTGCTTCTTGTGCCAATTGCAGGTTTTCATCATGTCCCAAAACCAACAAGATACTTAAAGCTTGGTCGGTTCGCAAATAGGGCAGAGGTTCAACTTCACTTGTCGTGCGACTAAATAGCAAATCTGGTGAGAGGGACATTGCCGATTGCCCAGGTTGGCGCTGCATAATTTCCCAAGGTAGGGCAATTAGATCCGGATCACGGATTTCTAACCGAAAACGCAAACGTGTATACCGACCCATAGCTATACCCCGACTGCGTTCGAGGCTGCCAAGAATTGGTCCGTCGAAGATCCAGCGCCAGAGATTAATGCCCAAGTACTGCATCAGACGACTACTGTAACCAGCTGTCTGTCCGGAAGGGGGTGAAACTAAATCGATGGAAAATTTGGGATCTGACGGTGGCTGTAAACCAGGAAAAAGATATAAACCACTATGGCCAGCAAACATTTGCTGCCATTCTTGCCAAACTTGAGTGAGTTCAGCTGGCCATACACAGTCATGTAAAACATAACCACTGGGATATGGAGCTTTGACCACCCAAATAGCGAAGTTATCTGTGCCAGTGTTGATGAGACGGGCGATCGCCAGGTTCAGGGATGGCATGGATTCATGAAACTAAAAGGTTAGAACAGATAATTTTCAATAAAAATTTTCCTCTGACGAAATTTGTCTGTCACTATTATCTGTATTATTCCAGATTTTTAAGCAATTTAACGAGGATTTAACTCAGTTTGGGGAGAATTTATGCTTTCATTTACTGTTGGGGGTGGGCTAGAGGTAGAATTACAGACATTTTCTGCGTTTGATGGCAAAACAGCGACTCCCAAAGTTTGCAGTTGAGATAATCCTATCCACCGTGTTTGCTCTCCTGTGGGCAAAGGTTGATTGGGGACTAGATTTGTCGTGTCTTGAGTGCAGATGCGTAGATTTACAAACAAATCTCCAGTTCCCGGTTGAGGATTGGGTTTGATTGCCATCACTTCCAAAAAGCTGTTGGGGGGCAGTATTGGCTGAGTACTACCAAGGATTTCCGGCTGAGTTTGAATTACCCAACCAGGGGAAATGTTATCAAGCGATCGCTCTGTGACGGCAGTAGTAGGAGTGGGCTGTACTGTAATGGCGGGAATGGTAGTTGATGGCGATGGCGATCGCAGTCGCATCATCCAGTATCCTATTGAACCAGCTAAGACAACTAATAGGAAAGGAACTATTAAACTCCAAGGCAATTTAGAAATTGTACTGGGCTGATTTTCTGGTACGACCTTCGTTTTTTGGTTCGGGCTATCATCTAGTAACGTGGGTTGTAAGCCTTGATTTACAGTAATAGCAGTTGAGAGCGAGGAAATATCTGGAATGACTGCTTTCAGGCTTGACTCTGGTTCGCGATATTGGACTTGATGGTGTAATAATGCCAAAGTCACATTATCATGTCCGTTTCTGATGTTAGCCAGTTCCACCAATTTGTCAGCTACTTCGACTAAATCTTCTTCACCAGTCAGAATTGGTAAAATTTCTGTTTCCCAATAATCTTCCACACGGTCAAAATCACTTAATCCATCTGATGTCAGTAAAAATATCGCATCTTCATCCAGGATAAATCTCTGGGAAGTCGGATGTAATGAATTACTAGGACTCATTCCTAAAGCTTGTACCAGAGAACCAGCACCAGGCTGTTGCACTGCTTCACGATAGATAGCATAGCCAAGCCGGACTTCCCGCGAAGCCACATCATCATCAAGGGTAACTTGGTAACAACCGTGACGGGTAATCCAATAGGCACGACTATCTCCAACGTGAGTAATGTATATTTCGTGGGCAATAGGCAACGCCATCACTAAGGTTGTACCCATACGTTGACGCGCGTGGCGATTTTCGCTGTCATTGCGTTGGCTAATCTTGTCATTAGCAATTGCTGCCGCATTATCTAAATCAGCTAGCAGTAATGAAGGTTCAATATGATCATAAGGAACATTTATGAGTTGCTGTACCTGCTGATGAATTGTTTCAATCGCCAAATTAGAGGCAACATTGCCTCCTTGGTGTCCACCAATGCCATCACAGACAATGGCTAAGGCTGATGTTTGTGGTGGTTTATGCACAACTGTGCCACTAGCAGGGTAACAAGCATCTTCGTTACGTTGACGACTTGGCCCTGTGTCTGTTTTAGTAACCAGTCTGATTGAGGGAGTTTGTGAGCGTCCTAATTCTGCTAGACCTTGATCTAAAACGGCAATCAGTATTTCTGATGAACTAATTTTGCCTTCCATCAGAAACTTGCTAATATCAAGCACAAAATCAGCGATCGCTGGTTTGGACTCTGACGCTAATTTTTGCCAAAATGCACCTAATTCGGGTAATTCTGGTGATTTTGCAGCGTCAAAACGCAATTCTAACAAGCGGACTAATGGTCCTTCTACCCGGAGTAAATGAGGATTTATTAAACTAGTAGCCACCCCTTCACTTTTCAAAGGTTGCCACAAATGAGCTATCTGCCATAGCCAGTTAAGTTGACGCATTGATGAAGCATCGCGCCAAGCCATGTTTAACTGGCTACATAGCTGCACTTGTAGTCCTGAACTATCTACGAACAAAGGTGGCTGTTCTAAAAGTAAGATTTCTTGGTGAGATCCTGGACTGAGCGTAGCCGAAGCCTGTCCCTCAGATAGAGAAAGTATGCCATATACCTGTGGTACGTTGAGGCTATAGGGAATTAATCTGAGATAAGCTTTAATACCCTCTAAATTCTCATATTTAGGTGATTGGGGTAATAAACCCGGCTTTCTATCTAAAACAACAGATTTACTAATCACTAAATAGCGATCGGCTAATACATCTCCAGGGCTACCCGCACTCAAACCATCCCCTACAGCCCACAGGTAACGTCTGGGTAGGGGTGTAGAGCATCGCTGGCAAAACTTGTGAGTTAAGGGGTTAGCAGCCAGACAAGCTTCATTTGGGCAGTAGAGCGTTGCCGCATCATTTTCCATAGTGTTCGCAGTGATCAGCGATTGGCAATTTTTTCAAAAGCATTGGTAGCGGTAATCAAAACCGCCGAAGTTTCTTTAACTCAACATATCCAATTTTGGATCATGATTCTAGCTGGCAGATCCCAGAGTATGTTAATAATTAATTTACTTATGCCAGTTTTCATTAGTCCTTAATCAACTCTACTGCCTCATCATAGCTTCTATTGCTCTTTGCCTCTCCACTATCCGAGCAGGTAAACTTCACCTTGTCACCAAAGCATAACTCAAAAAAATTTAGAAGCACGGCTCGTAGTCAATCAAATAATACTTAGCACAGATATAGGAATCCGGTTTGATATTTGAAATTATTTACATATTTAGGTAAAAGGCACAAGGCAAGACTCAAAAGGGTTTCAGGTAATTTAGGTGTACGGAGTTTTTTCAAAAATCAAATAGGAGTCCTATCGAGTGAAGTTTTTGTAATCACCAAGGCGGTTAAGACAGTGTTGATAGCTCAACGCTTTCAAGCAAATGGGTTTACACTCAGGACTCAGCACTTTGCTAAAAACACTCCCAAATACTAAAAATAGCTAATTGCTAATTATCGACACAACTAGCAATTAGCTATTCATCAATACTAAACAATGCGCGATTCCCTAAGTTAGTGCTTCAGCACCACCCACAACTTCTAACAGTTCTTGGGTAATAGCAGCTTGTCTAGCTTTGTTGTAAGACAACGAAAGACTCTTAATCAAATCACCGGCGTTGTCGCTGGCGTTGTTCATCGCTGTCATCCGTGCTGCTAGTTCACTGGCTGCTGATTCTTGTAACGCCCGCAATAGCTGATTACTCAGATACAGAGGGAGTAAAGAATCCAGAATTTGCACAGGATCTTGCTCAAAAATCATGTCACGGGGCAGAGGGCGAGCTTGGTTAGTCACTTTTTGCCGTTCTACTTCAAATTGACCGCCACGGGTTGTCAGGCGGAAAATTTCGTCATCTGCTGCTTCTAAACCTTGAGGGTCTAAAGGAAGCAGGGTTTGCACCACTGGGCGGGAGCTAACCAAAGAGACGAATTTGGTATAAATTAGCTCAATTCGATCCACACTTTCTGAGAGAAACAAAGAAAGTAGTTGATCTGCAACTTCTGTAGCTTCGGTTGCGGTAGGAATTTGTTCTAAACCAGTGTAAGTACCGTCAATGGGTTGTTCACGACGTTGGAAATACTGGATGGCTTTGCGTCCTACCAGTACGAATTTGTAATTTACGCCTTCTGCTTGTAGTTCTTTGGCGCGGTTTTCTGCCCGACGAATAACATTACTGTTGTAACCGCCACACAAACCCCGGTCGCCGGAAATTACTAATAGCCCAACTGTTTTAACTTCCCGTTTTTTCAGTAGTGGGAGGTCTACATCTTCAAACCGTAGACGAGTTTGCAAACCATACAGAACTTGTGCCAAGCGGTCAGCAAAAGGACGAGTAGCAGTTACCTGTTCTTGGGCGCGACGTACTCTCGCAGCCGCTACCAGCCGCATGGCTTCTGTGATTTTTTTTGTGTTCTTGACCGACTGAATGCGATCGCGTATTGATTTGAGATTAGCCATATTTTTAAGTTCTGAGTCCTCAATCCTGAGTGTTGAGTGACAAAAAGTACTGAATGCTGAATTTTATAGAAATTAGTAGGTATAAAAACTCTTTCAACTTCTAACTTCTTATTTTACTCAGCACTCAGCACTCAGCACTCAGCACTTTACTTACGCTGTTGCTTTGAAGGTCTGTTTGAATTCAGTTAAAGCTTCCTTCAAGGCTTTTTCTTCTTCGTCACCGAGTACCTTTTTGGTTTTCACGGAGTCGGTGTACTCAGGTTTGCCGGTTTTTAAGAATTCCCGCAGACCCTTCGTAAAGGTAGTTACTTTTGCTACAGGAACGTCATCCAAGTAACCGTTAATCCCCGCATACAGAATTGCTACTTGCTCGTATACTGCGAGAGGAGCATTTTGTGGCTGCTTGAGTAGTTCCCGTAACCGTTCACCACGTGCCAATTGGTCTTGAGTGGCTTTATCTAAGTCAGAAGCAAATTGGGCGAATGCTTGCAGGTCGTCAAATTGGGCTAATTCCAATTTAATCTTACCGGCAACTTTTTTCATCGCCTTGGTTTGCGCCGCCGAACCCACACGTGATACCGAAATACCGGGGTTTACTGCGGGACGAATACCAGCGTTGAACAGGTCAGAAGAAAGGAAGATTTGACCGTCGGTAATAGAAATTACGTTGGTGGGGATGTATGCCGAAACGTCACCAGCTTGGGTTTCGATGATTGGGAGGGCAGTCATGCTACCTTTACCCAATTCGTCACTTAATTTAGCAGCGCGTTCCAACAAGCGGGAGTGAATGTAGAATACATCTCCAGGATATGCTTCCCGTCCTGGTGGACGACGGAGCAGCAAGGACATTTGGCGATAAGCTTGGGCTTGCTTGGAAAGGTCATCATAAATCACCAAAGTCGCTTTGCCTTTGTACATAAAGTACTCAGCAATGCTGGCTCCGGTGTAAGGTGCTAGGTATTGTAGTGTAGCTGGTTCACTGGCACTAGCGGCGACGACTACGGTGTAGTCCATTGCGCCTTTTTCTTGGAGGGTTTGCACCACGTTAGCAACTGTGGATGCTTTTTGACCAATGGCAACATAGACACAAACTACATCTTCACCTTTTTGGTTGATGATTGTGTCGATCGCGATCGCAGTTTTACCTGTTTGACGGTCTCCAATGATTAATTCCCGTTGACCACGACCGACAGGAATCATCGAGTCAATAGCTGTAATCCCAGTTTGCATGGGTTCGTGTACAGATCGACGAGCGATGATACCAGGTGCAGCAGATTCAATCAAACGACTTTCTGTCGTGTTAATATCTCCTTTACCGTCGATCGCACGACCCAAGGCATCTACTACCCGTCCAACCATAGCTTCACCTACGGGAACCTGGGCAATTCTACCAGTAGCAGTAACGGAGCTACCTTCTTGAATTTCCAGACCTTGACCCATAAGCACAGCGCCCACGTTGTCTTCTTCTAAGTTCTGGGCGATGCCAATTGTGCCATCTTCAAATTCTAATAGTTCTCCAGCCATAGCCTTTTCCAGACCATAGATGCGGGCGATACCATCACCCACTTGGAGAACTGTACCAACGTTAGCAACTTTGACTTCTTGGTCGTATTGCTCGATTTGTTGCTGAATAATGCTGCTGATTTCGTCAGGTCTGATTGAAATACTCATGTGTCTATATTTTTTGCTTTCGAGACTGAAGAAGTAATCGCGTGACTAGTAAGGAGTGGGGAAATAATTTTCCGGTGATTCTCCAATTATTTCATCCCCTGCCCAGTTACCTTGCCAGACTATCAGCACAGCAAGGAAACTTTAGGAGAATTGCAAATTACGAATTACTAGTTAAGCGCAAGGAAAGGCGGCGCAACTGACCACGTAAACTAGCATCAATTACTTGGGAGCCGACTTTAATAATCACACCACCAATTAACTCGCTATCTATTTTAGATTGCACCTCTACCTGACGAGCATTAGTGATGGCCAGAACTTTTTCCACTACTGCTTGCTGTTGAAGCTCACTGAGAGGAACTGCTGAAGTTACTTCTGCTAGTACGGTTTGGTTCAACTGGCGCAACAAAGCCAAATATTGCTGTAAAACTGGTTCGAGAAAAACGATCCGCCGTTTATCTACCAGTAACAACAAAAAATTGCGTAAGTAGGCGTTACCACTTTCACCCAGGATTTGTCTAATCAGAGCTTTTTTGTTCTCACCCGTAATAAAGGGGTTGCCAATAAAGTTCTGTAGATCCTGGTTTTCTGAAAGCAGTCCTAACAAACTCCGAGCATCTTCGCCAAACTCTTCTGTCAAGTTTTTTGCTTGCGCCAGAGACAACAGAGCCTGTGAATAAGGGGCGGCTATTTCAGCTGTTGCTATGTTACTTGTCATACCTCGCCTCCCAATTGTGCGATGCTACGTTCAATTAGAATTTGTTGAGCATCGTCGGCTATGCCGCTTTTTAGTTCAGTTTCGACCTTTTGCAATGCTTGAGCAACTACCCGTTGCTGTAACTGCGCGATCGCTTTATTTAGGTCTGCATTTAAGTCAGCCGCACCTGCTGCTTGCAAGCGTTCAATATCGACAGCAGCCTGCGCCAAGATAGCTTCACTTGCAGCTTGGGCGTTTTCTTGCGCTGCTTGTTTGATTCTTTCGGCTTCTGCTTGAGCTTGCTCTAACTTCTGCTGTGCTTCTTTGAGTTGCTGTGCAGCTTGAGAAGCACGTTGCTCTGCATTCTTAATTGCTGTTTCAATTGTATCCCGGCGAGTTGACAGGGTTTTACCCAGAACTTTCCGCCCGAACACTAACAGCACAGTAATAATAATGGCCAGGTTAATCAGGTTGGTGTCAAATATATCTGTATTTAGACTAAAACCACCATGTCCCGCTTCTTCTGCCAAGTCACCTCCGACGGCGCTGGCTTCCGCCATCAACAGTAAAAAAGTCCCCATGATTTTTCGTCCACAACTCGCTGCCAAGGCTTAACGTGACCCACGCCGCCAACAAATGTTACTTGGCGAATGCGTCTTTACAATGTCGCTTAATGATTCCAAGCTAAATTTTCATTAGCGCCGACTTACTATATCTGCTCCTAAAAGCTTTTCTAGTATTTGGCGACTGAGTGAATCTACTTGTTGCTCTAATGAAGCAAAAGCGGCTTGTTTTTGCTGCTCAATTTCAGTAGCAGCCTTTTCTTTTTCTGCCTGGGCTTGTTTCTGCACTGCTGCTATTTTCTCAGCCGCGATTTTTTGAGCTTCGGCTTGAGCATCAGCAATGATTGTTTGAGCTTGTCGTCTAGCACCTGCTAGGGATTGCTCATATTCTTCTGCCAATTTTTCGGTTTTTGACAAGCGTTCCTGGGCTTCTAATTGATTGCTACGGATGTAATCATTCCGGCCATCAATCGCATTGCCCAGTGGCTTGTATAGTGTTGCGTTCAACACTAGAGCTAAAACTAGAAACTGAATTGCCATTAAGGGCAGGGTAGCATCTAGATCGAACAGCCCCCCTTCCTTGGCAACCTCTTCTACTGCTAATAAGGTAATCCAGTGTGTCATGGTTGCTAATTTCTATCTAAATATATTAGTCCTGAGTCCTGAGTCGGTGAGTTATGAGTTATGAGTTAATTGTCTAACTCCTAACTCTTAACTCCTAACTTTTTGTACTCAGTACTCAGTACCGATTATGCGAAGGGGTTAGCAAACAGTAGCACTAGAGCAACTACTAGACCGTAGATGGTTAGCGCTTCCATGAATGCCAAACTTAATAGCAATGTACCGCGAATTTTGCCTTCAGCTTCTGGCTGACGAGCAATACCTTCTACAGCTTGTCCAGCAGCGTTACCTTGACCAATACCAGGTCCGATTGCAGCCAAACCAACAGCAAGAGCAGCAGCGAGAACGGAAGCAGCAGCAACTAATGGATCCATGATCTTATTTCCTTAATTTACTGAGTTGAGTGGATTTAGACGTTGTTGTGTGTCAGTTGCCATTTGCCTTTGATTATTGTTAAATAACCAATGACTCATGACTTTTGAGGGTATTTCATGCCCCTCATTCATGATGCTCTTCGCCATGATCTTCCATCGCTTCACCGATGTAAGCGGCGGCTAAAGTCGCAAAAATTAGTGCTTGGATGGCGCTGGTAAATAGTCCCAAAGCCATAACTGGCAGAGGTACAAACAAGGGTACTAGCAATACAAGTACACCTACTACAAGTTCGTCAGCCAAAATGTTGCCGAATAAACGGAAGCTTAGGGAAAGAGGCTTGGTGAAGTCTTCAATAATCTTGAAGGGCAACATAAACGACACTGGTTGGACGTAGTTGCCAAAATACCCTAAACCCTTTTTGCTGAACCCAGCGTAAAAATACGCCAGCGATGTCAGCAACGCTAAGGCAACTGTTGTATTGATGTCGCTTGTAGGTGCTGTTAGTTCACCTTCTGGTAAATGTATCAGCTTGAAAGGAACCAGCGCCCCTGACCAATTTGACACAAAAATGAACAAAAACAAAGTGCCAACAAAAGGCACCCAAGGGCGATATTCTTTTTCGCCAATTTGGTTTTTAGCCAAATCCCGAATGAATTCCAGGGCGTATTCCATGAGGTTCTGCAACCCACTGGGAATTCTTTTGATGTTACTGCTTGCGGCTAAGGAAACTAGCACTAGCACACCAATAACAAACCAGGACGTGAGAAACACCTGACCGTGTAGCTTCAAGTTGCCTATTTGCCAGTACAGATGTTTACCCACTTCCAATTCGGCAAGTGGAAGAGAGTAGAAGTTCAGAAAATTCAGCATTTTCTTTCCATATCAATCGTTTCTCCAATATTACCTGGAGAAGAGGAGCTTTCTTTGCAGTGTGGATATTCCTCACGCAAGGCTTAGTTTAGCTTTTTCAGGTTGTCCGCGCTTTGGCTAGTCAGAGACAAAAGCCATCCTAATTACGTAGAAGATGAGTGTGGCTTTGTATGTGAGAAATCCCAAAAATATGGGTAATATTTGTAGTTGATTCCACCGCGATGCTAGGAAAATCAGAGCTACTAATAAGGCTAACCGGGTTTTACTCAGCGCCTGTTTTTCTCTACCTAAACGCTCAACATCTTTTGCCAACAGCCTCAAGTAAAGCACACCTGCACACGCCCCTAATAGATAATTTAGGGCAATGTTCAGCGAGTAAGCAATCCACACAGAGATAAAAACAGTCACTGTTAAGGCAAGTGTAATTATCAACAACTCCTGGTAGAGTTGATAGAACTCCTGCATGGAGGCGTTTTCTGGTTCTGTGTCTTCAAAACCAGATTGAGTTTCTTGTTGTGTTGTCGGAGTGGGGTCAATTGAATCTTCTGACAAGCTCACGAGACTTGAAACCAGTACAGCTAACTTATAATGACTGCACATTCAGTCAGCTGAATCATATCACGATCAGGTAACAATACTTTAGAAAAAAACAATTAACTTCTTGCCGGGATCAGACTCAGGGTAGAAGCCTGTCCTGCACAGGAAAATCCTCGGCGAGGGGGTGAGGGAGAACGGGGCTAAAAAGCCGAAATTCCAGCTAATCAAATTCCAACTTTCTTCAAATTTCGCCTTTTTATCGTTATTATCGGCTCTGTTGATAATTGTATAATCAGCTTGCTGGTCTTGGTACTTTAATCAACTCAGTGACAATAAAATTATCTGCTGTTCGAGGAGTGTTCTCAGTTGATTCAACTCGATTTGCACCGTTGCCAAAATCTCTGCCACGGTTAAATTTCCGTCACATTTTTGTAAAAATTGCAACTCTAATTCTGACAAATTGACAATTTGATAATTGTAATTAAATAGACATTGGCTGGGAAAACCATCAATACAAGGGTTCAGTTCGGGAATGGCTTGCAATAGGAGTTTATCCTCTGACCAGTTGGACTTAATTAGGGGAAGACGACCGAGGAAAAACTCGTAATGGGTGACTTCGGGGTTTAGTAATTCTATCAGGCGATAACGCTGGCGATCGCTCAATTCATCCGCCCGTTCCATTAACTCCGGTGCTTTAGCCAAAAGTCTTGACAACTGCCAAAAATCAGGATTAGAAAAATTAATAAACTCCAAGGCAGAAGCATCAATTAATTCAAACAGCGTATCAATGTTGTAGTCAATTTCCTGGGGATGCACGTACATATCAGCAAAACATTCATCCTTATGGTTTTCTAAAGACCAAAGTTCCTGATCTCGCTTGACAATTCGGTTATTTTCTGGTAAAGAAGAGAATAATTTGCGTCCGACTTGTACCCCATCACGATAATCGCCTTTTTTGTCACCTTGAAGAAGTGCGATCGCCTTTTGCATGAGTTGAATTTCCCAGCGTCCCAATTCGCCATAGACAAAAATGTGCATTAGTCCACCAGGGGCTAACTTTTTCGCTAGAGCTTGAATACCACGGATAGGGTCAGGTAAGTGATGCAACACACCCACGCAATTAATTAAGTCAAACTCACCGGGTAACTGTTCCACATCGTACAAACTCAGGTGATGAAACTCCACCCTATCAGCACCAGAACGTTTACAGCGCTCTTTGGCTACCTCCAAAGTTCCCGCACTTAAATCAATTCCAACTACCTGG
The DNA here is from genome assembly GCF_963920885.1 of Anabaena sp. CCY 0017. Classification (NCBI taxonomy): domain Bacteria; kingdom Bacillati; phylum Cyanobacteriota; class Cyanophyceae; order Nostocales; family Nostocaceae; genus Anabaena; species Anabaena sp. CCY 0017. The sequence continues at coordinate 24,836 of NZ_CAWUDG010000019.1, read as the reverse complement.
GCTTGGGGGTTGAGATGTACCAAATATTCGGTACTCACACCAGAACCACAACCAGCATCTAAAATGCGGATATCTTGCTTTGGTGATTTGCGTCCAGTGCAGAAATTGTAAGCGGCTAACCAATTCCAGCGCCAATTGTACCCAGGTGGGGCTTCATCTAGTAGAGGTTCTGGGGGGAAGGGATAGGTATCGTAGAGTTTCGCAACAGCAGCACTAACAGTTTGGGAGTCTGACATGATCAGGAAGAACGCAGCATTTTAGAGTTTAGCGGATTGGGAGAATTATTCACCATTTGGTAAGGGACTGACAAATAAAAAAATCCCCAACTTGTTTGTAGGGTTGGTTAGGACGGTAGTCCGTAACCCACCATTATCTGAAAAAGCTAAACAGGTAACAACCAAAACCAAGAAAAAGACCAAATCTCAGCCTAAATCATCCGCATAATTAGCATTAGCATTAGAATAATGCCCAATTTATACATTATCGGCGGTGCAAACGGTTCTGGTAAAACTACCAGCGCTTTACAAATCCTTCCCTACTTCCTAGAAGTATTTGAATATGTTAACGCCTATGAAATAGCCGCCGGACTTTCTCCTTTTAACCCGGAATCTGTAGCTATTCAATCCGGACGATTAATGTTAGAAAGACTAGAAACTCTGGTGAAAGCTGAAGCTGATTTTGCCTTTGAAACAACTTTAGCGGCTCGTAACTTTGCCAGATTTTTGAGAGAATGTAAAGACAAAGGTTATATTATCAGCTTAATTTACTTTTGGTTACAAAGTCCCAAATTAGCGATCGCACGGGTACACAGACGGGTAGAAAGTGGCGGTCACAATATCCCAGAAGATACTATTCGCCGTCGCTACCAACGCGGACGCACAAACCTAATTAACTTGTATTTACCTCTGTGCGATACTTGGATCATCTATGATAATTCTGGGTCAGAACCTCTATTAGTGGCTGCATCAGATATCAATCAGGAGGCGATTATCTATGAACTCGAAACCTGGAATCAAATTACAATCAGTGAATAAAACGCAAATTCCCCTAACAGAAATCCATCAAAAAATTGATGCTGGCGTTAAAACTGCTGTTGCTAAAGCTATAGAAAGACACCGCAAATTAGGAGAATCAATTAGCATTTGGCAAGATGGAAAAGTGGTTACTTTAACCCCTGAACAAATTCCCCCTCTCGAATCAACTGAATTATCGATTGAAGGATAATGGTGGGTTACGGACTACCGTCCTAACCCACCCTACAATTTAGGCATTTTATTCCTTTGTCTAATGATCATTTGGTAAACTGATTCCTTGTTCAAGTAACAATTGTCGCTCTTGCCAATCACTATTGCGAATTGTGGGTACAAGAGCCAGAAGACACTCGCGCGTGTCTAGAGTTGGGGGATAACCTTGAAGGTATAGTTCAAGCAGAATTTGTAGAATTAGCACTCCTGGCTTAATCAAAATTCCTGAATTGACATCTAATTCTGTTCGGTTTGGAGGAATAATTATTCCTGCACGTGACAATTCTCCTTTCACCGCCGGAGATAAATCTGTTTTGTGTCCGTTAGGGTACTGATAAGCAAGAACCTGAGTAGAGAAGAGTTCAGAGTAACCAATTGTGCCATCGATATACATGAGACCAATTGGTGTTAGTTGTGGTTGTCTAATGTATCTAGTCGAATAAATTAGACCCAAGTCAGGGAGGATTTGTTGGTAATCACGCCATGCATCTACTTGTCCAGAATCCGCTCTGATGTTCGCAGTGAACACTCCTTCAGCAACCAAAGCTTGGTTAACCAGCACTCGGTAGTTTGGGTATTGTCTGAATCGGTAAGCTGACTCTAGGAGCGCAAACACCTCTCTTGGATTCACTCTTCCCATGTGGTGATTAAAAGACCAAGAGTATCCTGGGTACGGAAGTGTCAAACTGCTATCTCCTCCTTACTCAGATTCTTCAACGTATCTTGGATGGATTTTCCAACAGCAAGAGCAAGAAGTGGAGGCACTGCATTACCAACTTGCCTGTATTGTGCTGTTGATGTCCCTAATAACTTATACCAATCTGGAAATGATTGAAGACGTGCCGCCTCTCGAACTGTGATATGGCGAGGAAAATAGGGATGGATATGAGGTCTACCACCACCTGCCTTGGAACCAACTAATACTGTCCCTGAAGGCTTTTCAGGATCAATTCTATCCGTATGATCTACCTTATCTCTTCTGCCAGGTGGAATTTTTTCGTATCGACTACGAACTCTGTCACCGTGAATACGAATATCATGATTATGCAAACCCTCAACCTGCTCCAAAGCCAGCCTTGCCGGTATCCAATCTGGAAGGTGTTGATTAAGTAAGTCTAAACTTGAAGGATCACGATATATAGGCGAGGGGAAAATAAATTCAACGGGTTGACAGAAACCTACAACAAAAACTCTCTTTCTAATTTGTGGCACTCCATAATCAGCAGCATTCAAAATATCTGTATAAATGTCATAACCCGTCTCAACTTGAAAGTGATAATAAAGCTTTTTCCAGTCCTCACCATTATTGAGGGTCAGTAGCCCTGGCACATTTTCAAAGACAAAAGCTTTTGGCTTTAGCTCATTTATGAGGCGAATATAGTCAAATACAAGTTGACCTCGATAATCCGAAAAAGAACCTCTTTTACCCAGTATGCTAAATGCCTGACAGGGTGGACCTCCCGCAATAAGGCTGATCTTTTCAGCTTTGATCAATTCTTTGATTTCACTTCCTTTCAAATCCCTAACATCTCTGGCTTCCGCTACGCAATCAGGAAAATTGTATGAAATGGTATCACAATAGTATTGAACTTCATCGTTTGAGTATTTGAAGTTGAATCCTGCAAGAGACAAGCCTAAATCAAGCCCTCCACCTCCTGAAAAAAGGGAAACTGCAACAAGCTCATTCCTTTTCTCTTGGGGTAACTTTAAGGAGTTCAATGCAGTAAGATATGAGTTCATGCAAGTTTTAGCTGTTCAAGCAGAGTGCCACTAGGGGTTTAACTATACCTCAAAGGGCGACAATTTGTAATACTTTGACCGAAAAATACACATACTCTACGGGGCAGAGTATGTATTGTAGCAGTTAGGGCTTAGTAATTGATGGCAACTTAACACTGCTTTGGTGCGGACGGAACAGAAGTTATCGTTGAGAGTTCAAGGTTTGCCGCCGCACAACTTTGCCGTTTATATAATTATGCTGATATCTTTGCTCCATCTGACCCGATACAGTATCAAATAGCGTTAGATATTTTCAATTCAGCTAAAGAATACTGGGAATCTCATCATATTCCTATGAACTTTTTAGCGAGAAACAAATAATTGAAATTACCTTAATTCATTGTTTTCATCTAACTCGCGTCGATATTCTGCTATGTCTTCAAGCATTTTATCGAATTGCGGATCGTCTTTATATTTACCAGCTATTTTCAACCAAGGATTTTCTGATGGAGGCGCTGCAATTTCTAGAGTAACTATTTTGGCGGTTTCTAACCGAGTTTGCAAACTTTGGCTGAGTTTTTCTATAGCTTCTGTTTCTGTATTTCCTAAACCTTCACAGTCTGGTAAACCTAACAATGTGGCTTTGACTGTATTATCTGGTTGACTTTTGATCAGCACATCATAAGTTAACTTAGGTGCATTCGTATTCGGGGCAATTTTTACAGATAAATTCATGATATTTTTCATCTCTCGATTTGTTCTGTGATGAGCAGGCGATCGCAACACTAAATGCTAATCTATCTGGAAAATGCTTCCGTCTGTAGTTATCTCGCTGATTAAATCAGTTAAATATTAAATTATATTAAAAATTACTACGTTTACAACAAAGTGTGCTGGTAAGTTTGTATCTAGATGATACAAAACCATAGTGAATTTTCGCCCAGAGGGAATATGTACTTATTCCGGCGAACTCATTTAGATTGCAGATTCTACATACTTCTTAATAATCCAACAGAGAAACCGCAAAACGTTTTAATCTAAAGCTAACTGGGTTAACTTACTGGCAGTTTTGCAGGTAGCACTCTTAGTCCATGCTCACAACAATGTGTCAAGCCTCAAAACAACCCAGATTTAACACATAGATAAATTAAAGGAGTTTTACAAATCTAATGAGCATTAAGGCAAGTGGTGGAAGCTCCGTTGCACGTCCGCAACTATATCAAACTCTGCCGGTGGCGACGATTTCTCAAGCCGAGCAGCAAGACCGCTTTTTGGGAAACGGTGAACTCAGCGAACTAGCAAGCTATTTTGCCTCTGGTGCAAAGCGTCTGGAAATTGCTCAGATGCTGACGGACAATTCCGAGATCATCGTTTCTCGCGCTGCTAACCGGATTTTTGTCGGTGGTTCTCCTATGGCTTTCTTAGAAAAGCCTCAAGAACGAGAACTAGCTATGGCTGGGGCTGGCGCTACGGCTGAGGGAACTGTCACAGAAGGGATGAAACTAGGAACTGTCACCTACGTTGAAAGTCGTGGTGGTTTCCTCGAAAATTTACGGTCAATCTTTAACTCCTCTCCAGGCGGTCCGACACCTGCTGGTTTTAGACCCATCAACGTCGCCCGTTATGGTCCTAGCAACATGGCCAAGAGCTTGCGGGATTTATCCTGGTTCTTGCGTTATGCAACTTATGCAATTGTGGCTGGAGACCCCAATATTATCAGTGTGAATACACGGGGTTTACGGGAAATCATTGAAAGTGCTTGTTCGACTGAAGCAACTTTGGTAGCTTTGCAGGAAATCAAAGCAGCATCACTTTCCTACTTCCGCAAAGATGCTGTGGCTACAGAAATTGTGTCTCAGTACATGGATGTTTTGCTGAATGAGTTCAAAGCACCCACACCTTCTAATAAACTTCGTCAGCGTCCTTCTGGCGACCAACAAGGGCTACAACTGCCACAAATCTACTCTGTAGCAGCAGAACGTCGTCCTAAGTTTGCGATGAAGCCTGGTTTGTCAGCCAGTGAAAAAATTGAGGTTGTGAAAGCAGCCTATCGGCAACTTTTTGAGCGTGACATTACCCGTGCTTATAGCTTGTCGATTTCTGACTTGGAATCTAAGGTGAAGAATGGCGATATCTCCATGAAGGAGTTTGTCCGTCGTCTCGCTAAATCTCCCCTTTACCAAAAACAGTTTTATCAGCCTTTTATTAACAGCCGAGTCATTGAACTCGCTTTCCGTCACATTTTGGGACGGGGACCAAGTAGCCGGGAAGAAGTGCAAAAATACTTTGCGATTATTTCTAACGGTGGTCTACCAGCTTTGGTTGATGCTTTGGTTGATTCTGACGAATACGGGGATTACTTTGGCGAGGAAACAGTACCTTACCTGCGTGGTTTGGGTCAAGAAGCCCAAGAATGTCGTAACTGGGGACCGCAACAAGACCTGTTTAAATACAGTGCGCCTTTCCGCAAAGTACCTCAGTTTATTACTACCTTTGCGGCTTACGATCGCCCACTACCAGACCAACATCCTTACGGTTCTGGTAATGACGCTTTAGAAATTCAATTTGGGGCAATTTTCCCGAAAGAAACCCGCAACCCCAGCAGCAGTCCGGCTCCTTTTGGTAAGGATACCCGCCGCATCTTGATTCACCAAGGGCCTGGTATTAATAATCAACTGAGTAATCCCAAGGCACGGGGCGAGGCTCCTGGTACTCTGGGACGGAAGGTGTTTAAGCTGGATCAAGTTCCTTCTACTCTCAGCAGAAAGGGCGGTAAGGGTGTCAGCGTTAAGTTTTCGGAAAGTTCTACCCAAGCCGTAATTAGAGCGATTTACCTGCAAGTCTTTGGTCGTGACGTTTACGAAGGTCAACGCCTGAAGGTAGCAGAAATTAAGCTGGAAAACGGCGAAATTACTGTGCGCGAGTTTGTCCGCATTTTGGCGAAGTCGGATTTATTCCGCAAGATGTACTGGACATCGCTGTATGTTTGTAAGTCCATCGAGTATATGCACCGTCGCTTGTTGGGTCGTCCTACCTACGGTCGTCAAGAAAACAACAAGTATTTTGATATTGCTGCTAAGAAGGGTTTCTATGCAGTTGTAGATGCCATTCTGGATACCCCAGAGTACAGTGAGGCGTTTGGTGAAGATACAGTGCCTTACGAACGTTATTTGACTCCGGCTGGTGTGTCGTTGCGTCAATTACGCGTTGGAAGTATTCGCGAAGATGTCGGTACTGCGAAGGTTCAGAAAGTTGAAACACCTCGCTTTGTAGAATTGGGTACGGTAACAGAAAACCGCACCGAACCTGATATCCAATTCCGCATTAATCAAGGTGTTACCAAGAAGCGCGAACAAAGCAAAGTCTTTAAGCTGGTAGCAAATACTAGCAATAAAGTTGCTGTAAATACTTTAATCAGCGCTGCTTATCGCCAGATTTTTGAGCGTGATGTTGCACCTTACATTATCAAGAATGAATTCACAGCTTTAGAAAGCAAGCTGGGGAATGGCGAAATTAGTGTCAAGGAATTTATTACTGGTTTGGGTTACTCGAACCTGTACCTGAAAGAGTTTTATACACCCTATCCCAACACTAAGGTGATTGAGATGGGAACTAAGCATTTCTTGGGACGTGCGCCTATAGACCAGGCAGAAATCCGTAAGTATAACCAAATTTTGGCTACTCAAGGGATTCGGGCTTTTATTACTGCGATGGTAGAAAGTGCGGAATATAGCCAAGCTTTCGGTGAAGATACGGTTCCTTATCGTCGCTTCCCAACTCTACCTGCGGCTAATTTCCCCAATACTCAAAAGCTTTACAACCAACTGACTAAGCAAAATAAAGATGTGGTTGTGCCTAGCTTTGAGACTGTGAAGCCCCGCATGAACTCAGCGAATACGCCAATTTTAGCGAAGGCGATCGCAGATTTGGCAGCCCAAGCCAAGGCGATGGATAAAACCAAGCCGTTGTTTATTGAGTTGGGTCGTTCTTTCAATGATGGTCGTGGTCAATCTGTGGAAGTGGGTGTAGGTACAAGCCGCCGCAAACCTGCACGAATTCACCGCATGACCATGAATGCAAATCAAGCAGAGAAGCAACAGGTAATTAATGCTGCTTACTGCCAAGTTTTGGATATATTTAGCGGTCAAGTTCCCCAAGACTTCCGCCGTTCTAACTTAGACAGCAAACTGCGGAACGGAGAAATTTCTGTACGTGAGTTTGTTAGAGAGTTAGCTAGTTCCGAAATCTACCGCAAACGGTTCTATACGCCTTATCCCAACACCAAAGTGATTGAGTTCCTATTCCGTCACCTATTGGGACGCGCACCAGCTACACAGGGCGAAATCCGCCAATATAACAAGTTGCTGGCTGATAGCGGTTTAAGGGCTGCTGTAGAGGCAATTGTGGATAGTCAAGAGTACGCCCGCTTCTTTGGTGAAGATGTCGTACCTTATCCTCGCTACCCATCACTACCTGCTGGTAACTACCTCGGTAGCGTCCAAGCGGCTGCTGACTTAGTGAAGCAATCCTGGTCTAGTTTGTCACCTGCTGTACTGACAGGCCGTCCAAGCGATCGCTAGAAGTAAACGCTTGTAGGGGCGGGTTTACAGATATCATTCAATATGAACGAGGATCTTAATAAACCCGCCCTTACCGAGGTTTGGGAACTGGCTCCCAATACGGTTCGATTAAAGATGAAAGTCAATTTTTTTTAACGAACCGCCAAGTACGCCAAGAGCGCCAAGGGAAGAAGGAAGAGGAAGAAATGCTTCATTGAAGTTTCCCCCTGCTCTCTGCTCCCCGGCTTCTTTTCCCTCATCGCCTTGTGTAATAACGCTTTCCGGCAAAAAATGGCTTTTAAATCTAAGAATTAATATTACAAAGTATTAAGAACAGTCATAAATGCCCTACAGAATGCCGGAAAATGTTTTGCGGAAGGTAGTTAAATTTTCTCTCTAACTCGTCATGCGATAGCTATGGCAATTATTTGATTGTTTTCTCTAAAGCGACGAGGGAAGAAGGCTACTGCCACACCAAATTAAAGTCTCACCAGTTTCTTAAAATTCTGGTTTCATTAGTACTGGAGGAATCCATTAATGAGTATCGTCACGAAGTCCATCGTGAATGCTGATGCAGAAGCCCGCTACCTTAGCCCCGGCGAACTGGATCGGATCAAAAGCTTTGTTTCCGGTGGTGAACGTCGCCTCCGCATCGCTCAAATTTTGACCGAAAACCGCGAGCGCATTGTTAAGCAAGCTGGTGATCAGTTGTTCCAAAAACGCCCTGATGTTGTTTCTCCTGGTGGAAACGCTTACGGCCAAGAAATGACCGCTACTTGTCTGCGCGACTTAGACTACTACCTCCGCCTTGTCACCTACGGAATTGTTTCCGGTGATGTTACCCCCATCGAAGAAATCGGTGTTGTGGGTGTGCGTGAAATGTACAAGTCTCTCGGCACTCCTATTGACGCTGTGGCTGGTGGCGTTAACGCGATGAAGAATGTTGCTGCTACCTTGTTGTCTGCTGAAGACTCTGGTGAAGCTGGCGCTTACTTCGATTACCTAGTCGGTGCGATGCAGTAAGCTGAAGCTGTTTTTACTGCTGCTGAAACACAACTATTGCAATCAGGTTGGAAATAAGGAAAGAACAACATGCAAGACGCAATTACCTCTGTCATTAATGCTTCAGACGTTCAAGGTAAATACTTGGATACTGCGGCTCTAGAAAAGCTCAAAGGCTACTTCGTAACTGGTGAACTACGCGTGCGCGCTGCTACAGCTATTAGTGCTAACGCAGCTGCGATCGTTAAAGAAGCAGTAGCTAAGTCCTTGTTATACTCTGACATCACTCGTCCCGGTGGTAATATGTACACCACCCGTCGCTATGCTGCTTGCATCCGCGATTTGGACTACTACCTACGTTACTCTACCTACGCTATGCTAGCTGGCGATCCTTCGATCCTAGACGAGCGCGTATTGAATGGCTTGAAAGAAACCTACAACTCCTTGGGTGTTCCCGTAGGCGCTACTGTACAAGCTATCCAAGCTATCAAAGAAGTAACCGCTAGCTTAGTCGGTCCCGACGCTGGTAAAGAAATGGGCGTTTACTTAGACTATATCTCCTCTGGCTTAAGCTAAGAGTTAGTTTGCACTTAATACATTAGGTGCGACTTTATTAAGGTCTGGAAATCAATTGTGAGTGTTAGAACGTTCTATTGCTTATGTTGTGAATGAGTGTTAGCGGTCTAGTATTGATATTTGATTTCCAGACTTGGAGTGATTAATTTAAATATTTGCATAGAAATATACACTCCCACTTTTGTTTGTAATAAAAAACTTTTCACAATCACCGTAGGAGATTTTAAGATATGGCTCGTTTGTTTAAAGTTACTGCTTGTGTCCCCAGCCAATCCCGCATTCGTACTCAAAGAGAGTTGCAAAATACTTATTTCACTAAGCTAGTTCCTTACGAAAACTGGTTTCGCGAACAGCAACGCATTCAAAAAATGGGTGGCAAAATCGTGAAGGTAGAATTAGCAACTGGTAAGCAAGGTACTAACGCTGGGTTGCTGTAATTAATATATAACGAACATCATTCTAGGGAGTTGTCAAGAGGTCAAGGTAGGCCTCTTTTTTGTTGCTTATTCTATCACGTTAATTGGTCAAATATCTTGAAGAGGCGGTATCCTTAAGTATACTTCCAGGCTTTCAGAAATCAACAATGTCTTAACCTCCTTCGCGGTTGCTATACATTAAAGCTTGAAATATTAGTGCTGACTTACATAAAAGTCATCTAAAGCTAATTTCCAGTATATAAACTTAGATAATATATTGAATTCATAAAATAAACTAAATGTGAATAGTATAAATACTGATGTAATTGTATTGCTTTATAGCATTAACTACTAATAGTTATTTTTATGCTTTCCGGTTGTTCCAGTGGTAGAGAGTTATTCCAATTAACCCTTAGTTCTTGTAATCAAGTTGGTTTAATTAGAGGAGGCTGTTATGTACGGATTGGTAAATAAAGGTATTCAAAATATGGTGTGTAGTCGCTTTGGTGAGGAGATTTGGCGAAAAATTAAGCAGAAAGCTGAAGTCGAGACAGATTTTTTCCTCAGCATGGAAGGCTATCCTGATGACATTACACACAGGCTGATAAAAGCTGCTAGTGTTGTTTTGGATTTATCTCCGTCAGAGATTATGGCAGCATTCGGAGAATTTTGGGTGGAGTACGCATCGCAAGAAGGCTATGGCGAAATGATGGATATGACTGGGGATACTCTACCTGAGTTTCTAGAAAACCTCGATAATCTTCATACTCGTATAGGAATCAGCTTTCCGAAGCTTCAACCTCCATCATTTGAGTGTACTGATGTCGAAGAAGATTCCTTGAGCTTACACTATCACTCTCATAGAGAGGGTCTTGCTCCAATGGTATTTGGTTTGGTTAAGGGATTAGGAAATAGGTTTGATATAGAAGTTGAGATTACACAAACCCACAGTAAAAATGATGGCGCTGAACACGATGAATTTTTAGTGAAGCATAAACCACACTGAGCGCTAAGTTGATGATTCCTCCTCACCTTTGTCTTTCGCCAGAATTATTTACCGAAGCTTTTCCGTTTCACTTTGTATTTAACCGGAATCGAGAGATATTACAAGCGGGCTATGTTTTACAACGTATTAGTCCGAGTTCATTAGTTGGTGGACAGATAGAGCAGCATTTTTATATTAATCGCCCCCCTATTGCGGTTGATTTTGATGCTATTCACAAAAAAACTAATTCTATATTCATTTTGGAGTTTATTCATAATGGGATGTATCTTAAGGGGCAGATGATGTATCAACCAGAGCCAGAAGCTATGTTTTTTCTGGGTTCTCCTTGGATTACAGAAACAGCTAGTCTTGCTCCTCTTGGCATCAAATTAAAGGACTTTGCTCTTCATGACCCTATTAGTGATTTTATTTTTTTATTAAAAGCTAAAAATACTGCTTTAGCTGACACCGAAAAATTAACTATAGAACTACAAAAGGCACTGGAAATTAAGGAAAATCTGGCTCAATTTGCTCAAGCACAAGCTCAAAAATTAGAAAAATCTTTTAAGGAATTACAACAAACTCAAGCACAATTAATCCAAGCTGAAAAAATGTCCAGTTTGGGACAACTGGTGGCAGGAGTAGCCCACGAAATTAATAACCCAATTAATTTTATTCATGGCAATTTGAGTTACATTGATGATTACACACAAAATTTACTCAAGCTTGTGGAGCTTTACCAAAAAGTTTATGTCAATCCTGTACCAGAAATTCAAGATTATACCGAAATAATTGAATTAGAATTTTTGCTGGTTGATTTACCCAAAATTATCAATTCTATGAAAATAGGAACCAAGCGGATTACTGAAATTGTCAGGTCTTTGCGTAACTTTTCTCGTCTGGATGAAGCAGATATGAAAAGAGTTGATATTCATGAAGGCATAGATAATACTTTGTTGATTTTACAAAATCGGCTGAAGGAAAAATTTGACTACCCAAAAATTGAAATTGTAAAAAAATATGGCAATATACCTTTAATAGATTGCTATCCGGGTCAACTCAATCAAGTATTTATGAATATTATTAATAATGCTATTGATGCTTTAGATAGTTATAATGAAAATCGATCTATTGCAGAAATTTATACTAATCCTAGTATAATTAATATTATGACAGAGGTTTTAAATGAAAATCGTGTTGTCATCTACATTAGTGATAATGGTTTAGGGATGACTGAAGCAGTTAGAAAAAAACTATTTGATCCATTTTTTACTACTAAGCCTGTAGGTAAAGGTACAGGTTTAGGTTTATCAATTAGCCATCAAATTATAGTAGAAAAACACAAGGGAAATTTAAGTTGTATATCAGAACCCGGAAAAGGAACTGAGTTTTGCATTGAAATTCCTATATCGATTAATAGCTAGTCAAATATTGAATGAAGCGTCTTTTATTGATTACAGAACGGTTTGCCCCAGATTTAGGCGGTTTGGCTAGCAGTGCTACGCGCCTTGTAAATACGCTTTGCCAATTAAATATAGAAGTTGATGTTGTTACCTGGAGTCGTTATTTACAACCTGGGGAAGTTTTACCCCCGGAAAGATTAGAAGCAAAGTATCGAGTTTATCGTATAGGGTTATACCGTCATTGGGATATGACGATGCCTCATACTCTGAATGTGCTGGATTGGTTGCAGCAGACTCGTGGATATGATGCTATTTGGGGTCATTATCTTTTTCCGAGTGGTTTTTTGGCGACGTGGTTTGCAGGATTGAAAAATATACCCAGTACTGTTAGCGCCCGTGGTAATGATATTGATAGGGAAATGTTTCCACCGGGTGATTTTGCCCGTCTGCAATGGACGCTACAACACGCTAAGGTGATTACGGCTGTAAGTGCTGATATGTCTCGCAAAATTCAGTTATTGAGTGGACGCGATGATGTTTTGGTGCTGAAAAATGCGGTGGATACAAATATATTTTGTTTGCCAAGTTCAGGTGAGGTTACGCGAGAGAAGTTAGGAATTGCACCTGATGAGGTTATTTTGGGTTTTTGTGGGGAATTGCGGGAAAAGAAAGGACAGCAATTTTTGTTAAATGCTTTGACAACAGTTCGCAGTCAGCGTCCGGCTTGTTTGTTAATTATTGGTGAGGTACGGGCTTCTCAGGAATCTGTACTGCAAGTTTATAAAACTCAGCAGCCAGAAAATGCCCAGCGAATTATCATTACGGGACATTTATCTAATTCTGGTTTGGTGGCTGAATATCTCCGGTTATGTGATGTTTATCTCCAGCCTTCACTGTGGGAGGGAATGCCAAATGCGCTACTAGAGGCGATGGCTTGTGGTTGTTGCTGTATTGCTAGTGATGCGGGTGGAATTCCAGAGGTAATTTTACATGGTGAAAATGGTTTTATGTTGCCTCGTTCTCAGTTGCATAAATTAGGTGAGGCGGTGTTGGAATGTTTGACTATGCCGATAGAACAGAAAAATGGCATTGTTCAAGCAGCAAGCGATCGCATCCTCAATGAATATTCTATCGCTCAAGAGCAACAACAACTTCAAATTTTACTTAGCCGCTTGATGCCCAATTGAGCATAAGCCGCCGTTAAAGCTGCACCGGCAAGTTTCCAAGTATATTTCTCTTCAATGCGCTGTCGGGCATTTTTAGCCAGTTTGGTAGCTAATTCTGGGTCATTGTGTAACTGCAATACGGCATCTTTAATGGCTTTGGCTGAACCTGGTTTGACTAATAAAAAATGTACTTTGTCTTCGCCTAGTTCGCGGACTACAGGCAAATCACTAGCAATTATAGGGACTCCCGTAGCCATACCTTCTAAAATCTTCAGGGGACAACAACCTTGAACTAAGTTGCGATCGCTTGGCATTAATGGTGCCAAAATAATATCGGCAGCGTGGATATGTTCAACTAACTGTGTTTGTGATAGGGGTTCTAAAATAGTGAGTTTCTCTGCAATTCCTAATTTTAACGCCAGCTGCTTTAACTTTTTGATTTGATCCTCTCTGGCTTGTCCAATTACTGTTAAATAAGCAGGAACATCTTTATTTACTAGTTCTAAAGCTTCTATGGCTAAGTTTACACCTTGCCAGGGGGAAAGTGTCCCAAAATAAATGATTTGGATAACTGCTGGGCGCTTAATCATGGCGGGCAAAATACCACCAGAATGATTATAGGTAAACACATCTAAATCTACACCGTTGGGAATCACTTGAATTTTATGAGATGGTATATCCCGACTTTGCAAATATGCAGCAGTGACATAGCTGGGTGTGATAATTAAATCGGCTGCTGCTAAACAAATTTGTTCCTGGGAGTGCAATTTGTGCAATAATTCTCGATCCTCAGCTACCCCAGGATAACGATATTTTAGTTCTATAGAAGGTAAACCGTTGACTTCAAAAATTAACTGCTCACAATATTTATTTTTATTAAGTCCTATAACAAATCCTTCATAAATTGAACGAATGTGAATTGCCGCAAATTGGCGATTTTGCAACCATCCCCGCAGCAAATTTTGAAAATACAAAACTCTGGAAATCAAATTACTACCCACAGCAGGTAACATTGTCTGCTGCACTTGGGGAAATATTTCATCCTTATCTATCTGTTCTGCTGTAGGAGAAACTGTAACTAATTCGATATGACCAAAAGCTGCGGCTAAAGCCTGAGAAAAAGCTGCAATATGAATGGCTGCACCCTTTGGTGCTGGGACAACATCAAAGGATATATAGGCTATCTGCTGTTTATGTATAAACATTTATATACCTGATTGACACTTGTTTTTTTACTTTGTTATACTGACGGCGATTAATATCTGTTTATCTCATATATTTTGAGTTTGAAAATAATTTAAATAAACTTAATAAAATAAATTGATGGAGTACAGATTCAAATGCCTATTGAATTACAACAACTACGCAAAGATTTAATCTATGAAGATACAGCACTTTTGGGCAGTGTGACAACTGATTTAGATGATATAGCAGCACTTTCTCAACTTGCAGAAATTAAGCAAAATAAATTTGGCAAACAAGCCATTTATTATTTTTCAACAGCCGCAGTTGTAGGTATTTTTAGCTTTAGTTTAGCTGCTATTGCCTCTGGTTTCCTAAATATAGTAGTTTTTGTCCTGAATCTGGGTTTAGTCGGTTTAATCATCGCTTGGGTTTATACATTATTTATGATGTTTAAATTTAAGAGATTAAATTTAATTAATTATCGATATAATCTCATTAAACAATTGCTGCAAATGCTGGCTAGAGATTTAGATGAAACGAATTTAATTTATCTGAAATTATCTTTTCAAACTGGTGAAAAAAATGAATATAAAACAAACACTGTAAAGCATCCCTACAAGAGTGGATGGAAGATAGATATTTATGAAAATCAATGGTTAAACATGAGAGGACGCTTTTTAGATAAAACGCGTTTTATGTTAAGTATTACTGGACTATCTAAAAAACAATATGGTTGGAAACGTAGCAGAAGTGGCAAAAGTAAGTATAAATCCAAAGTGAAATCACAAGGATTGGATATAAATCTCTATTTAACCTATCCTCAACGCCGATATGGAGCAGTAAAAGTTTTACAAAGTGAGGTGACAGAGGCGATAAAACTGCCTCAATTCTCTATGATAAAAAGTTTGAAAGTTACAGAGAAATCTATGAATTTTACTGTCAGGATTTCCCCAGAGGTTGCAGAAAATGAAGGGCAAATTTATCAAACAGTTGTCGCTATGTTTTTAAGCCTTTATCAAGTTTTAAATTTGGCAAAAATGCTTTCCAAGGAAACTGTATGAAGCATAGCATTGGTAAGATTTTAACTTTAGGAATGTTAATTACGGCACTTTTAAGCTGTAGTAACAACCCAACAAAAGATGAAGTTTCTCAACAGAATACTCAGACAACAACCGTTACAGTAACTAATGTTGCTAACCGAACTGAAAAAATCAAGTTTAAAACTGAGTTTGGTGCAGACTTATTTTCTCTCAAACAGCAAGATAATGGGGCAAAATTAGTTGATGGAAATGATCAGGAATTAGCCAGAATTAGAGAAAATACTCCAGGAAAACTGAAAATTAAAAATGCTTCAGAGAAAGTTTTGGGTTACGTAATCAGTCAAAAAGGTCAGTGGAAGTTAGAAAATCCAGAAGAAAGTCAAGTTTTATATATTCTTAAAATACAGAATGATGGTCACTACACTTTAGAAGATGCTGCTAATAAGGCAATTTATCAAATTCAGACGCAAAATAATACTTGGGAGATTAATACACCAGACCAAAAGTTAGTTTATCAGGTGAGAATTAAGGATGGCAAAACTTCTTTGAGAGATGCATCTGCAACCACAGTTTTTTCGACAAAATCAGAGATTTCACCCATTGCATTCGCTTGTTTTGGTTTTGATGTTCTGACTCGCGAACAACAAGCGGCTTTAGCTTATGCTGTAAATTTAACAGGAGGAAAGTAAAACTTGCAGATTCAATTGAGTTGGATAGACCCAAATACTGAAGAACGCCGAGAACCATTATTTACAACTCCAGTGGCTATTGGCCGGAACTTTGAAGAAATGCCAGCAGAAATTAATGGTAAATTAGTTTCTAGGGTGGTGATTGCAGATGATTTGGTTGCAGATTATCATGTTTTAATTACTGGGGAAAGTCAACGGTTAATGGTGATTTCCCAAGATCCAAATATGGTGATGAAAATTAATGATTTGCAAAAGAGTAATGGTAGTCTGAAAGATGGCGATCGCCTGCAAGTTGGTAGCTGCGAAATTGTGGTAAACTTGGCAACAAGCAATGTATGCGATCGCATGGTAGGATTTCTGTTTAAACGAAAGTGCGATCGCACTGATCAAACAGATTGTCCTTACTGTGAACAGTCTTATGAAGAAGACTATGCTTTTTATTCCGGTTATGGCAATTATCGCTCTGGCTACTGGGGTGATAACTATTATGACAACCGTGATTGCTATTTCTATGACCCCTATACTGGTAATGTCAACTTTACAGAAGCTGATGCTATTAGTTTAGAACGTGAAAGTGATGGTGATTTTGAATATGATATGGGTGCTAGTTGAGTGGGTAGGGGCGGGTTTAAGCAGTCAGTCTGTGGTTCGTCGAAATCCTTAGTAAACCCGCCCGTAAACTTTTTAAAATTATTTCGTTTTAACTATTGAATAAAACTTGGTTAATTTACGCCCTTGGTGGCGGTTGGGGACATTTAAACCGTGCTTTGTCTTTAGGCAGAATTGCGGCAAAATATAGAAAAATCAGAATTATTACAAATAGTCCTTATGCACAGAAAATCAGTCATGAGGGTTGTTTAGTACATTGGATTCCTGATGATGCTGGATTTTCAGCAACTTGTCTAAAAGTCCGAGAAATTTTACTCAATATTGATTATGACTGCTTAATTGTTGATACCTTTCCCAGGGGTTTGGGTGGTGAATTGGCAGATATTCTGCCTCAATTGCACTCTATTCCGCGAATTTTAATTCATCGGGATATTAACCCTAAATATATTATTGCCAAGAATTTACGGGATTTTGTCATGGCAAATTTTAATCTGGTGATTGTACCGGGAGAAGGTACAGATTTAGGTTTAGCAGATTTGCCTGGTGTTCAGCATACAGCACCTTGGTTGATTCGTAATGCTGAGGAATTACCAGAGAGAAACACCACGCGAACATCGCGTATCATGAAAGTGGATAAATCTGTAAAAATTATCCTAGTCTGTGCCGCAGGTCAAGCATCAGAGTTAAATATTTTTAGTCAACTAGCGCTGCGACTGCATCAAGAATTTCCCGAATGTGCTGTGAGAATTTTAGCCGCTAACTGTCCTGAGAATTGTCCTGAAAGCTTATGGATATCTCACCATCCGGGTATAGAATGCCTCGCTGCATCTGATATAGTCATTGGTGGGGGGGGATACAACACAGTTTACGAATGTGCCGCCGTGGGTGTACCTCTAGTAGCATTAGCATTTGAGCGATTGTACGACCGCCAAGCAAAAAGAGCTAGTAAAGGTTATTATGTCCAGGATATTGAACAAGCGTTCGGCAAAGCCGTGCCGGAGGCAATCGCTACTGTGAGAATATTGCTAAACCAAGTAAAAACAGCAAATACACAGTCTGCGCCAGCTTATGTTAATGGTGCTGTGCAAGCAATGTATCAAATTATGAGTTATAAGTTGTGAGTTATGAGTTTTACTACTGTAGCTAATCGTGAATCTACGTCGCCTGATTCCAATTTTTGATGATTCCGTCTCCTCCTGGGCTTTAGAGGCGCGGTTACTGCGCTGGCTAACATTGATTTGGCTGTTTGTCGGCTTGATTATGCTGTTTTCAGCATCCTATCCCGTGGCTGAATCGAGTCATGGAGATGGACTTTACTTCATTAAGCGCCAACTCGCTTGGGTCTTCGTTGCCCTGATAGGATTTAACATAATTGTGAATCTTCCGTTACGGAAAATTTTGGGTAATACTCATTGGTTTGTTGCACTGTTTTTGCTGTTAATCTTCGCTACATTGATACCAGGAGTGGGTAAAGAAGCTTTGGGTGCAGCACGTTGGATAGGTATCGGACCAATAACCCTGCAACCTTCAGAATTAATTAAACCGTTTTTGGTGCTGCAAAGTGCGCGACTGTTTGGACAGTGGGAACGGTTGAGTTGGTCAGTTCGCTTAACTTGGCTAGGTGTTTTTTGTCTAGTGCTTTTAGGAATTTTGGCACAGCCGAACTTAAGTACAACCGCACTCTGTGGTATGACTATGTGGTTAATAGCCTTAGCATCTGGACTATCTTACAGATATTTGGGAGGAACAGCATTTGGTGGGCTGATGTTAGCGCTAATTAGTATTAGCCTGAAAGAATATCAGCGCAGGCGTGTAATGTCATTCCTCGATCCTTGGGCTGACCCTAGAGGCGATGGGTACCAACTAGTACAAAGTTTGTTAGCCGTAGGTTCTGGTCAAACTTGGGGGGCTGGGTTTGGGCTTTCCCAACAAAAGTTGTTTTATTTACCAATTCAGGACACCGATTTCATTTTTTCCGTGTTCGCTGAAGAATTTGGGTTTGTTGGCAGTATGGTCCTGCTGATCATGTTAGCGGTATTAGCTACTATAGGATTAATTGTGGCATTGAAGGCTAAGAATATAGTCAATCGACTAGTAGCCATTGGTGTAACAATTGTGATTATAGGACAATCATTGTTACATATTGCCGTGGCTACAGGTGCATTACCTACCACAGGCTTACCCCTACCCATGTTTAGTTATGGTGGTAATTCCATGATTTCCAGCCTAGTCAGTATGGCTTTGCTAATTCGGGTAGCCCGCGAGAGTAGTGAAGCGGAGGTAGTACCATTGCGAAAACCCCAACCTCAGAACTTGCGTCAACGTCGGAGTTTACAAAAAAAGTAAAAACCTAAATTCGCAATCCCATAATTATTAAATCCCGTTCCACACCATCAAGTTCTGCAACTTGCGGTAAATATCCCCACTGTTGAAACCCGAATTTGGCAAACAGCTTTAAGCTGGGGTGATTGTGGGCAAAAATAAAGCCCAAAAGCGTTTTTATCTGTAAATTTGGACTCTCGCTAATGGCTTGGGCGAGGAGTAGTCCACCTATACCACGTTGATGAACAGACGGAGAAATATAAATACTAATTTCGGCAGTGGCATCATAAGCTGGCCGTCCATAGAATGATTTAAAACTCAGCCACCCCACAACTATACCTTCTACTTCTATCACCCATACTGGTCTTTGTAAAGGCGATCGCCCTTGAAACCAAGCCAGGCGACTTTGTACAGAAACTGGTTCTAAATCAGCTGTGGCTTTGCGGCTGGGAATTGATGCATTATAAATTGCCACTATTGCCGGTAAATCAATTTCATTCGCATGGCGGATGGTCATTGCTGGGGTTTTGGAGAAAGATAAAATCTTTAAAATAATAGCAAAATAATTAAATTTTTGGTTAATCTTGCAGAAATGCCATCAGGTTATTTCTTGATCACAATTTTCAATTATTCATCCTAGAGAAACAGATGAATTTCTGAATATGAGAAAAAATAAATATATTGGCGAATTTTTGTAGCTATAACTACAAATAAATCTTGGGAATTTCAAACTATTTAAAAATCTATATGCACCAAAGGTAGAGGTTGTTTCTATTAGCTATATCTAGGATTAATGTAGCTGAGAAAATTTCTACCTACCTTTTATGTTTAAGAATTTAGTAGAAAATCCTGAAATTTCCGAAAATAACGAGCAGCAAGATTCAACTGTAGAATTAACTTTATTTATCAGTAAATTCAAAACTACTATTTGGCTGTTAGGCATTCCCACTTGGATTTATGGAATAGTAGATCAGAGTTTGGACACATTTGCTGATGGTTATTTATCTAGTTTAGAATTTTTTCATCTTTTGACTACAGTTTTATTTTTTTTAAGTTGGCTGTATTTAAAACCTGATATTAAAGATCAGCAATCTCAATTAAACTTGTGTCCAATGCAATCAAATAAGTTTGCATTAAAAAAGCGACACATGATCAGCCAAGAATATATATTACCTTTTCCTTACCTTTGTCAAATTTATCATCTGTTGAACTTAAAACATTTAGAAACAGTTCATAATTTTAGCTTAAATAACTTAAAAATACTCAATATTAGCCACTTTCAGCCCACAAATATTGGTGGAATCATCAAATTCCAAACTATTTTAGATTCTCCCGCAAATCCTCTAAGAATTTGGAGAAAACCGATTGTAGAGGTAGATTTAATTTTACACACTCCCTATACAATTGAATTGAGTATTCCCGTTTACAATAAGAAAAGAATAATCGTAATTTTCCAAGCCTTCCCATTGACGGATAAGGAACATCAATTATTCATAGATATTTATAGTGATTTAAACTGGCCTAAACCACTACTACAAATCCTGTTACATTTTGCTTCGTGTTTGACATTATTTGAAGATTTACCCTATCTCCGCAATTTAGCTGACACGAATATTGAGCGTTTATTCAAATTAAGTAAATTTTCTAATAATGCAAGTACGTTACTCTTTAAAAGATTTGTTGAGCTTTATGGAACGAGTGGAAACACAGCTAAATTAATTGAAGGAAATCATTAAATTTGTGGAACCTCACCCCAACCCTCTCCTTACTAAGGAGAGGGAGTATGAATATTCTAAGCACGCGCCAACAAGGGGGCGGCTGCTAGTAAAGTTTTAGTATAGGGGTGTTGAGGATTAGTAAAAATCTGCTTTGTACTACCCATTTCCACAATTTTACCACTGTGCATTACGGCAATACGATCGCACAAAAATCGCGCTAACCACAAATCATGAGTAATAAACAAGTACGTTAATTCAAATTCTACTTTTAATTGTAACATTAAATCCAACACTTGTGATTGAACACTGGCATCTAACATACTCACAGGTTCATCACAGATTAACAGTTTAGGACGAGTAATCAAAGCACGAGCGATCGCCACTCGTTGCTGCTGTCCTCCAGATAAATCTGATGGATAACGTTGATAATAAAGTTCTGCTGGTGTTAATCCCACTTTTTCCAACATCCACAAAACTTGTGCTTTCGCTTTATCTGCATCAGCTAAATTGTGGATAAATAAGGGATCAGCTATGCTTTGTCCCACTGTCATCACCGGATTCAGACAAGCATGAGGATCTTGAAAAATCATTTGCATTTGTCGCCGGGAAGCCCGAATTTCTGGGCGCGATAAAGTCGTTAACTCTTGCCCCAAAAATTCAACTTTGCCAGCCGTAGGACGAATCAGTTGTAAGATTGTCCTGGATAGGGTACTTTTCCCACAACCTGATTCCCCAACTAATCCAAAAATCTCCCCTTGATAGAGTTCTAAATTAATTCCATCGACAGCTTTAATGGTTTCCCCTGGCTTTTTCCATAATCTTGCAATAAAATTCGGTTCGATAGTGTAATGCTGTTCTAGTTCTGTAATTCGCAATATTGCTGATTGGGAAGTCTCTTTTCTACTGTCTTCATCTACTGCTTGAATATGCAAAGCTGCTTTTAATAGCGATCGCGTGTATTCATGTTGAGGTTGTCTCAATACAGTTTCAGTTGCACCCATTTCTACCATTTTGCCCTGATACATCACACCGATGCGATCGCAATATTCGCCCACCATCGCTAAATCGTGAGAAATCAGCAGCAGCGCCATATTTTCCTCACTACATAGACGGGTTAATTCTTGTAAAATCTGTGCCGAGACGGTGACATCTAAACTGGTGGTGGGTTCATCAGCGACAATTAACTTAGGGTTGAGAAGTAAAGCCAAGGCGATCGCTACCCGTTGACGCATTCCGCCGCTAAACTCATGGGGGTACTGATACCAACGACTGGCGGGAATATTCACTTTTTCCAAAGTAGCGATCGCTATTTCCTTCGCTTCCTTAGTGGATAACTGTGGTGAATGCGCCTGAAGAGTTTCAATACAGTGCTTACCAATAGTCATCAAAGGATCAAGCCGTGTCATGGGATCTTGAAAAATTAAGGCGATCGCCTCTCCCCGAAATTTCCGCAACTGGTTAGGCATCAAATCAAACACCGATTTACCCTGAAACGTCACCCGACCCTCAACGCGACTATCAGGGGGTAACAAGCACATTGCAGCCCTTCCTAGAGTTGATTTACCACAACCAGACTCACCCACCAAACCCATGCTTTCCCCCGGTTGCAAGGTGAAAGATACATCATCAACTGCCCAACTTACCGCTTCCTCGTGACGCTGAGGATAAGCAACACGTAGATTCTCTAGAGAAAATAAAGTTTCACTCATATATTAGTTGTCAGCCGTTTAAATTTCAGCCAGTTTATCAGATTAGTTCAGAAATGCGGATGAGTCTCATACAAAACCTCACCTCCAACTCATCTTTTTATTAGTCAGAAAAGGCGGAGTGAGGTAAAAAACCAGATTTGCATCTTATTTTATTTATCGCCTAAAGCCTTCCTGATTGTTTCAGTATCTAATTCTAATAATTCTGCTATCTCCTGAATGCTGAGTCCTCGTTGTACAAGCTTGGGCAAAATATTTAATTTGGCTTTTAGTTCGCCTTTTTGCTCGCCTTCTTGTTCACCTTCTGCTTTTGCTTCTTGATAAACTCTAGTTTCTTTCAGCAAGTTTAAATTCAGCATGGTTTCTATTTCCTCACGGCTTAAATTAGGAAACTTGTAGACAACGATTGTCTCTATAAATTCTATAAGTTTTCTTTGAATGAGAGTATCTGTCAATTCCTCCCTCGCCTTGTCAATCAGAGTTTTGGCGAGTTCTTCAGCTTTGTTTTCAGTCTCTACAACTAAGCGAACAATTCCTACTCCTAGAGAATTAGCTGGTAAATCTTCAAGTTCGTCTAGGTAAAAGCGACGCAGATGAGGTTCTAACAATGAACGATAACGCAGGGGATAGCTACGTTCATTACTGCGTTTATCATAGATAACTATCGCTAACCAGTCAGGGTTAGGTGGTTGATATTGGGTGAAATAAAGAAAAATACTCGTAAACAGTCGACCATAAAATTCATCATCTTTGTAAAACTGAATCTCGACGAAATACAGGGGTTGATTAGGAAATTCTTCTAGGGGAGAAAACAACCCATCTAATCGAAAGCTTTTTTGTTTAATTTCTGGTGCGGTAAACTCATAAGTATTGGTGTTAATCTCAGGTTTACCAATAATTTCAAAAAAGATGTTGGGAAATTCTTTAAATATTTCGTAGAAAATTGCGTCTGTTTTCATTGATTACGAATTATTAAACTGCTATTTTACCATTCTCCCTACTCCTGTATAGGCGGGTTTAGACAAGACAACAGACTTACGATTTAAACCCGCCTTACCCAATCCCATTTTCCAAGTTGTTACAAAAATAACTTTCAATGGGCAGTGAAAAATGAGATGATGTCAGAAGTAGAGCAAAAGGTAAAGAATTGTTAATTTTCCTCCTCCGGTTGTGGCTGGAGAATAGCTTCACAGTAGTGAATGAGAGTAGTCAGGCGCATCATTTGGAAATGGAGCATCAGCAACTGGATTTATTGATTTTGATCCTGCTCAAATCCCTAATCCTGGAAATAACTTTTCTCTAATAGTAAATGATTTTTCTGTAACCGTCACAGGAACAACTACAGGGAATGGAACGTTCACATTATCTGACTTTGGCTCTTTTATTTTTCAAACACCTCCTGATACGCCATTAGACTTTAGCCAAGAATTAGTTGGACAACCTGCGACTTCCCCTGCTCTTCCCTTTGGAACAACTCCTACTTTCGGGCAGGCAGGAGATTTTAATATTTTTGCCAACAACCCCAATGCACCCAACGGAACTTTCTTCTTTCAAATTACAACTTCTGGTGGTTCTGGCGACAATTTAGTATTAACTAGTTTTAAGCCTCAATCCACAACATCAACTTCTGTTCCTGAACCTGCTTCCCTCATCGGTATCTTAGGCTTAGGTGCTTTCGGCCTTACCTCACTCCGCAAACGCAAACAAGCCTTAGTTACAGCATAAATCTATCATTTAATATTATTAAAATCTAGCCATGTTAACTCCAGACATGGCATTTTTGCTTTTGATACAAAAAATCGCACAACAAAATCTTAAATATCAATTTGGAAAAAAATCTGAATCTAAAGTTTCGTCAACAGAAAAAGGACTATCATTAGGAAAAATAGCAAGGGGAAGTCCAGTTTCAATAGATGCTTCTGTGCGAGCATTTTGATAACAATTAGTAAAAACTTCCAAATAATAGCTTTTTAAGCTAGGACTATCTAAAAAGGCTTCTTGTAATCTTAGACGATGTTCATAGATTGTATATAACCAAATATTAGAGCGTTTTTGGGGTTGAAATTTGTATTTGAGCAGGTGCATTAAAATTACTCTAAGATTACTTCTCAAAGCATTTTTTTCACTTCTGCCCATACTTTCTATTTCTTTAATTAAATTATCTAAATCTACTTCTGAAAAATATTGTTTTTTTAATAGATAAACAATTCGCTCTAACCACAAGTGATAGTCTTGTTCATAAAAACTAGAATCTTGATCTTTATTTACATTTATAAGTTGATTTGTCATTTAAATCATGACTCCCATAACCAGGATATTTTTATTATATGCCAGCCGCTATTTGATTAGTGTTTAATTTATGAGGTATAGGAGTTACGCATTGACAATAAATAATAAATATGTATGAGTCTAAAAAGCACATATTTCGTAGGGGTTTAGCAATGCTCATTGGTGTCAACTTAATGGTACAGCCTCCCAAATTTGCTCTCTGATTTGT
>NZ_CAWUDG010000018.1:0-94074 GCF_963920885.1 Anabaena sp. CCY 0017 | reverse complement strand
GTTTTTGCGATCGCTTGTTTTTTCTCCGACTTCACAAAATCGCGTTGCTCCCAGTTAGAAATTGCACCAGTCAAATTATCCTGAACTTGAACGCAACGTAATACCTGATCACCATCTACACTGATAGGTGAGCTATACCAATGGATATGAATTTGGCTGTGATTAAATACACGCTCCTGCATAGTCTTGGAAGCTCGTAGGCGATCGCCTCTTACCAGTAAATGTACCTGACGAGCATATTTAGTTAGATACAGAGCTTCTTCTATAGCCGAATCACCGCCACCAACCACAGCAATATCTGCATTCTTAAACAAACGATTTGCCCCATCGCAGATTGCACAGGCAGAGATGCCGTTATTCCAAAACTTTTCTTCACCCGGTAGATGTAATCTTTTCGCAGTGGCTCCCGTACAGATAATCACAGCGCGAGCCTTAACCTCTAGGGTATCATCAGAGGCGATCGCAAAAGGGTATTGAGAAAAATCCACAGCGATCGCCGCAGGCGGGGCTTTGCCCATCGCATCATCAGTAATTAATTTAGCACCCCATCGCTGTGCTTGCTGGCGCATCTCCTGTATTAACTTTGGCACCTGAACTCCTGCGGCAAAACCGGGATAATTCTCTACCTCAGTAGTGGTCATTAATTGACCTCCAGGTATTCCCCAGCACCGAAACCTTCAAATACCAAAGGCTTTAGTTGAGCGCGTCCTGCATAGATAGCGGCAGTATAACCCGCAAGGCCAGAACCAATAATCACCAGATTCTCGACCATGACTAACCTCCTACAAACCATTGAGTGCCAGTAAATAGGTAATATGCTCCAGTGAAAAGGAGCGCTACACTGCCAAAGCGGATAATGCCCTCAGAATGTCTCAACAACTTATTACTTTGTTTAGCCAGTCCCGTAAATAAACTCGCTAGGAAAATCAGGAGAGTATAACCCAGCGCATAGCTAACCATTGTCAGCGTACCCAACACCTGCGAACCTGTAGCAGCTGCCGCAGCCAGGACAGCAAACAGCACCGGACTAGCACAGGGGGAACTCACCAGGGCAAAAGTCAAACCCACGCCATAAGGGCCAGCCTGGGGGAGATTTACATTCATCTGCGGTAGGGGAAGTTGTACCACCCCCATCAACCACAGACCCATCACAGCCATAATCACACCCACTACTATATTGATATAGCCCCGGTAATCCACCATCACGGCTCCGGCGAAGGATGAGACTAAGCCAAACAGACTTAAAATTGTCACTGCTCCCAAAACAAACAAGCCAGCCTTACTAAAAGCATCCCAACGGGAGTTAATTTTTAATGTGCCAATGTAACTCAGGTTAACTGGTAAAAGTGCCAAGATACAGGGAGATACACTAGCAAGTACCCCACCGATAAACGCCAAAGGCATCAATACCAATGGATTTGTTGTGTTTTGTTGGTCAAACCACTGTTGATAGCGGTTTTCCACAATAGAAATTACCCGTTCAACAGGGTGACTGATTACAGAACCCAAGGTGATTACCAGAATTAAAGAGAGTAATCCCAATCCACCGTAAACTAGCCATTTTTTCGATATTTTAGAACGCCGAGGAGCTTTCTCCTCAGTGGAAGACTGAGATATCTGTTTCATTAAGTTATCCTTAAGTCAGGTAAAAATGAAGTTGCTTCTTCAATAACAAAGGAAGGCGCAACTCATTTTTTGGTAATTTATTGAGTCAAAGCAGTATCAAGAACCGTTTTGTAATCTGCTAAATTCGGATTGTTGCGGTGCTGTGCTAATATTTTTCCGGTTTTAGGCTCAACGATGGTCAGCATTCCTGTTTGAGACTTATTGGCAGATAAAAATTCGCTTAGTCCTAGTTCTTTTGCTTTCGCTTCTGCTTCAGCTGTGGTCGCTTTATCGCTAACATCCAAAACCACGAAATGGACTTTTCCTTCATAGTCTTTTTCCAGTTGTGATAATGTCGGCGCAATATTCTTACAAGCGGAACACCAGGTAGCAAACACATCTACCAGTACTGGTTTATCCTGAATTTCTTGGGCGAGGGGACCTCCTACAGATTTGGCTTTAGCAGCACAGGGGTTTTTAGATGCACAGGGATTTTTAGATGCACAGGGATTTTTAGATGCACAGGGATTTTTAGACGCGCAGGGATTTTTAGACGCGCAAGGATTTGACTGAGCAACATCTGTAGTTGATGGGGAGGCTTGATTTTGAGAAATATTATCTGGGTTGGTTGCGCTACACGATACTGTCAGAACCAGTCCGCTCAAACACAGTAGACTTAAGAAAAATTTGCTCGGTTTGTACATTGTTCTTTTCCTCACGCTTCAATGGTATTGTTCTGCCACAATGCAGTTTGGGTGCATTTCCAGTTATTTCCCTGTATTTAGGGATGGGAACTGTGAATTGTGGCGCATCTATTTATAAGACGAGTGAAGATCAGAATTGGATTTAATTCTTGGTGAAACGAGTTTAAATTAAATATTAAAATGTAATGTTGGCTAAATTAACAGCATGACGACGTTCCTTACAGACTCCACTGACATCACCAGGATTCATGTCTCTTCCAGGTTGGATTTGAAGCAGCGTAGTGAATTGGGACAGTTTTTAACTCCTGCTCCAGTTGCTCGTTTTATGGCTAGACAGTTCGACAGTTTATCTGGTCACATTAGTCTTCTAGACCCTGGAGCCGGAGTTGGGGCATTAACTGCTGCATTTGTAGAGCGATTATTGGCAAATTCTCACCAGATTGAAAGTTGTTTCATAACAGCGTATGAAGTTGAAGCTACCTTTTTATCATCTTTGAAGCAATGTCTTATAGATTGTTGTGTAGCTTTAGAAAATAAAGGCATTCAAGCAAATTACTGTTTACATGAGAAAAATTTTATTAAAGATGTTGCTGAAATAAATTTACCACTTTTTACCACTTCTTCTTCCACCAGTTTCACTCATGCAATTCTGAATCCACCTTATAGGAAGATTAGCAGCCAATCAATTGAAAAGAAAATTCTTTCAAAACTAGGGATTGAAACTGTAAATCTATATAGCGCATTTGTTTGGCTGACTGTATTA
This sequence comes from Anabaena sp. CCY 0017, assembly GCF_963920885.1. NCBI lineage: Bacteria > Bacillati > Cyanobacteriota > Cyanophyceae > Nostocales > Nostocaceae > Anabaena > Anabaena sp. CCY 0017. Next base: position 91,002 of record NZ_CAWUDG010000018.1, on the reverse strand, counting down.
CAGCTAACTGAGGACGGAGAAATAGTTGCAATTACGCCGAGAAGTTTCTGTAATGGTGCTTATTTTCGTCCTTTTCGTCAAGCTTTTCTGGAAAGTATGGGGCTGAAAAAAATTCATATATTTGAAAGTCGTTCAGCAGTTTTTGCGGCAGACAATGTATTACAGGAAAACATTATTTTTCAGGCAATTAAAACCAAAAATAAACCTGAGCATATAGAAATTAGTAATGATTCTGAATTTGATTTATATGATTATTCTGAATTAAGATATGTTCCTTACAGCGAAGTAATTGAGACTAATGATTCAGAGAGATTTATTCATATTGTTACAAACTCTCTTGAAGATTATTTGAGAGTACAAATGAAGCAATTTTCATCTACTTTAGCTGAAATTGGTTTAGAAGTTTCAACGGGTCCAGTTGTTGATTTCCGTCTCAAATCAGCTTTGAGAACTTGCTTAGATGAAAAAAGTGTTCCACTGCTTTACCCAGAATCTATGAAAATAGGGAAAGTTTTATTCCCGCCTAAAAACCCTCGCAAGTCGATAGCGATCGCACAAAACCAAGAAACAGAAAAATGGTTGGTTCGATCAGGTTGGTACGTTTTGATAAAACGTTTTTCTGCTAAGGAAGAAAAGCGTCGTGTAGTTGCTGCTGTGTGTTCTCCTGTCGATGCACCTCTATTAGGCATAGAGAATCATCTTAACTACTACCATGCTAGAGGTCAAGGAATGAACCCTGACCTGGCACGAGGTCTGACAGCATTTCTCAATTCAAGTTTATTTGATTATTACTTCCGGCAGTTTAGTGGGCATACACAAGTCAATGCAACAGATTTGCGTAAAATTAAGTACCCTTGCAAAGATGATCTAATCCAACTAGGAACCCAAATTGGTGATTCTCACTTTAATCAAGAGCAACTTGATACAGTTGTACATAAAACTTTGTCGATTATGAGCGAAGCAACAAATGCAATTCAGGCTGGTAAACGAATTGAGGAAGCACTTGCAATTCTCAAAGATATTTCTGCTCCCAGAGAGCAGCAAAACGAACGATCAGCACTTTGCTTACTCGCTTTGGCAGATATTCGACCTGTAACACCTTGGAATCAAGCCACTGCACCAAGACGGGGAATTACACAAATGATGGATTGGTTTCGTGATAACTACGGTAAACAATACGCACCGAATACACGCGAAACAGTTCGACGGCAAACAATGCACCAGTTTGTGCAGATGGGGATAGTTGTTGAGAATCCAGATCAACCAAATCGACCGATTAACAGTCCCAAATGGTGTTATCAGCTTCATCAGCAAGCATTATCGCTTCTGAAATCCTATGGTTCTGAGCAGTGGGAAGAAGCTCGTAAAAATTATGCTGTTTCAGTCACAAATCTGTTGCAGGATAGAAAGCGAAATATACCGATGATTCCGGTAAGTTTGCCTAACGGTCAAGCTATTCAGCTATCATCAGGTGGACAAAATATATTGATAAAAGACATTTTGGAGAGCTTCTGTCCCAGATTTACACCTGGAGGTTTAGTTCTCTATGTGGGCGATGCTGGAGATAAGTTCATTATCAATGAAACTCAGAAATTTCGAGAAATGGGGATTGAGCTAGATCCTCACGGTAAAATGCCAGATATTGTAGTTGACTATGAGAAGCAAGACTGGCTTGTATTGATAGAAGCTGTGACTAGTCATGGTCCGGTCAACTTGAAACGTCACAATGAATTAAAGCAGCTGTTTCAGTCCAGCCTTAAGGGATTAGTTTTTGTTACAGCTTTTCCCAGCCGTAAGGAAATGACTCGGTATCTTGCTCAAATTTCGTGGGAAACAGAAGTTTGGGTTGCAGATCAACCCGATCACATGATTCATTTCAACGGAGAAAGATTCCTTGGTCTCTATGAAAATCCAGAGAAATCCAATCCGATCGCATGACACCAGTCGTCATCAGAATAGATGGTATTTTCCAGAGGAAATGGAGAGAGGTGATGGAACAAAGATTATCACTCACTGGCTCCGGTATCTGTTCAGTCCTGTTTTTAACACAGCATGGAGCCTAAACTACCCCAGCCAAATGCTAAAGAACTTTCATCTGCTACAGATGAAGCTTTATTTGTGGCGCTCAAAAATGGCGACTCCTCAGCATTAAGTATTTTGTTTAATCGTCATGGTCGTCTGGTATATGGGTTAGCGTTGAAAATATTGGCGAACTCCCAAGAAGCCGAAGATTTAACTCAAGAAATTTTTCTGACACTGTGGCGAAAAGCATCTAGTAATCCAGATTGTCGCTTTTTTGTGCGCTATCTGGTAACTGTAACGCGATCGCGCGCCATTGATAAACTACGCGATCGCAACAGACAACTCAAACTTGTGGAACGGTGGGGACAAACCATGTCAAATGAAGCAACACCTTCTCCAACGCCTGTTGAGCAAGCAACTTTTGTAGAGCGATCGGGGCGAATTTACAAAGCATTGAGACAACTTCCCGAAAAACAGCGTCAAGTAATTGAACTGGCTTATAACCAAGGATTAAGTCAGTCAGAAATTGCCAAACAAATTGACATCCCTCTGGGTACAGTCAAAACCTGCACCCGTCAAGGATTACTAAAACTTAAGCGCATTTTACTAGATTTGGATTTATCAATATATGAATAAATCTTTCGATCCCGAATACATCAAAAACCTAGCTGCGGGGTTTGTCGTAGATGACCTCACCCCTGAAGAAGCAGAAGAATTTCGGCTATTACTTGATCAAAATCCAGAACTTGTAGCTGAAGTTGAGGATTTGCAGGAAGTTTTGCGACAAGTTGTAGATGGTTTCACCGAAGTAGAAGCACCAGCCAATTTATTACCAAAAATTCTAGAACAAGCCAAAGATTCCACCAAAAAAGCTACTGTGATTCAAGGACACTTTCCAGGAGTCGCTACGCGAAACTCCCAAGGAGTCGCTACGCGAACGACTCGACGGTGGATAAAAATGGCTGGTAGTATAGCAGCATTGTTTGTAGTGGTTCTAGGAGTTGATAACTATCGACTACGGCAAAATCTCGGTATTGTCACAGCCGATAACCAGCGTTTACGCCAGGATTTTACCCAAGCTCAAATGGTTAAAAGCCTACTCCAAAATTCGCAAACGCGATTATTTACTTTTCAAGCGGTTAACTCAACAGAAAACAGTTCAGGAAGCGTGATTATAAATCCTGAGCAAGAAAAAGCGGTGATGGTTTTCCAAAATCTTCCCGCCCCACCGCCTGGATATGTTTACTTACTATGGACTGTTGTTGCTAACGAAAAGTTACCCTGTGGTGAAGTTAAGCCCTATGCTTGGGGAACTGCTTCCCATGAGCTACCGTTTACTTCTCAAATGTACAAAGAATTTTATCACCCACAATTTTCTGGGCTAGTTGTCACCTTGGAAACAGATCCAAATGTCTCTCGTCCTACGGGAACTGTAGTTATGCAAAGTTCACAAATTTGACATTTAGGGTGCGTTATGGGTGATTTGGCGGAAATCATATTAGTCATGACGCATTGAGAATCTATGATGGTGCGTTGCGCTACGCGACAACACACCCTACATAAAAGTTCTTGGGTTAAATTAAAGTGCCGCCACAACTAGAACCAGACCCAGCAGTACAACCGTAACAGTAATGTGCAGTCCTAATTTCTGTAATTAAATCTAATGTGCCAGCAGCCAACAACTTCGCAACATTTAGGGTTTCGCCAGCATCAGTTTTTGAAGGCAAATTTTCCATTTGGTTAAAGTCGCAGTCATAAACATTACCCAAATAGTCAATTGAAAGTTCATCTCTACACATTAAATGTTCAATCGTTGTAGAGTTGAAATGAGATTCTAAAAATTGGAGATAAGGTCTGTACAGTTTTTTGTGTTCTAGATGAAACTTAGTTCTGCCAATGGGTAAATTGGTAATTGCAAACAAGTCATTAAAACTAATACCAAAATGTTCTTGTAAGAACATTTTATAATCCTGTTTAAGTTTAGCTTGATTGGGTGTGAGGGAAAAATTCTCGGAAGTGGGAATTTGCGGGTTATAAACTAAATCAATAATTAAATTGGGGTCTTTTCCATAGCCAAGACGGTTCAGCCATTGCAAAGCGCGAATTGATGCATCATAGACACCATTTCCTCGCATTTTATCAACGTTATCAGAGAGATAGCAAGGCAGAGAAGCCACAATTCTGACTTGATTTTGAGCGCAATATTCGGGAATATCCCCAAAACCAGCTTCAAAATAAATAGTCAAGTTAGAGCGCACAATTACCTGTTTCCCATTTGCTCGCGCTGCTTCTACAATTGGTTTAAAGCCATAGAGCATTTCGGGAGCGCCACCTGTCAGGTCTACAACTTTAATTTGGGGAAATTTCTCAATTAATTGAATTAATTGCTGGCAAATTTCCGGGGAAAGTTCTTCAGTGCGTTTGGGACTGGCTTCTACATGACAGTGGCTACAAGCCAAATTACAACGTTTACCCAAATTAAGTTGTAAAACAGTAATTGGGTTTTTAGTTAGGGGTAAATTCAGCTTTTTTCTAAAAGGGGTGATGTCTGAATTTAAAGATAAAGGATTTACTTTTTCCTGAACCATTCTCAATCTTCATTCTGTGCTACAAAAAACTAATTAAGGGAGAATTACTAACAACATCCACCACCATTGTAATGCCAAGTTGAATTTGTAATCAGGATTTCTTCAGGAGCGGCTTCACCTAATTTACCAGCAGTTTTATCACATACCGCCGCAGGTACTCCCGATTGCAGAATATGTCCGGCTTGGTCATCAAAGAAGGGTTCTACTCCGGTGTAGATTGCTGTTTTTCCTGTAAAAATACAAGCTCCATCTTCAGGAATTGGCACTTTAAAAGCCACAGAATCGAGACTTTCTAGCAGCAAGTTTTCTGCTAAATTATAATTTTGGCGATTCAGGAGACGGTAAGGACGACGCGCCCGGATTTCTACTTGACCAAAGCCCGCATTTACCAGATGTTCAATATACTGTTCGTAGGTCATTGCTCCCGATAGACACATGGCGCGTAACCTGTCATCATTTTGCAGATGTTCGGGAATGGGACGAGTCGCAATGGGATCGCTCATCAGTAAGCGTCCGTTGGGCTTTAAAACTCGAAAGGTTTCCTGTAAAGCTAACTGCAAATCTGCGGGTTTAAATATATTAAATAGACAATTTTGTGCTACTACATCGACAGAAGCATCAGGAATCGGTAACGCAAAGGCATCTCCTTCCCGAATTTCGACAAAATTCGGCTCAAACCAGTCATTTTCTTGAGCAGCAAGTTCTAAATTCCGAGTCGCTGCTAAACGCATAGCCGCTACAGGTTCAATCGCAATTACTGACCCTGGACGACGGGAGAAGTAAGCAAATTGCAGTGCTTCCAAGCCACCGCCAACGCCTACATAAAGTACCGTTGGGTCGTTAGTTAGTTCTGTGGGATGTACGGTTGTACCGCAACCATAGTTCATTTCCTGCATCTGGGAGGAAATTTTGAGTCCTGGTAGTTGTAACGGACTGCTTTGGACGCAACATAATCCCACTTGTGGTGTTTCGGCGACTTCACTATAAAAGTTAGCGGTTGTTTCAAGATAAGTCATGATAATTTTTTGGTTGTATGACAAAGGTGTGAGTTAGTTTCACGCAAAGGCGCATCAGCGTTCGCGCAGCGTGCCGTAGGCTCTAGCGTTCGCGGAGCGTGCCGTAGGCTCTAGCACGAAGTGCGTTAGGCGCAAAGAAGCCAAGAATCAGAGTTCAAGTTCAAATTTAGCAAGGTCTGAATTAGGGCTTTGTAGACTAATACGAAACTGAAGCTAAAAAGGATTTAACCGCGAATACCGTTGACATAAGCAGCAGTTAAGGCGTGCTGCGGGGCGGTAAACATCTGCTCGATAGTACCATACTCGATTAATCGCCCTACTTCGGCTTGTACCCAAAATAAGGCGGCGTAATCACCAATTCGTCTAGCTTGGGCGAGGTTGTGAGTCACAATTACTACTGTATAACGTCCCCGCAGACTGGCAATTAAATCTTCTACTATTCCACTAGAAATGGGGTCAAGGGCGCTACAGGGTTCATCAAATAATAGGACTTCTGGTTGCAAAACTAAAGCACGGGCAATACATAAGCGCTGCTTTTGTCCACCTGATAAAGATAAGGCGGAGGTATTGAGGCGATCTTTGACTTCTGTCCACAGTCCCACGTCTTGCAGTGCGGTTTCAATTAGCCAGTCAAGTTTTTCGCGGTTTTTGATTCCGTGTTCTTGTAGGGGAAATGCGAGGTTTTTCCAAATTGAGAAGGGGAAAGGGTTGGGTTTTTGGAAAATTGTACCTATCCGCCGACGCAGTGCGATCGCATCTACAGAATTATGCAGAATTTCTCTAGTATCTAAGCGGATACTTCCGGAAATTTTGGTGTGCGGGATTAAATCAGTTAGGCGGTTCAGACAGCTTAAAAAGCTGCTTTTGCCACAGCCAGAAGGTCCCACTAAGGCGGTAATTTTACCTGCTTCAATGGGCATGGTGATATCTGTAAATGCTGCTTTTTTTCCGTAATATAAACTCAGTGCCTTGGTTTGCATTGAGGGTAGATGTGACCGGGAATTTTGTGTGGGTTGAGACATAAAGGATAAACTTAGACCGAAGGGCTTGCCGTAGGCTACCGCAGAGACGCAGAGGACACAGAGGAAAGAGAGTTTGAGTGGTCACTGAGCTTGTCGAAGTGAGGTTTTTTATTTGGAAGTTCTGAAGCAAAACTGGGTTGTCCAAGTTGCTATACTATTCACCAGTAGTAATAAAATTAAGAGGACTAGGGCTGAGGCGTAGGCGTTAGCGTCTCCTCCAGCAATATTCATGGATAAATCGAAAATGTGAACGGATAGCGATCGCCCTGAATCTAGTAATGATTCTGGCATTCTATCTACATAACCACTGGTAAAAATTAGTGCCGCTGTTTCGGCGATCGCGCGTCCAATTCCCAAGACTAAGCCCACTATTAGACCCGGTGTGGCTGCTGGTAAAAGTAGTTTCCATAATGTGGTAGTCCGTGATAATCCCAAGGCTGCTGCCCCTAATCGATACTCTGCGGGAACCGCCTGCAATCCTGCTTCTGTGGAACGAATTAGTATAGGCAACACCATACAAGCTAATGTCAAACCACCGGATAAAATGGAAAAACCGAGTCCCAATTTTATCGAGAAAAAGGCATTACCAAACAAGCCAAACACAATCGATGGTACTCCGGCTAAGACATCTAAACTGCGACGAACTAAACGCCCAAAGGCATTTTCTGTACTTGTAAATTCGGCTAATAATATGGCTGTACCCACACCCAGGGGAAGAGAAACGGCCATACAAACTCCTAATATTAAACCAGTAGAAATCAGTATCGGGGCAATTCCTCCTTCACGCCCAGCATTTCGCGGTTCTGTTGTTAAGAATTCTACAGAAATTTGCCCGATACCATGCCAAATGATATCGCCTAAAATCCAGCAAAAAATGGTGGTGACAAACAGAGCGATGGGCAAAGCCCCGCCTCCGGCGAACGCCCACATAATTAGGGTAGGTAATGACAGTTTCATGTATAAATGTTCCTCCGGCTGACACCTTCGGCTATGACTACTAAGAAGGCGATCGCCATCATTAATAACAAGCCACTCACAAACAAGGCTGAACGGTGGTTCCCAGTAGCGTAAGCCATCTCTAAAGCGATATTAGCAGTGAGGGTGCGAACAGGGTCAAATAAGCTGGTGGGAGTCTGGACAACATTGCCACAAACCATTAAGACTGCCATCGTTTCCCCAATGGCGCGTCCTGTGCCTAAAATCAAACCAGTCAATAAACCGGATTTAGCCGCAGGTAAAACAATGCCTCGGATGGTTCCCCAATGAGAGATTCCCAAGGCGGCTGCACCTTGTAGATACTCTTGGGGAACTTTGGCAAAACTGGCTTCTGCGGTGAGTGCAATTGTTGGTAAAATCATGAATGTCAAAATAGCGATTCCTGCCAACAAACTGGTTCCGGGTGGTTGCAGTTTGCCAATCAGGGGGACAAGCACAACTAAACCCCAAAACCCGTACACAACAGAGGGAATTCCTGCCAGTAAATTAATTAATTGCCGATAAAATATAGCAATGAAAGGCGGTGCATAATACTGACAAAATATCGCCGAACTTATGCCTATAGGTGCAGCCAGAATTACCGCACCGAGTGTTACTAACAGACTTCCCCACAACATCGGCAGCAAATTATAAAATTCTTCCACTGGATGCCAAGATGGATCTGTGAAAAAACGTAACCATCCTATCTGTTGTATTACTGGTAATGCTTCGAGTAATAGAAATCCCGTAATCAAGATAACTATAATACCTGTGATTCCAGCAAATAAACGTAATATCCACAGGAGAACGATATCACTTTGAAATGGGGACAAATTCTTGTTTTTGAACAATATCATGGACTTGAGGCGACTGGGCAAACTCGATAAATGCTTGTTTTAAGCCTTGGGGCTGGTTTTTAGTAACCAAATTTAGGGGACGAGAAAGGGGAAATGTCTGATTTTGGACATTTTCAGTAGTAGCAGCGATTTTATTCAGTGGTAATAATTTGATAGGAATACCACTATTGAGGCTAAATTCAGCCGTACCAATTGATACATAACTAATAGCATTGGGATTCCCTGCTACTGTCTTAATACCTTGCTGATTATCGCCAATGACTACAGATGATTTAATATTGCTATTCTGGATTTGGAAGTAATTAAGAAACAATTCTAGAGTAGAACGTCCTTCAGCTTTATTGACAACTGTAATCGGGGCATTGTTGCCATTAACCTGTTGCCAATTGTCAATTTTACCAGTGTAAATGTCTAAAACTTGTTGATTTGACAGAGATTTTACTGAATTATCTTTGTGTAGAATAATGCCAATTCCATCACGCGCGATCGCAAAACTTTTTAAGTCTGTTTCTTCATCTTTGAGGCTACGAGATACCATAGCCACATCAGCAACTCCTGTCCGCACATCAGCGATACCGCGAGATGAACCTCCTGTTTGTACATCCACTCGCACATCAGGATGCTTTGACTCAAATCGTTTACCAATTTCTGCTGCTAATGGTGCTACTGTACTAGAACCTGTTAAAACCAACTTTCCTTGTAATTGATTTGTTGATTGGGTCGCTATTTGGGATGGTTGCGTACAAGATTTTAGCCCTAAGCAAATTGTGAAACCGACAGCGAGAAATGCTAGGTTTTTGAGTTGTTTCATTAAGAAAGGTTTCTAATTTCTATTCAAAGGAAAGGAGACAACAGCCTAAATCAATTACTTTACTAGTATTGACTTGTCGAACCGTTGGCACAAAATGATAAAGTACCGCCTTACCATCTCTTTTCGCCTCCACAAAACCTGCTGATCGCAAAATTTTTAAATGATGGGATAATAAACTCTGCTCTAGTTTTAAGAAAGTATTTATTTCCCCGACGTGTTTAGGGCTTTCCATGAGAATTTGGAGAACAGATAGACGAGTTTTATCTGCTAAAACTTTGAGTTGCTCGGCACAAAAGGATGGAGACGATAAATTTTTAGGCTTCATCATTCACCATGATTATGGTTTGAATTGCTATTGATATGAAAATATTTTCATATCATTTAGAATATACCACACTTTTTGATTATTTTCCCAAAGTATAGGATTCCTATATTTGATTCAAGACAGTTCAGTAGTCGTTCTAGAAGACGCTGAACTGTCTAACATCGACATCAAAAATTTTTCGCAGTCCCGGTAACAGGATCAAATTCAAAACGCTGTTGATAGTTGGTTTCACCATACAAATTAAAGCTAATTGTCGGTTCATCACCCAAGGCTTCAACATGGTGAATAGCATCAGGCATGAAGCCAATAATTTCGCCTGGATTTAAAATAATATCTCCGGCTTTTTCAATGCTACCGTTTTGATCAGTCCGTCTCCAAATAGTATTTTTTTCTTCTCCACTAATTAGTGCGACAACTCCCCAAGTAGCATGGTTGTGAATCGGTGAAACTTTTCCCGGTAGCCAGGCGACTGTTTGCACAGTCAAGGGAAAATCAGGCTCATCATATAGGGTGAGGACTGACCAGCCTGTTTCAGGATTTGGTTCAAGATATTCACCTTGCAACCATTCCGAACTGGTCAATAATCGCCGCACTAAGGGACAAATTGCTTGTAGTCGCAGGCGATAGCTGCGCTCGCCGGAGGCATCGCTCTGACATTTATGTAGAATATCTTCGAGATCCGTTAAAAACCGATAGAGTCGATATTGACTGGTTAATAATTCTAAATCATCTGGTGATTGTTCCCAAGTTTCGCACTTACCATCATCTGTGACTAACCAATCTTGACTTAACATATTTTTTAAAGATGACTACATCTACTAAACTGAACTTGTTTTATACCATTTCTCAATGAAGTTGCATTTACAGGTATTTTCAGGTAAATAGACCAGCGCAAGACCTTGCGTCCTGACGACTAGCGCACGTGATAAGATTGCACGACGCACTTGTTTTCTGGAATTACAATTTACCAAGAATGATTATCATATAATTTTAAGTAGTGTTGCAACTGGTGATAAATCGCTAGAATCAAAATGTTTACTTATTTGTGCTGAAGTTGTGGCTACTATATCTTGTCCCCATTGCCATCAACTCGTTGATAGTCAGGCGATTACTTGCCCCTATTGTCGTACAACTCTCAAAGCTTACGGTCATCCAGGAATTCCACTGCACCGTGCTACTGGGGAAGAGTATTTGTGTGACAGCTGCACATATCACGCCGATGATACTTGCAACTTTCCTAAACGCCCCTACGCTAAAGACTGTACTTTGTATGAAAATCTGGAAGCAAGCCAGTTAAGATTACAAGAGCAACGCGAAGCTAGCAGCTTTGATGCAACTGTGAAAAAGTGGACTAAACGCCACCAATCTTTGCTGCTGCTACTAGGTTTATTATTCATCTGCTTGCTCGTAGCTTTGTCAACTGGCTGATATTGTGATTGTTTCTGCCGTAGAGTCAACTGGGATATTTGGCTTTTCTTCAAATAGCGTTAAATCGAACCAAAAAGTAGTCCCAACTCCCACTTCACTCACCAGATGCATTTGACTACGATGCCGTTCCATGATGTTTCTCACAATGGATAAACCCAAGCCAGTACCTTCGAGGGTATGAACTCGGTTCTCTACACGGAAAAAACGGTCAAATATTGCTTGTTGGTCTTCTGAGGCAATGCCAATACCAGTATCGGAGATTTCCACCCGCACATAAGCCTGCTGATTGTGTGAGTCCGGTTTGGTATCTAATTGGTAGGCGCGAATTGCCACTTGACCACCGGACTCAGAGAATTTGAGAGAATTCCCCACCAAATTAGCTAATACTTGCAACAATAAATCATAATTACCTAAAACTAAAGGTAAATCCAGAGGGACTTCCTGAATTAGTTCAATACCTTTGTCCCTAGCATTAAGTTGGTAAGTACGCAAAGTTTGGTCGATGGCTTGTGCTAAATCCACCCCACCAAAGTTGTAGCTGCGTCCAGATTCGAGTTTGGACAAATCTAAAACATCGTTAACTAAACGGGTCAATCTATCGGTTTCATTATTAACAGTTTGGAGAAAATCCTGTCGTTGTTCTACACTCAGGTCTTCACCATACTCATGTAAAGTTTCAATAAAGGATTTGATATTAAATAGCGGTGTGCGTAGTTCGTGAGAAACGTTACTGATAAATTGGCTTTTGGCCTCATTCAGTTCTACCTCGCGAGTAATATCTTGCACAGTGATGGCAATACCTTTAATGCTCTCCCGTTGGAGATTGAGTACAGTAGTCAAAAGAATGCGGACAGTACGCTTGGTGGGTTCGTTCAAATGAATGCGGAACTCAGCACTCTCACATTCGCCTGCGGCCATTTCATACAAAGGACGGGTAATTTCCATCTGTACGGCTGGGGGCAAATGATGTAAAACGTTACTACCTTCAACTTCTATCCCTTCCCAGCCAAAAATTCGTCGCGCTGTGGGGTTAACTAAAATCACCTGCATACTGTTATCAATTAATACAGCGCCATCGGCGATTGTGGAAACCAGCGTTTCCAATTTGGCTTTTTCTGCCGTTAATTCTTCAATATTTTGCTCTTCATAGCGCTCTAGACGCTCTGCCATTTCATTAAAGCTGAGAATTACCTCTCCCAGTTCGCCACCTAGAGGTAAGTCAATGCGCTGCTTAAAATTACCCGCAGCAATTTGTTTTACCCCTACTAAAAGTTCTTTAATCGGCTTGGTAATGGTCAAAGCGTTAATTACTCCTGCCAAAATCACCATTACCCAAATCGTGATAAAAACAGCAATGGTGACATCACGGGTAAAATTAGTCGAAATAACTGCGGTTTGATTAGGGTTGATGCCAATGGCCAATACACCCTGGTATTCTTGATCGACAATTAGGGGGATAAATACATCTGTGACTACCCCATCTGGAGTTGTATGTTGCCGCACCATCGGCTTTTCCAGGTCATTGGTGTAATCTTCTGGCAGTTGTATTCTTCTTTCAATGCTCAGGGAGTTTTCCACCTCTGGTTGCCAAAAAGGAAGGCCGAAAAATATCTTGCCAGTTTGATCAGCGTAAAGCATATAACGCACACTAGATGTGGTGCTGTAGAAGCGTTGGGAAAATTGGGCAACTTCTGTGAGATTATGATCAGCTATGAGGGGCGCAACGTTGGCAGCAAGCAGTAGTCCTAGGTCACGACCAAAGCGGGTGTCATTCATTCGAGCATCTTGCTGAATTGTATTCACAGCCCAGAAGGTTAGACCACTCATGACCAATGACACCACCAAGGTGGCGACGGCCAAAAGTTTGGTCTGGAGGGTAAATTCAGACCACCAGTTAGCGAGTGTCTTGGACACGCCGTTGGCGAACGCTTCTCGGATTGTTTTTAAGGGAGCCAGCATTTTAAACAAAGTTGTTAGTAGTTTCGGTTATTCAACCCAACAACTAAAAAATTAACAGTTAATTTGATAAATATGTTAATTGAAAGATGAAGGTACGGATGAGATGACAACTTGCAAGGGTAGATTGTACTTAATTGCGGCAGATAAGGTCAATGATCTTCTACTACACCTTCATCATACTGTGGTCTTCGTGGTGAGGTGAGATGCGCCACGCCTTAGACATCGCGTAGCGCGCAAACCAGAAATAATTTCTATTTCAGGACTCGATGACCGATATCTTTACGGTAATACATCCCCTCAAATTCCAGGGACTTAATCCCAGTGTATGCTTGAGCGATCGCCTCCTGAAAATCTTTGCCGATAGCAGTCACATTTAACACACGTCCCCCGTCTGTGACTATTTGTTGTTGCTGGTTTAATTTTGTCCCTGCGTGAAATACAGTTACTCCTGCTGCCTCCGCCTCTTTAATCCCAGTAATCACTTGGCCTTTGTGGTATTCCCCCGGATAACCACCGGAAGCGGCTACCACAGTGGCAGATACGCCCTGTTTCCAGGCTATGGGGGGCATTTCGCCTAAACGCTGCTGTACACAGGCCAAAATCAATTCTTCGAGGGGTGTGTCTAACAGTGGCAAAATCACCTGAGTTTCCGGATCACCGAAGCGACAGTTAAATTCTAAAACCTTCAAATCGCCATCGGGGGCAATCATTAATCCAGCATACAGTACGCCTCGGTAGTCGATGCCTCTGGATCTTAAACAGGCGATCGCTCTTTCCAAAACTTCTGTTTGAACGCGTCCCATTAACTCTGGTGTGGCTAGAGGTGCGGGGGCATAAGCTCCCATTCCACCTGTGTTTTCTCCTGTATCGCCCTCCCCAATCCGCTTATGATCTTGAGCAGGTAGCAACGGGCGAATAGTTAACCCATCAGTCAAGGCTAAAACTGATACCTCTTGACCAATCAAACATTCTTCAATAACTACATAATTTCCCGCACTCCCAAACTGTCCTTGAAAAATAGCATCAATGGCACTTTCCGCCTGTTCTAAAGTTCCGGCCACGATGACACCCTTACCTGCGGCTAAACCATCGGCTTTGACAACGATGGGTATTCCCTGTGTTTTTACATAGGATTTAGCTGCAACTGCTTCAGTAAATACCACAGCATTAGCTGTAGGAATTCCCGCCGCCTCCATTAAAGCCTTTGCCCAAGCCTTACTTGCTTCAATTTGCGCTCCTGCTTTCCCAGGCCCAAACACCATTAATCCTTGACTTTGGAGGTAGTCTGTGATTCCCATTGCCAGGGGTACTTCTGGCCCTACTACCACCAAGGAAATCCCATTTTCCAGAGCATATCGGCTCATCCCCTCAAAATCATCTACAGCCAAAGTCAAATTCTGGCAACCTTGCAGGCTAGCCGTACCCCCGTTCCCTGGCACACAGACAACTTGCTCAACTTGCGGAGATTGCAACAGTTTCCAAGCTAGAGCGTGTTCGCGCCCCCCATTACCGACAACTAAAACTTTCACTTATTTCCTCGTGCGTCCCTTGTGAAACGAGAACACCCTAGCGGGGAACTCGTGGATCAATTTTTTCATCAATTATTGTGCTTATGCAAGTCCCTAATCAAATTTTGTGCTAATCACATTAGAGGTTATACTTATTTTATTCGTATATTTAAGGAGTAATTCTATTTTTTTAGAACAATAAAGTTATAAGTATTTAGAAAATATCAACACAGGTCTTCAGTATTTATCAGGGATTTTTCAACGTTAAAACAATTAACTGCAAAGAACTTCCTAATTCATGACATTTGATAATTTTAAGTATTAACCTGTGAATATTGAAAATAAACACATATCAATAGAATAGAATACATGGCTAAAAATATTGTTACTGGAGCAGCAGGATTTATTGGTTCTCACCTTGTGGACGCATTACTGCAACAAGGAAAAGAGGTAATTGGAATTGATCAGTTTAATGATTACTATGATCCGATATTAAAACACAAAAATATTGCACATTTACAAGATTCACCTAATTTTACTTTAATTAAAGGCGATATTCAGTCTTTAGATTGGCCGGCGCTGCTTAAAGATGTTGATGTGGTTTACCATCAAGCAGCACAAGCAGGAGTAAGAGCCAGTTGGGGTGAAGGTTTCCGGAATTATACAGAACGAAATATTAGTGCAACCCAAATTTTGTTAGAAGCGGCGAAGGATGCTCAAAATCTGAAAAAATTAGTATTTGCCTCTACATCAAGTGTATATGGCGATGCCGAAACATTACCTACCAACGAGAAAATTCCGCCACAACCTGTTTCCCCTTATGGGATTACCAAACTAGCGGCTGAACGTTTGTGTAGACTATATCACAAAAACTTTGGTGTACCCATTGTGGCACTACGCTATTTTACCGTTTATGGACCCAGACAGCGCCCAGATATGGCATTTCATAAGTTTTTTAAAGCTATATTGCAAGATGAAGCAATTCCCATTTATGGAGATGGACAGCAAACGCGAGATTTTACCTTTGTCAGTGATGCCATAGCTGCTAATTTAGCTGCCGCCACTGTACCAGAAGGCACAGGTGAAATATTCAATATTGGTGGTGGTAGCAGGGTAGTTTTAGCAGAGGTTTTGGATACTATGGCAGAAATAGTAGGCAAACCCATTAAAAAGAATTACATCGAAAAAGCGATGGGAGACGCGCGTCATACTGCGGCTGATGTCTCGAAAGCGCGGCAAATTTTAGGATATCAGCCCCAAGTTTCCTTGAGGGAGGGTTTAACGCAAGAATGGCAATGGGTTCAGGCTTTGTACAGTGCTGAGTGCTGTTAGCGGCGGGTTTAAGCAGTCAGTCTGTGGTTCGTCAAAATCCTTAGTAAACCCGCCCGTACAGGACTAAGGAGTTCTGAGTGCTAAGTGGGAAAAGTGGTAAGTTTCTTTTCCCTCTGCTCCCTGCTCCCTGCCCCCTGCCCCCTGCTATGCCTCTGTTTCAAAGGGTGTTGTTGCTGAGGGTAGAGGCTGCTTCAATAATTTGCTTCATTACCCACAAATTATTTGTTCCCATCAAAACAATTAAAGCTACTAAACCAGCTTTGTAATACCTATTTTTAATTAATGAAAGGTTGGTGACAATTGCTAGAACTAAAAAAGTAAAGTGACAGGTATAGAGAAACATTTCATGTACACCAAATACCGAATGAAGTGCGATATTAAATAGAATGCATAGGAAAAGTCCGTAGAACATAGGCCTGTTCTGATGAATCATTTGTATGTTCTTGAATAGGCCTGAAATAAAAATAGACAGCCAAAGAACAATCCCTGCTAATCCCACGAGGTTGTAATTCAGAGGACGCTTAAAAAAGCCGATAATTGGTCTGCGAGTGAGAATTTCTTCCGCCGGTGGCAAAGGTGAGGCTGAGACAAAATTGACAATGAAAAAATGTTGCCCCAATTCATGGAGCGTAGTTAAAGGTTGATTAATAATGTTAATCGCTGTATATTTTAGCTCTGTTACAACTGTTGAAGGTACGAAAAATAGAGCGGCGTTGGTAAAAATTTTGTATTGAATCAGACTTAATAAAAAAGATATTAGGAATACAACACCAATATATTCTGCAACGATGGCAACTCTATCTTTTCGGCGAAGCAAAATAACGACTACCGAAAAGCAAATGATGCTTTGGGCAAAATTGGTAATCGTGATCCCAAATGTAAATAACCCTGTTAAAACCCAATATTCAGTGTATAGTTTTTTGTCTCGTAAACAAATAAAGAATAATATATGGGTGGCAATAATGCTAGCAGCAGCAAAGGCATAGGTTTCTGGTATCATTCCAAAAGCTAACTGGCTCATACTGAAGCCAAATACGAGCGTTAAAAGTGTCGCATCCAAAAATTTTCCCAGCACCAAGCGAAAGAAAATAAAGGCTAAGAAAACCGCTAGACTGGCAAAAAAGGCATTGAGAAGGATAACGGTTACGACTTTAGATGAGATTAATTGATGTAGACCTGAGCCTATAAAATCTACAAACAGCAGAATTAAAGGATGAGATCCTTTGTGATTACTGTTCCACTCCATAGATGTCCAACCGTTTATCTGCTCACCAATATCTGATCCAAAGTAGTCAAATATTTTGAAATAGGGCGATATTTGTAGACCCAGTATCACATAAATGACAAAAAAAGTTAACGGGATACAGATTGTGGTAACTATTAACTTCCAATCTCGATCTGGAAGCATATTTTTTTTTATTCCTACTATGAACTGGTGAGAAATGTTGGCATAATTAAAATTATTTCTAATTTGCCTAAGATATTTCACAGATGATATAGCACCTATTAAACAAAAAGAGCCTAACAGGTTAAAGGCAATAAAAAATTTAATATACCTGAGAATATAAAAGTCTAGGGAATTTTCTGTGCGACCTGAGAGGGGTTTGATAATAAAGAATGATTCACCTGAATATAATCTTGAAATAATGGGATTTACAACTAACAAAGAGACAAGTAAATTAAATATTACTAAGGTTAGAGTAGCTAAAAGAATCTTATTTCTCTGACTTAGCGATGTAACAGATTGTTGTAGTTGCATAATAAATTAAATACTGATTGATTGGAAGACTCAGACGACAAAAAATTTACTAACTTTTTGCTAAAGCGATCGCCCAAATACCACTTAACACTAAACCCACCCCTATCCATTGAGAAATTAATACTTTTTCACGCAAAATTATAGACCCAGCAATCATTGTGGCAAGAATTGTTAAACCTATCACCATTGGATAGGCAACAGATAAATTCAATTTCCCTAAAACTAATATATAAAATATAGTACTCAATCCATAACTACAAATACCTCCTAATAAATAAATATTTAAGGGATTTTGACCTGCTCCTAATTTCAACAGAGTTTGTGCTAGTGTGTTTAACCCCACTGTAATTAAAATTAGTAAACTAAAGATAATTGGGTTGGTCATAACGTCAATTTTTTACCTGCATTTCTGATGTTTTGCTTACTCATAAAAATTATTTACTGAAAATTTTTATAATTAATATTATCATGGAATTCCCAAAGTTCTGCTTTCTCTAAATAAGGCATTTGAATCCATTTACCTGCAATTTTTTCCCACCATCGTGGCGGATGGGGTAAGCTAGCAACTTGGATGGAAGGACAACCACAAAGCCATGCTCCAACAATATCGGTATGCAAACTATCACCAATAACTACTACATATTTGGGTGATAGTCGCATTGAGTATATGGCTTGGCGAAAAGCAGAGGGGAAGGGTTTCTTAGCCGGACTAATTGCGGGAATATTCAGTCGATGCGACCAGAATTTAACGCGATATTGACGTTTCCCATTTGAGAGCATAAACAACTTTAATCCGGCTAACTTTGCCTCGGTAATCCAATCTTCTGCGCCAGGTGAGATGTAGCGATCATCTTCGGAAATAATAGTGTTATCTAAATCTAGAATAATTCCTTTAACACCACACTTCTGAATTTGCTCAATATCTATCTGGGCTAGTTTATGGCTGCGTTGTGGAAGTTTGTTGCTTCCTTTTTGCCACTTCCGCCAAAAAAATGTCAATTTTTTCATCTGCAAGCTTCTGAAGATGCCTTACTCTATAAGACCTTGATGTTTGAACCAGAGAATGACAAAGCAAGTGATCACCCAACTCAAGACTGTAAACAGAATAGGCAAGTCTTTTAATAAAACTTCTTCTGGTCGTTCACTACGTCCACCTACTTCTGAAAGACTATCACCCTGACCGGAAATTTCTTGGGGATCACTCAGGAGTTGATAGCGAAAAACACCATACAAAACAAAAGGTAAAGTCAGTAACATCCAAGAGGTAGATGCTCCATTCAGGGCAGGGCCAGAACTCCAAAGTGCATAGGTAACAATCGTACCAGTTGTGACTACATTTTCCATGCGATTCAGCAACGGTAGAGAGTAACGCTTGAGAACAGAACGAGTTTTGCCACCTTTAATTTGCGCTAACCGCAATTCTGCTTTGCGCTTTTCAATTCCCAAAAACAGTGCCAGCATTGCTGTACACAGTAAAAACCAAGTTGATAAGACAATACCAGTAGCAGCTGCACCAGCATAGGCTCGCAGTACAAATCCGGTAGCGATCGCACCTACGTCCAGAATTACTGTCCGTTTTAGTCGCAGATTATATGCAACTTGCAAAATTGCATAAGCAGTGATTGTTGCTCCTAATTGGGGCGATCGCCACCATGCGATCATTAAAGAACTACTTAGCAGCACCAATGCCATGCCTATGGCTACTGGAATACTGACTAAACCAGCCGCAATTGGTCGCTTACACTTGACCGGGTGCTGACGATCAGCCTCTACATCTGCGAGGTCATTAATTAAGTAAAAACTACTAGATGTGTAACAAAATAAGACTAATGCTAATACACTACCCAGTAATGACTCAAAATTGATACTAAAAGCAAATAAGGGTGCTGCAAATACCACGAGGTTTTTAGTCCATTGTCGTGGACGCAAAGCATTAATGTGGTGAAGCAACTTCTTAGAACTCTTTGCTATAGCAAGCAGCAATTTTTCAATAGAGGAAATAGGCCGAGAGTTCATATAAGGTTTGTCTCTCTGTGGTAGATAAATGCAGTCAATGCATATCTGGGACAAGTAAAAATACTGTTGCCAGTAGCATAATAATATTACTACCACAATAAAATTCTCTAGTAACAGTTTAAAAAAACTTCACCGAATCTTTACGTAACTATTGCCATTGTTTCAGTTCATCACTGATATTGCGAAGTAATATATTGATCTGAGTACGGCGAGTTTCAAAGTTAGCAGCGATGGAAATCAGTACGATACCTACTAGCAAACCCACAATCCATTTTAAAAAGGGGTAGCTGAAGCTGAAAATCACTAACTGATAGAAACTGGTAATCAAAAACGTCGCTGTACCAAGATAAAGAAATGCCCTGGTTCGCAAGGCTAATCCGGCAAAGATAGCTACAAGGCTGAAACCCCCAGGAATTAAAGGTGTATTTTGATTAAATAAAACTGCCCATCCACAAATCAAACCACTACCTAACAATCGTAAAATGTGGCGAGCCGTTTTATACGCTGGTAGTTTAAGTTGAGTATCTACTTGAGCAACATACAATATTGACAATCCCATTGGTGTTACATACCACAAAGGATCATTCAAAAGTAAGCTACCAAACCAGCGAAATAATCCCCAATCAATTATGGCTACACTGATATATGTAAAACGAATGTTGTTACCCATTTTGGACAGGAAGATATAAAACCCAGCTGCTATGAGTAAGGCAATGAGGGAAACTTGCAGGTTGGTTTCCCATATAATTATTAGGGGTAGGATGTATGCGGCTTGTTGCCAAGGTCTTTTTGACCAACCCCAACTTTCCCAGGGTAAGATATAGAGAAAATAGGCAATTACGCAAGCGATCGCACCGTTCCAAGGCACTAAGGGACCACCGAACCATTGTCCCACTGCTGTTTCCCGCCAATAAATTCGCATAGCGGCTACCTGTAAGAATCCGAGGTAAACCCACAATTCTCCTGTAGTGATCATGCCAAAAATGCGGGGGATAGCAGGGGTTCCCTTACCCTGAAATATGGCATATCTAATTAAAAATACGCCAGTACCTAATCCCACCAAACGGTTAATATCAATAGGTAGGAGAATAGCCGCCATTAATAAGGCACTACTCCAAAACCAGTGCAGATGGGAGATACCTTTAATTTCTGCGGGAGTCAGACGTAAATAGCCGACAATCCAGGGGGTGAGGATACGATAAGCATACATGATGCTCGTCCCTAGGGCAGACATCGCAATTAAGCCATCACCTAATGCGCCTCCCGTGGTTTGAGACATTTGATAAAACAGCAGTTCATAAGCAGAAATAGATACGCCAATGATGCCTAAATACAACAGAGGTTTGAAAACTTGATTGCGTCGCCCCACACCAATGAGAATTAAAGCTACACCCAAGGAAAATAAACCAGTCCAAGCGGTGAAGGTGTCTAAACGCAGCAATACACTAAATCCGCCATAGATTAAGGGCAAAATGTGCAAGCTGCTGGGGATTCTCTCTAATTGGTGTTTGCGTCGCCACCATTCTCCTAAAAGTTGGGCGATTAAACCCAAAGCGATGTTAGCAACTGCAATCCTGATTAATGAATGTTCTCCAAAAGCCAGGATTTCAGCAATTAACAATTCTGCACACCAACCAATGCCATAAAATCCCCAATTTGTGGGAGACTGCCAACTACGATAAATAATTGCGCCTAATGTGATGGTGGTGGCGGTTAAAAATAATGTTCCTGGGGTAAATAGCCCTAAATATACTAAACCTGAGTGTAGGGTCATCGTAAATAATTCGATGCCACATAATATACTCGCCCAGCCGTCACAGGCGACTGCATATATAGTTGCTAATTCGTTACCCCTGCGGTTGAGGGCGGTTCTGGCTAACCATAAACTGAGAATTGCGATCGCCCCGACAATAAACCACCCAGGTATACTAAGTTCAGGTATACTCGCCCACAGCAACGCCCCGGTTAAACTCAAGCCAAAACCAACTGTAATTACAGCCGTGGCTTTATCTCTCAAATACCAAGTATTGGCAAACATTACCGCCGTAGCTACACCCAGACTAATTAATCTGGTTCCAGGCAGTGCTAAAGTTAATAGTTGACTTATACTGATAGCGAGAATACTTAATAAAGTATTTGCTGTGCGCCGTTGTCCAGTGGTGCGACTAGCTAAAGCTGTGAGACTAATAGGGGTAATTAGCCATAACCATCCCCAAGGATATCGGTTAAGAATTAAGTTATAGCCAGTTTCGAGATTATTTACCCACAAAAGGCTAAAACTGACTATTGCTAGTCCTATGCCGATGTACCATGCACTCTGTTGCCATAAGCCTTCGCCCAAACTAAATACCCATTCTGCTACCATCAAAGCGAGTAAAATAGTTACCCAGATGTGTATAGCTAGATTTGGTAATAGCCAATGAATACTGGAACATAAAGTCAGCACCCCCATGATGTGAGTCAGATATACCAAGGGAAGGGGGACAGAAGAACGGCGTTTGGTGACGACGGCGAGAGTGATGGTAGAAAAGAGGAAATTGAGCGATCGCACTGTGGGATTTACAGTCCCAATGGTGGTTAAAAAAGTACCAAATAACAGCGTCAGCAATTCACCAAATTTAGCTAATTCCCGCTTTTGGGGGCGATTTAGCTTTTCGGTAATTACCACCATAAAGATTAAATAAGGGAATAAAGCGACACTCAATAACGCCCAAGGTTCATTGACAGCGTTAGTAAGTTGAATGCCAATGGCGATCGCACTTTGTTGGATATCTAAAGGTACTAACCGCCAACCTAGCCAAACTGCTTGTAAACCAATGGTAAAAAATATTGCTAAGTCAATCGGTAAGGAATATCTTCCTAAGCGATGACCGACATACCACAAAGCCAATCCACTCACGGCTATGGCTTGTGCTGGTTGATCGAATACTGTTATTAGCCAGCCCAAGAATAAGAAAGCGCCTCCCAATCTTTGCCAAACAGATGCAGAATCTCGGTTTTGTGCTAACCAAGTTGCTAACCAGCCGCAAATCCCAATGGCTAACCCTAACTGAGTGATATCTACTCCATTGACAAAAATAGCTCGAATTAATAGAACAACTAAGGCATAAATAATTACAGATGCGAATAAGCTGATACCTAAATTATTCGGTGCAGCATTGGAATTTTCGGAAGTAGTAGGGGGCTGCGGTGGATAACGATGGTGATAAATAGTAATGATAGTTGTACCCACCATTGCCACGTAAATAGCAATTACCGGAAAGTTGGGAATTTGCCAACCCCAATGCAAATAAATTAACCCCAGAATATTAATTAAAGGTAATTTCCCTGTGGGTAGGTTGCTAAAAACAGCGCGATTTTTGCAGAGTACAGCTGTAATAAAGGTCAGAGTAGGACAGGCGATCGCCACTGTCAACCAGTCCAAAGGATTTTGCCATAACTTAAAGCTATCCATTGCCCAAAAGTTCACCGGGATTAATAATAAGGTGACAATCAGCAACGTCTGCGCTGTTAACCTGAGATTATCTTGTCTCCCAGCCCAAAAGCTAAATCCCCAGAAACTTAAGGTATAAAGGAATAAAACACCATACTGTCCAGAAGCCGGAAACCTCTCCCACTGACTAGCAGCGAGTACGCCAGAGGAAACCACAACTAAAAATAAACCTAAAAATAATAGCCAACGCACACTCAATTCTGCCCCCAGGGACTGCAACATTGAGGTGAGGAAGTTAGGTTCTGGTGGTGGTTTGGGTGTTTGTCTGCGGCTACTAGCTAAGGCTGCTACAGGTAAAGGTTTTACAGGGTCAGAAGCCTTGACAATTACTCTTTCTGGTTGAGTGGCGGGAACTAATACTAATGTACAGACTAGAAACTGTCGGCACAGGTGCATAACTTGGATATCAGAGATTAAACCCAAGCGCAACCATATATCCAATCCTTCTAGTAATTGCGGGTGGGAGGATGATACCCTCAGTTGGATTTTTAAGAGGTCGTCAGGTGGAGATGGCATAAGCCGTAATCGTATCGGTAGATACTTATATCATTATTCTTTAATGGTGAATTTAGGCGATCGCTATGCCAGTTATTTTTTCTGACCTTTTATCAAAAATCTCCTTTCAAAATTATCAATTTTCTGTTATACAGAATTAGAACTATAAAGTTTTATTAATTAGAGTCATATAAATAATTTTCGGGTGCGAGGAGAAACAGACCGTGATGCACTATCGAGTTCGTGCTATTTTTCTCGTGAGTATTGTTTGTGCTGTCACCTTATGGGGTACAGTAGTGGACTGACAAGGCTAAAATAGTGCATTAGTTTGGAGGTAAAAAAACGCCGATAAACGCAGATAAACGCCGATGATATGGACTTTGGCTAATGCCTCATTTTAAGCTTGTCACGCCAGTAGGGCGATCTGCTTGCAGCAGCGCTTCGCTATCGCAAACAGTCGAAGCTGAAGAAACTGGAATTGAAAAAGTTAAACCTTTAACCAGTGGGGATGCTCAAGTTGCAATGACGACTATAGAGCCGAATATCCCTGTTGATGAGCTACGTTTATTAGTCAAACCCCTGACTCTGGAAGAACTTCAGAATGAAACCGCAGCATGGCTGTTATTACTCAAAGAAAAGGTGAGAAAAATTAGCCATGCGGAAATTGCCATCAAGCGCCAAAATCAGACCATTAAAAAACAGCAAGAGGCGACTTATGCCTTAGAACAAGCCAAGCAAGCCCTCACAGCAGCTAAAGAATACCAATTTCGCTCTCATCTAAACCTCAAACCCTTACCAGTCTTGGAAGGATTGAAACTCTAGCACTCTCATATTTACATCAGTTTTCATGTATTTGAACCACACGGTAGGGGCGCAAGGCCTTGCGCCCCTACCGTGTGGTCTATTTACCTGAAAATGAAAATACCTGTAATTGGCTTACCATTCAGCACTTTGCTATAAATGGGTTTTGGAATGTATGCCGACAACTATTTTGTTAATCTCACCAGAAAATTGATTGTGGCATAGTTCCAAAACCTGAGTCAAGATTCAGAACTAACGAGAATTCTTTGCTCTTGATACATCCGTTTAAATAAAGCTTGCTGCACCTTATGGTCTACAATTGGTGAAGGATAGTCAATACCGTGAAGCTCCAAAGGTGGAATTTTTCCAGTAACTAAATACTCTGTATCTACAGAACTTAATTCTGATACCCATTGGCGAATATATTCCCCTTCCCCATCAAACTTTTGGGCTTGACTAGCAGGGTTGAAAATCCTTAACGGCTTCGGGTCCATACCACTAGAAGCACTCCATTGCCAACCGCCATTATTAGCAGACAAATCACCGTCAATTAGTTTCTGCATAAAATATTTTTCTCCCCACTGGGGATTAATAATTAAATCTTTAGTTAAAAAACTCGCCACAATCATTCGACAACGGTTGTGCATCCAACCCATTTCATTTAACTGGCGCATAGCCGCATCCACAATGGGATAACCAGTTTTACCCTCACACCAAGCCTGAAAATATTCCTCGTTATTTTGCCAAGGAAAATCTTTAAAAGTGTCACGGTAAGCACCCTCAGCCAACTCTGGAAAATTATACATAGCGTGTTGATAAAACTCCCGCCAGGCTAATTCCTGTTGCCATGTGCGGATACTAGCTTCTGCTTCTTCGCTGCGGCTAAATTCTCGCGCCTCTAAAGTCGCTGACCACACCTTGCGAATACCAATTACACCAAACTTTAAAGCCGCACTCAATCTTGATGTACCATCAACACCAGGAAAATTACGCTGTTCTTGATATTCAGTAATAGCACTAGTAGTAAATTCCTCTAATCGTTCTTGTGCTGCGGCTTCTCCTGGTGCAATACTTAAATCTCCATCCCAGATAAATCCTAAATCTCTAGCTGTGGGTAAGGGAATAACTCCCGCTTGTTTAGCAATTTCTTGTTCAGCCTCTGTTAAACCTACAACATTTTGCAGTGTTTCTACTGGTTTCGCCTTGGGTTTGCTACTCCAATTTTTCCAGAAAGGACTGTAAACAGTGTAAGGACTTTTCGCACCTGTACGAATTTCATCGGGTGAGTGGAGAATTTGATCCCAATTTTCCAGCAGAAATTCAATGCCCTTTGATTTTAGGATATCAATTATTGTGCGATCGCGTGTTTGAGAATAGGGTTCTACATCCCAGTTCCAAAATACAGCCTTAGCATTTAACCCTTCCGCTAAAGCTGGTATAACTTGTATAGGATTGCCATGCAGGATTAACAATTGGCTACCAACTTCGGCATATCGCTGTTGTAGTGCTTGTAAACAGCCAATCATGTATGTAACTCTCGCCGGGGCGACATCATCCCGTGACAGAATTTGAGTATCTAGGCAAAATACACCCACAACTTTTGCACTCTGTTCTCTAGCCGCAGCTAGTCCTGTATTATCAGAAATACGTAAATCACGACGATGCCAAAACAAAATTAAGTCAGACATTCCACACCCATAATAGTTCGCTTGTACTAGCTTAGACTCTTATGGTATTTTTGCACATCATTCTAATGACAATCGCTGGACTACACAGGGTAGAATATATCAAAGCGTAATCTCCGGTATATCTATCGGGATTGTGGCTTACAGAGTTAAAGTTAAATATAGTTTTTTTATTTAGTATTTTTGTCATGCCCACCTTATTACTAGACGACGGCACAATCAAGAGCGATTTCCATGAAATACTCAGAGAAATTGCGCCTCTTGGTATCTGTTTAAAACATTATGACCCAGGAACATCTCTGCTTTTTCCCCAACTTCTAGAACAGGATATTTTAAATGATGCCGAGAAACAGCAGATAATAGAGTTACATAATAGTGTTTTTGAATTTATTCAGCAAGAAAATGGCTATATGTGGGCTGATTTGCTAAATATACATCCAGGTTCACCGAATTTTCAGAATATTATAGCTACTTACAACCGCTACCATCATCATACTGCACCTGAAGCTCTCTACATATTGGCAGGAGAAATGATTTTTGGTTTTGTCAAACCTGATGGTCAGCAGATACAGTTATTAATTCAATCACAAAACTATATTCATATTCCCGCAGGTGTTGAACATTGGTGTAGTCCTACAGCTTTGTTACATTTAAAAGCGGTGCGCTATTTTACAACCGCAGAAGGATGGGTTCCTCATTATACAGAAACTCAATTGAGTGATTCTCTGAATCAGCCACAATAAAACAGTTTTAAAACTTTTTGGCATATCCAGATCCCCGACTTCTTTGAGAAGTCGGGGATCTATATCGTCAAGGTTTTATGTTTAATGTACTATTTTAGGCTTGTCAGTCCAGGACATAAATTATTTAACACTGAAACTATTTCAGGAGGAATAGCTGTAAACCGAATTAAAAAATAATGCTCGTCAGCATCTAATTTTTTAATGACCTTACCATAAAAATGCCCTAAATCTGTAGCTGATTCTGACTTAATCAATAACTTGAGTTTAAGATTACTAAAAAGTTCTAAAGAATCAGGCGATCGCAATTGTGCTTCTTTTGGTGAGAGACTTACTAATGAACCCTGTAATAAGGTTCCTAGATCGTGTTTTCCTTGCAAAATGGTGTATTCAATAGGCAATTCTTGACTTAATTTAATCATTGCCTCATTATCTTTAGGCAAAAACAGGTTGTATTTACCGCCAATACCACGAATATCATATATGGTAACAGGGTCTTTGATTCCCTTGGGTTCTATTTGCAGTTCTCCGACAATTTCCAGGTCAATATCGGCATCTTTGCAGGTATTTTCAGAAATCAAAATCTGTCCTCCCACAGTATAAGTCTCAATGCGGGCTGCTAAATTCACATGACTGCCAATAATTGTGTATTGAGCGCGTTTTTGAGAACCTATATTTCCCGCAACCACTTCACCTGTATTAATCCCAATTCCCATTTCCAGGATTGGTAAATCCATTTGTTGATTTTTAGCATTTACTTGCTGCATCGCTAATTGCATTGCTACCGCACAAGCGATCGCTCTTTGAGAATCATCTGCACGACGAATGGGCGCACCAAACATTACCAAAATGCCATCGCCCATAAACTCGTTAATTGTGCCTTGATACTGGTTAATTACATCGGTCATTGCGCCCAAATACAGATTGAGAATTTTCACGACTTGCTCAGGGGGAAACTGTTCTGCAATCGCGGAAAATCCTCTTAAATCAGACATGAGTGTGGTGACTTTTCGCCGTTCTCCGCCTAGCTTTAACCCAGAAGGAGTTTCCAGAATATTAGCCACGACTTCATCTGTGAGATAGCGCCCCAGGGTTCTTCGCATCTCGGTAACACTTTGGGCAATATACTGAGTTAGGGCGATCGCAGACCCACCTAACGCTAACAGTAAAGGTACAATAGGAATCCACCACCCAGCCAAAAACGCCAAAAAGCTGCCACCAAGTAAACCAGCACCCACTAAAGAAATACTCACAACAATCACAATTTTTTGGTGATTAGTGTGACGTTCTAACCAAGCTAAAGTAGCACCAAGAATTGAACAGCCTAATATTAATAGCCATTCGATTGGTTCAGGTAAATACTTAATCAATGGACGACCATCTAAAGCCGCACTCAAAATTTGACTAATCAAATTAGCATGAATTGTCACACCCGCCATGCGTTCGGGATGAGTCAATATATTACTACTATAAGGCGTATAAAATAAATCTTTCAAACTTTCTGCACTTGCACCAATTAATACTATTTTGTCTTGCATTAACTGACTGGGGATGCGGTCTGCTTGCACATCTGTGAGGGAAATATTGGTAAACTGCTGTATCCCACCTCGATAGTTTAACAGAACTTGATAGCTGCCAGCATCGGCTCGGACATAACCCCCATCGTTAGCTTCAAAAATCGGGAAAATACCTTTACCTAACTGTAAATAATTAGGGTTATTAGCGGCTGGCTTTTCGGTAATTCCTTCTGCTTCCAAGTAAAATAATGCTAGTTCTAATGCAAAGCTTCTTAAAGTTTGATCATCGTCTAAATTGACATATAACAATGCCCGGCGAATTTTGCCATCACCATCTAAAGGTAAGTCATTAGCTCCAATTTGCTCAAGTTCCTTGAGTAAAGGAGATGGATCAACGGCAGAACTATCAAAAGTATCAGAAACCTTTTGCACTCCAATTAAATTGGGTGTAGAAGCAAATACTTCAAGTAAGTCTTGATGACCAGGATTTACAGGTAAATCACGATAGATATCTAAACCAATGGCTTTGGGTTGCTGTTGTTTAATTTTCTCTAACACAATGGCTAGAGATTTATCAGACATAGGCCATTGTTTTTGTTGACGAACATCTGCTTCATTAATTTCAACTATGACAATCCGAGAATCTACAGGCTCTGGTGGACGCAGGAGAAAGAATTGATCCAGGGCTGCTAATTCCAACAATTGTAATAATCCAGTCAAGCGCAGTGCAATTACTAAGAGTGTAATATGAGGAACTGCAATTATTACACCTCGCCATTGCCAAATTTTGGGTTTCAGCTTTGCCCACATTATTTTGCTAATGTATCCTCAGCAACACAGCAATCAAGGAAGGGTTCTGAGGCGATCGCATTTAGCCCCACCGAGTTAAAGAATTTTCGCCAATTCAATCTGACGTTGAAACTATTCGGTTCTGCACGGCGTAGTTCCACCAAACTTGTTAAAGCCTCATGCCAAATTCCTGCTTCTGCATAGATAGTAGGCAAAGTCCGCAGATTTGCTGTTTTTAACGCTGCGGATAGGGGTAATTCTGGCTGAATACGTTCCACAAAACCATTTACCCCCGGATTGCCGCTAAAGTCATTAGCATTACACACAATGTTTAAAGACCAGTTATAAGTTTTACCTACTTCCAGTGCATCAACACTTTCCGGGAGGGTCAAGCTAATAATTCCTGGTTGATTTGGTAGTTTCAAAGTAGTTTCATAAACGACTTTTTGAGAGTTATCAGTTAAGAGTAGAAACCTGGCTGTTTTTACTGGAGTTTTAGGTATAAACCAGAAAAATGTCGGGTGTGTTGCCAATGTTAGCCCCAATTTATCTGGAGGTGTTAAAGAAATTAATTTTTGGTTATTCGTGAGACAAGTAATACCACGGGTTGAACCACCAGCACTTGCGGGAGGCGCACCTCGTTTTGGTGGTTTAAATGTTTGGCTAATTTGCCAAGTTTCTTTTGTCTGCTCAGACTGATATGGTGTCTGTGCTGAAGCAACAGGAGCATGAAAATATAAGGGCAAGGAAAAGGCTACAAAGTATAGAGATATTTGCTTCCAGTTCATATTGATATAAAATACTTAGGTTTTAGCTTAGACAAGTAAGATTGCCCGCTAAATTTTTTTCCAAAACTAGCTTTAGATTTTGCAGTAGGGGCAGGTTGAGCAATATACCCGTGAAGAACGAATAATATTGGTGATAGCTTGCATAGCGTAGCCATACTTGCCTCTACTGGTTGGATTTTAGATATTTATTCAGTATTATCACTAACTATATCACTTTTTTAACTGAATAGGCATCTGGTAGAAAATAATTATACATTGCCAGAAATTTTCCCTAGGGGCAATTCATTAATTGCCCCTACACCTTTTATCTCCGGACTACGACTAAAGTCCCAACTGAAGCCCAGTTATATAGTTTTCGAGCTTGGGACACTGGTAAATTGGTACAACCACGACTCATTGGAGTCCCAAAGTTGTTGTGCCAGTAAGCACCGTGAATGGCATAGCCTCGGTGGTAATACATCGCATAAGGAACATCAGGAATATCATAGCCCCTGCCTCGCATTCGGTTAACGCGATGCTTAGAGTTAATTCGATAACTACCTGTAGGAGTGGGGGTAGAGCGTTTACCTGTAGAAACTCGGTATGAATATATGAGTTTTTTACCTTCCCAGGCGCGTAGGCGTTGTTCAGATAAGCTAATTTCAATCCGGCGAGGTTTGGAGTTTCGTTGCGCTATGGTGAAACTATTGTTAGGTGGTGCGGCGTTGACTATAGCAGAGTTGGAGTCACCTGTGGTTGGTGGTGGACAGGAAACCAAAGTCGCGATCGCTAATACTACACCTGTGCAGAAAGTTCCTGTTGAACGTATCCACCTTTGCATATTGCATTACCTTATATATTTGGTTTGCTGGTTTCGGCAAAAATGAGCTGTTGCTATCGTGATTAGTCGTGTTGATCGAAAATACAAATCATCAGGTGTTGATCTTTGGGAAATTCCCCAACACTTCCAGATCAGTCACCGTAGATTTATTGTGGCGATGTAACTTAAACTACAAATTTTTCGGTCAGGATTTACGCAAAATCTCTTTGAGATAAACAAAATGATTTACCTCTACTATTTTTTATTTCGGGCTTAGTTAGATTGATTCCGGAATTTTCTGGTTAAATCTGCCAAATGTCTTGATTTATGGTTATTTATGGTTATTTATGATTTATTGGATTGAGGGTGAAGCGTCTGACTGCCCATACAAAAAGGCAGTACCGCCTACCCAGTGAAGCAGAATGGGAATATGCCTGTCGTGCTGAAACTACTAGCCCATTCCATTTTGGTGAGACAATTACAACCGATTTGGCTAACTATGATGGCAACTACACCTATGGTGATGGGGTTAAAGGAGTTGACAGAGAAGAAACAACAGAAGTAGGGAGTTTTGGGGTAGCCAACAACTTTGGATTATACGATATGCACGGCAACGTATGGGAATGGTGTCTGGATGATTGGCACGGTAACTATGAAGGAGCGCCAATAGATGGTTGTGCTTGGTTTGATAATAATGATAATTTTTACCAGAAAAAAGGAAGAACCGTACTGCGGGGCGGTTCCTGGGGCATCTATCCTAGAAGCTGCCGTTCTGCGTTTCGCGACTACTATGGTCGCGACGACCACTACTACGGTCTTGGTTTTCGGGTTGTGTGTGCCGTCGGGAGGATTATTCAGTAGCCCTTTATACTTCTTAGGCTATGTTGTTACACTCTGCATTAGTTGATTTGCGTGGGACGCGATCGCTTGCCAATTTCCTTGTATAACCAGCTTTTCAGGAAATAATTGACCACTCAAACCCACAGCGATCGCACCAGCTTGGATAAATTCTGGAGCATTTTCTAAAGTCACTCCCCCAGTGGGAATCAAGGGAATTTCACCCAGTGGCCCTTGTAAACTTTTAATATAATTAACTCCTCCCACAGCTTGCACAGGAAACACCTTCACACAACTTGCACCCTGATTCCAAGCAGTGACAATTTCTGTGGGAGTCATAGCACCGGGTATAATTGGCACATCTTGTTTGACTGCGGCTTGAATCATGGCAGAATCAACGTGGGGGGAGAAGAGAAATTGCGCCCCAGAAGCGATCGCCTCTTGCAATTGTCCGACATTAAACAGCGTCCCCGTGCCAATGAGACAATTTGGTAACTCCGCCCGTAATAGACTAATTAATTCCCCAGGGCGATCGCTATTCCAGGTAATTTCAATCAGCCCCATTCCCCCATCAGCCGCAGCCATAGCCATTTTTTGAGCTAACCGCATATCTGAGGCGCGAATAACTGCGATCGCACGGTGTTTTTGCAGATGTGATAACCAAACTTGATCAGACATTTCATAAAAACGTGAGTTCGACGGAACCTAACCCCAACCCCTTCCCTACAAGGGAAGGGGCAAAAAATCTATAACGTAGTATCAAATAAATAATAGGCTTTTTCAGCCTCTCTCCTTGCAGGGCTATGGTGTTGTACATACAAGTCTTATCAAGTTGCCTAACAGCGTTTCGATCCCCCCTAACCCCCCTTGAGAAGGGGGGAAATAGAATCAAAGTCCCCCTTTTTAAGGGGAGCAGATCACTTGTGTGTACACCGTAGTTCCTTGCAGGGGAGAGGAATGGAAGATGCAAGATATGTGTTTTGACTATTCCTAGAGGGAGAACCATATATTTAGTATCATGCGACCTTAGCCAGATGGAATCAGAGATGAAGATTTTTAAGCTGAAAGTAGTAAGAACCGAAATATAACAGGTGTAAAAACCGTATCGAACTTAACTTGCGCGGTGATACGGAATTTAAAACCCGTGCGGGTATTTCTCAATCATTAATTGATTATGGCAGACGCAACTATCACCAGCATAGTCGATGCGCTGCGTGGGTATGCACACCGATTAACAGGCGCAGATCAAGACTACGACCCATTAATGAATTTAATCGGCAATGCGCGTTTTGTCTTGATTGGCGAAGCCTCCCACGGGACTCATGAATTTTACGAACAACGGGCGGAAATTACCAAGCGACTAATTCAAGAAAAGGGGTTTACAGCCGTAGCGGTGGAAGCAGATTGGCCTGATGCTTACCGAGTTAATCGTTACGTCCAGGGTGTCGATGATGATCCTACACCGGCTGAAGCACTTTTAAATTTCCAACGCTTCCCTTTATGGATGTGGCGAAATACAGAGGTGCTAAATTTTGTGGGCTGGTTACGAGAATACAATGATCGTTTGCCCAAAAAAGCTATTAAAACGGGTTTTTATGGGTTAGACCTTTATAGTATGTATGCTTCCATAGAAGCAGTTCTCGGCTACCTGAATCAAGTTGACCCCGAAGCCGCCCAACGCGCGCGCGATCGCTATTCATGCTTAGAGCATTTTGGCGAAGATGCCCAACAATATGGGTATGCTACCAGTTTTGGCATTGCCCAATCCTGTGAGCAACAAGTAATTAATCAGCTCCAAGAATTGCAACGTCGGACTGCGGAATACGTGCAGAAAGACGGGCGAGTTAAGGCTGATGAGTTCTTTTATGCCGAACAGAACGCGCGATTAGTCAAAAATGCTGAACATTACTACCGTTCCATGTTTCAAGGGCGAGTGTCTTCCTGGAATATTCGCGATCGCCACATGGCCGAAACCTTAGACCAGCTGATCACACATTTAGATCAACAAGGTCAACCAGCCAAAGTTGTGGTTTGGGAACACAACTCCCATTTAGGTGACGCACGCGCCACTGATATGGGGTCAATGGGTGAGGTGAATGTTGGTCAATTGGTCAAAGAACGTTATGGCGATGAGGCTGTAAATATCGGCTTTACCACCTATACCGGTACTGTCACCGCAGTTTCTAACTGGGGGGAAACGGCTCAACTCAAACAAGTTCGCTCTGCTTTACCTGGAAGTTATGAAGCTTTATTCCATGAAACTGAAAGACCCCAATTTTACCTCAACCTCCGGGATGAGAATCAAGCAATTGTGGGTCTACGGCAACCCCGGCTAGAAAGAGCAATCGGTGTGATTTACCAGCCGGAAACTGAGCGTGTGAGTCACTACTTCCATGCTTGTTTACCTGAACAATTTGATGCGGTGATTCACATTGATGATACCAAGGGAGTCCAACCTCTAGACCGAGTTCCCACCTGGGAAATGCGGGACGCACCAGAGACTTTTCCCTTTGGTGTTTAGACAAACCTTCAACGCCAGTTACAAACTCCAGCTATGACAAATCTTGACCCCATGAGAATGGGAACGCGCTTGGCCAGGAATTGGTGGACAGTTGCATTACGGGGAGCGATCGCCATCATCTTTGGTTTAGCAGCCCTCTTCTGGCCAGATATTACCCTAACAGCTTTGATATTTATCTTTGCTGCCTTTGTCTTAGTCAGTGGAGTATTATTAGCGATCGCTGCCTTCCGAGATGGTCTAACTCATACCCACGGTTGGATAATGTTGCTCGAAGGTGCAATTGGTATTGCTGTTGGAATCATGGCTTTTATCTGGCCAGGAATCACAGCATTAGTCTTGCTTTATCTGATTGCAGCTTGGGCGATCGTTACTGGCGTTTTAGAAATCATCGCAGCCATTCAGATACGAAAAGAAATTCAGAATGAGTGGTTACTAGCGATCGCCGGCATCGCCTCGGTATTGTTCGGCATATTGTTGCTCGTCTGGCCTCTTGCTGGCGCATTAGCAATTCTGTGGATTATTGGTGCTTACGCCATTATTTTCGGTATCTTACTCCTGATTCTGGCTTTTCGCCTCCGGACTTGGGGAACTGAACGCAGAATCTTTTAAACACCTAAAACAATTAATTGGAGATAAAAATCATGGTATTAAGTCGCTGGGAACCTTTTAGAGAAATAGAAACCATTCAACGCCAAATGAATCGTCTACTGGATCAAATCACACCCTCAACTGATACAGGCGAAATCATCAGCGATAGATTGACATTTGTACCTCCAGCAGAATTGGAAGAAACATCTGATGATATCAAACTGTGGATGGAAATTCCTGGGATTGACCCCCAAAACTTAGATGTCAAAGTTGCCGCAGATACGGTTTCTGTAACTGGTGAACGTAAATGTGAAATCAAGGACGAACAAAAAAGAGGTATGCGGCGTTCAGAATTTCGTTATGGCAGATTTCAAAGAGTAATACCTCTACCATCTCGAATTCAAAACGATAAAGTACAAGCTGACTTTCAGAATGGTGTTTTGTGTCTCACCATGCCAAAAGCCGAAGAAGAAAAAACCAGAGTTGTGACTGTTCAGTTACCAGGACAAAGCCAACAAGGGCAAATTTCCGGAGGTAAAAAAGAGAAATAAAACCTAACCGCAATAGAAAGATCCCCGACTTCTTCAAGAAGTCGGGGATCTGAGTCTTAGTTCAAAATTAGGAGAGTGAACCAAATCCGCCGCCGCCAGGGGTTTCAATCACAAAAACATCTCCAGGCTGCATTTCTACTGTAGCGGTACTGTTTAAATTCTCTTGGGTTCCATCCTGACGTTCTATCCAGTTGCGTCCTACTTTTCCTGCTTCCCCTCCATTTAATCCCAAGGGCGGAACTACGCGATGGCTAGAGAGAATATTTGCTGTCATGGGTTCTAAAAACCGAATGCGGCGAATTACGCCATTACCACCGGAATGTTGACCTTTACCGCCGCTATGGGGACGCAGACTAAAACTTTCTACTAATACAGGATAGCGGGTTTCTAAAACTTCTGGATCAGTTAATCGGGAGTTGGTCATGTGGGTATGGACTGCATCAGTACCATCAAAATTAACTCCTGCGCCAGAACCACCGCAGATGGTTTCATAATATTGATAACGCTGATTTCCAAAAGTAAAATTATTCATTGTTCCCTGGGAACCAGCCATGACACCCAACGCACCATATAAAGCATCGACAATGGTTTGGGAGGTTTCCACGTTACCTGCGACGACTGCGGCCGGGTAGATTGGGTTAAGCATACAGCCAATTGGCACAATTATTTCTAAAGGGTTCAGACATCCAGCATTCAGGGGAATATTATCATCAACCAAAGTCCGGAAGACATATAAAACTGCTGCTTGAGTTACGGCTTTGGGAGCATTAAAGTTACTATTTAGCTGTGGAGATGTGCCAGTAAAATCAATGATAGCGCTACGATTTTCTCGATCAATTGTGACTGTGACTTTAATTTTTGCCCCATTATCCATTGCATAAGTAAATGAGCCATCTTTGAGTAGATTTATCGCTCGCCTCACTGATGCTTCGGCATTATCTTGCACGAATTTCATGTAAGACTGCACTGTGTCAATGCCGTATTGAGTAACCATTTTTTGGAGTTCTTGCACTCCTCTAGCATTAGCAGCAATTTGGGCTTTGAAATCAGCAATATTTTGGTCAGGGTTACGCGCCGGATAGGGATGATTGGCGAGGATTTTTCGTACTGGAATTTCCTGAAATTTTCCCTGTTCTACTAAGAGAAAATTATCAAATAAAATGCCTTCTTCTTCTACTGTGGTGCTGTGGGGAGGCATGGAACCAGGTGTAATCCCACCAATATCGGCTTGGTGTCCACGAGAAGCTACGTAAAACAAAGGAATTGAGGTGTGAGTATCTTCGAGGAAAACGGGGGTAATGGCAGTGACATCTGGGAGGTGAGTTCCGCCGTTATAGGGATTGTTGGATAGGTAAACATTTCCTGGTTTAATGGTGTCGCCTTTATCGTTAATTAAACTGCGGACACTTTCACTCATTGAGCCTAAATGTACGGGAATATGGGGGGCGTTGGCTACTAATAATCCAGAAGTGTCAAAAATAGCGCAAGAGAAATCTAGGCGTTCTTTGATATTTACCGATGCGGCTGTATTTTGCAGCACGATTCCCATTTGTTCAGCAATAAATTGATAAAGGTTTTTGAATATTTCTAAGCGGACGGGATCGGGTAGATGTGTTGTATTCATTATTCAATCTTATTTATAAAACCACAGAGACGCAGAGAACACAGAGAGAATTTAGATGACTGAGTTTAAGTTGTCTTCTGAGCTAGGATAATGACTGTTCGTATTTATAGCGATCGCATCAGTGTAGGATGGAAAAAACTCTCCTAGCAAGGGGAGCAACGCGAGAATGTGGGAATTTTACATTTTCCATTGTTCTGAGTTAGCTTCAGACAAAACCCGCAAGTATGCTTGAACAGCCGCAGATAAACCGCTTTCTAAAGCATCTGCAATCAGCGCATGACCGATGGAGACTTCCAATATATGAGGAATTGAGCAAAATTTACTCAGATTTTGCAAATTTAAATCATGTCCAGCGTTGATTCCTAAACCAACATCTTGAGCCGCTTGTGCAGCAATTACATACTTTGGAAACACAGATTGAACATCACCATGATGGAATGCAGCAGCATAAGGTTCTGTATATAATTCAATTCTATCAGCACCAATTTTTTGAGCCAGTTCCATTTGCGTTGGTTCTGCATCCATAAACAAACTAACACGAATGCCAAGAGTTTTTAATTCTTCGATAATTGGTATTAGTCGCTGTCCATCTGCTAACAAATTCCAACCGTGGTCTGATGTAAAAGTATCAGGAGTGTCTGGCACTAATGTGCATTGTGTCGGCTTTACCTGACGCACTATTTCCATAAATGGCGCTTGAAAGGGGTTGCCTTCAATGTTGAATTCTACCGTTAATATCTCTGCTAAAGCGTAAACATCGGCTGGACGTATATGACGCTCATCTGGGCGAGGATGAACTGTGATTCCTTGCGCTCCTGCTTCTATACAAATTTTCGCTGCTTTGGTAACACTTGGTATTTCTAAATTGCGCGTGTTTCTTACTAAAGCTACTTTGTTCAGGTTGACACTTAGATTAGTCATTGTTTTTAATTTTTGAGCAACGCAATGATAGTTATTTGGTTATCTTTTTCTAGCGCTTTTTAAATGGCTTGGTTAAAAGATTTTTCATGATATGTGGTACAAGTGTGAAACCTGGAATAAAAACAATACCCAATTGTTGCATTAATCCTAGTGCGTCTCCTTGTCCCCAATGCTCTACAATTTTGCCGTTTTCAACGCGGTCAATATGCATGATTGATAACTGGATTTGTTTACCTGTTGGTGGAATACCTTGAAAGTTACCTAGATGTGTAGCTGTGAATGTCCCACAAGTAACGATTTTATCTTCTTCAACAATCACCTGATCAAATTTGTGTTCACTATTAGTAAAGGCTAAGTAGAAAGCCATGCCAAATTCTTTAAAACCTTCGCCATTGAGGGGTTCAGAGACACCAGCCATGTGAGCTACAAAATTTGAAGCGAGAAGTGCAAATGCTTTGTCAATATTTCGATTGTCGAAAGCTTGATAAAACTCAAGAACTATGGCTTTATTTTCCTGGGGTAACATTTATTTTCTATTTAGGTTGATTACAAGTGAATTGGCATAATCATTGCTAAGGGTTTTAGAGGATATTTGAAAAGTTTTATTGTAGGTAGATGCGCTAAACTATGATTAGGAACGGTGTAAAATTAAATGATTACGTTCAGTTAATCTGGCTTGCCAATTTGGTTCAACTATAATTGTACTAATTTTTTCTACGATAATCGCAGACCCATGAATACTATCTCCTGGTTGTAAATCTTCTCGCCGATAAACTGGTGTATGATGCCATTGGTTATCTGTAAACATTCTGACTGTTTCCACAGATTTGGGTGCTTCGTCTCTGGGACGGATACGAGTAATTAAGGGTTCTTCAGGTGTATCCATTTTCTGAATTACTTCTACTGAGGCGGATTCGATAATTAAGGTTTTGTCTTGTTGAATAAAACCGTAGCGAGTTTTATGTTCAAGCTCAAATTCTTGTCGCATTATTACTACATCTGAAGCAAAATTAATATTTAAGGTTGAGTTAGTTCCTGCATATTTTAAATTCACTTTTTGGACTACTGATTGTTCTCCATTTACACCGTCTGAAGTTAATTCATTTCTCGCTTGAGTTTCTAATATTGCCATTAGTGGCTGTAATTGCGGGATTAGTTCTGTATTTAAAGGCTGTTCTACTCCCGCTTCTCTAATTGACCTAATATCAGCTAGTCCCATACCATAAGCGGATAAAACCCCGGCGTAAGGGTGCAAAAATATGGTTTTCATGCCTAATGTGTCAGCAATTAAACAAGCAACTTGCGCCCCAGCACCGCCAAAGCAACACAGGGTATATTGACTGACATCATAGCCTCTTTGTAGGCTGATTTTTTTAATGGCATTTGCCATATTTTCAACTGCGATCGCCATAAATCCAGCTGCTACTTGTTCTGGTGTACGATGATTGTCTGTGACATCGGCAATTTCTTGGGCTAACTGGGTAAATTTCTCAATCACAATATCTCGATCTAAAGGCAAATTACCATCTAAGCCAAAGACAGAGGGGAAATATTGGGGGTGAATTTTGCCTAACATCACATTGGCATCTGTAACTGCTAATTTACCACCTCTGCGGTAACAAGCCGGCCCAGGATTTGAACCCGCAGATTCGGGTCCGACACGATAACTAGAACCATCAAAAAACAGAATTGAACCGCCACCAGCCGCAATGGTATTAATTGCTAATACGGGAACTCGCATCCGCGCCCCAGCGATTTCCGAATCTAATTGGCGTTCATATTCTCCTTTAAAGTGGGCAACATCTGTACTGGTTCCGCCCATATCAAAGGTAATTACTAATTGGAAATCTGCTCTTTGACTGGTTTGAACTGCGCCGACTATCCCTCCAGCCGGTCCACTTAAAATACTATCTTTACCTTGAAATTGTTGGGCTGCTACTAATCCGCCGTCAGATTTCATAAACATTAATTTTACTGCGGGTAACTGGCTAGCAATTTGGTTGACGTAGCGGCGCAAAATTGGTGTTAAATAAGCATCTACAACTGTTGTATCACCTCGGCTGACTATTTTCATTAAGGGGCTAACTTGATGAGATACAGATATTTGTGTAAAGCCAATTTCTTGGGCAATTTGGGCTACTTGTTGTTCATGCTGGGGATAGCGATCGCTGTGCATAAAAACTATGGCACAACTGCGAACACCTGTGTGGTAAACTGCCTGTAAATCGCTTTTGACTTGTTGAATATTAACAGGGGTTAATTCTTGACCCTGGGCATTATAGCGTTCATCTACCTCAATTACCTGCTCATATAACATCGTGGGTAAAACGATATGACGGGCAAAGATATCAGGGCGGTTTTGGTAGCCAATGCGGAGGGCATCTTTAAAGCCTTTCGTAATCAGAAGAACGATGCGATCGCCTTTTCTTTCTAAGAGGGCATTTGTGGCTACTGTAGTCCCCATTTTGACTACTTCTATGGCTGTAGTAGGAATGGTTTCGTTACCTGCTAAACTCATGATATCCCGAATACCTTGAATGGCTGCATCTTGATATTGTTCGGGATTTTCTGAAAGTAATTTGTAGACTATCACCCATTGCTTTTCAGGAATAGGCACAATTAAAAATCTATCAGGATGTCTGGATAGTTTATCAATAATTTCCTGATTATCAGTGACAGCAACTATATCTGTGAATGTCCCGCCTCGGTCTGCAAAAAATTTCAGCATTACTTATTTCCTTGATGGTCTAAAATTAAGATAGCAATGGGTTTGTGAAGATTTCTACTGCATCTGTAGAAGATTTAGACGACAGGTGAAGAATTAGATGATATTCCATTGCCATTTTTGCTGTTTTGCATTCCATTTAACGCCTACTATTTCTGAAGGAGGATGCAGGCGATCGCCATTTTCGTTAAACTCAATAATTCCCGTCACTCCCTGGATTTGTTTTCTCTGTTCTTTGAAATATTGATTGATATGTATTAGCAAAGATTGATTATCTTGAATTTGATATTTTTCTAACATTCGGAAAATTATTAATACTGAATCAAAGGCTGTAGCGCTGCGCCATGTTAAGTTTTCTTCTCCCCATAATTGCGTAGCTATTTGACAGAATTGCTGAGATAAGAGATTATTACTATTACAGCCATTTTCTCGGCTGTTTATATGCCAAGGAATACAAGCAATAATTTGGCACTGTTCTTGATTATTTTGATTATATTGGTTTTGTTCGTGAATCCAATGCAAAACATTCTCTTGGTAAAATGTCGCAGAACCAGCTATTAAAGATTTATGCAGATTTAATCGACTAATCAGCCCAGAGTTATTCAGAGAATTGGGTTCAATTCCGCCATCGGGAATTATAATGATAATATCCACGCTATCTTTGTTAATACGTTCTAAATAATCTTGAATTTGATAATAGTTTTCGCTAATATATCCGCATTCTTTCAGGAAAGTAAACTCTTTTTTGTGCGGTGCTAAATATTCTTTAAAACTATTTTTATAAGAAGTGCTATAAGTGCTATTCTGGTTATAGATAATAGCTACTTTCTTTAAGCTTTGATGTGAAAACTTTGCTAGCAAATAATTGGCTAAAGATGCTGCACTCACACTATCTTGAGTGGTTATTCTAAAAAAGGATAAACTTTTACCTCTAGATAAATGGGATAGTTCATTAGATGTACTGCTAGAATTTACTAAAACTAGACTATTCTGAGAATAAAAGCTCAGGGCTTTTTTAGTCATTTCGCTGGAGTAATGACCAATAATAGCGATTAAATTTAACTGCGGGGCTAAATTAGCTAAATTTTCTGCTGTTTGATTATATGGATCATATAAATTATTTTGATCATTAACAACGAGAATCTTTAAGACTAATTGACTATCTGTATTATTGAGATTAAAGAATATATCAGGTTTAATATCATCTAAATTTATCTCTTTATTTAGAGACAGTTTCTCAAAAATTGGTAAGTTTACTTGTAATTGAATTTGGGCGATTCCGCGCAAAATTTCCGCAGCTACATGACCCTGATTATGATGAAATGGTACAACCACAGCCAGAGGATAAATTTTAATATTTCTGGTTTGTAAGAGAGATTGCTTGTATTCGATTAAACAGTTATTAATGTAAATCAAAACTTCAGGATTACCAAATTTATAAACCTCTATTTCTTTTTTCCAAGCCCAGATAAAACACTTCAAAGCTTGATAATAAAGTCCCTTTTGATAAAATTGTGTGCCTTCAATTTGAAACTGCACAATTTCTTGATTAGGAGGATAAATAAAAATTTGTCTGCCAAAACTACCTTGAAAGTTATCATTACAGCACTTCCGGCAGCTATGAGGTACATCCCCAAAACTGAAAGCTATGATAGGAGAGGGACACAGGATAAATCTGTATTGCATAATAGCCGGAAGCGCTGTATTTAACTGAGGAGGGGGATTTAATTTATAAATA
This sequence comes from Anabaena sp. CCY 0017, assembly GCF_963920885.1. Taxonomy (NCBI): domain Bacteria; kingdom Bacillati; phylum Cyanobacteriota; class Cyanophyceae; order Nostocales; family Nostocaceae; genus Anabaena; species Anabaena sp. CCY 0017. The sequence continues at coordinate 48,772 of NZ_CAWUDG010000018.1, read as the reverse complement.
TTATTTGGTTCCAGTAAGAAATTGAGAATTACAACCCAGTTACCTGCTATTTGCTCTTGCTCAACTTGCAAAGTTTCTGCTATTCTGGGATAAATATATTTACTCAGTCTATCTCTAATATTTTGCTCCGATAGATTGGCTGTATTCGCTATTTGTTGTCGAGAATATCCTAATAGAGATTGACAGATAATTTTCTTGTCAAGGTCGCTAAGGATTTTTTTATTTGAACCTGTTGCTAATTTTTCAAAGAACAGATTAATATTAATACTTAACTGTTCTGTAACTTCCTGGCAATTTTGACACATATCACTACATCATCTGTTTCTCAGAATTATAATCTGATTGCCAAATTAACTTATCTATGTCTGTGGAAAATTTTTCTACAGATGTATTACAGTAAAATTACTATGAATAATAATTTTCTGATATAGTCTATTATGGACAAATACTTAAATCATTAGCAAGAAAACTATCAGAATCATGCTGAGGGTAAAAGCAAATAACAGAGCATATTCAAGTCTGCGGCTCAAATATCCCACAGCAGCAATCAAACTGATAAAAAGTATAGCAATACCAATATACTGTTCGCGTTGCCAACCTTTCGCAATGAGTGAATCTTGCTGCGCCGGTTCGGTGGCGGGAATTTCTTCAATTGTACTGGGTAATGGTGTCTCAGGTTGTGAATTCATAAAATATACATTAATTATGAAAGTACGAAGATACGAAATAGGTGATACCGCAGAAATTATGCAGTTGTTCTATGAAACTATTCATGAGGTGAATATTCGTGATTATACAAAACCACAGCTAGATGCTTGGACATCAGTAAATATGGATGTTGACGTTTGGATAAGTAGCTTAAAAAGTAAGTTTACTTATGTCGCAGAAGAGGAGAATAAAATTGTTGGTTTTGGGGAACTAGAGACAAATGGACATATTGACCGCTTTTATTGTCATAAAGATTTTCAAGGTCAAGGAGTTGGGACTAAAATCTTAGAACAAATTGTATTAACAGCCAAAAGTTTAGAAATTCCCAAATTGTTTGTAGAAGCTAGTATTACAGCTAAACCTTTTTTTGAAAGAAGAGAATTTCTGGTGGTAAAAAAGCAAGAAGTCGAACGCAGAGGGCAAAAATTAATAAATTTTGTCATGGAAAAACTATTATTTCAAGGCTGAAGCACTCTGGATATATCCAGAGGTATTTTTTAGCCGAAATTCACATGAAGCTATTAAAGGTAATTCTAACTCTTTAATTATGTAAATTGTATTTTTTATAAAAAATACATAAATACTGGATTTGGCTATATATACCCTAAGAAAGAAAGGGTATTTATTCCATTAGAAAGAAGTTATTACACATCCTACTCTCTAAAGTGAACCCAGGAAGAGTGAAATAACTTCCTGAGCAATTTGGGTTGTTTACCAGTTACCATTCATCAGAAAATTCAAGATGAGAATCTTTGTATGGGAATAGAGCCTAGCGGTAATTTCTACGGGAAAATAGCTTAAATTAGCCAAAAAATGCCGAATTTTATAAATTACCTGTATTTTGATTTAGGAAAAGTATTATGACTACACAGGAACAACTGCAAGGATGGCATGAATTAGCTCAACAGTTGCGTGTAGATAGTATTCGCGCCACAACCGTTGCGGGTTCGGGTCATCCTACCTCGTCTATGTCACCGGCGGATTTAATGGCGGTTTTACTATCTAAATATCTCCGCTATGATTTCAATAATCCAGATAATCCTAATAACGATCGCCTGATTTTCTCTAAAGGTCATGCTGCACCTTTACTATATAGTATGTATAAGGCAGCAGGGGTAATTAACGATGATGAATTGCGATCGCTGCGGTGTTTTGGTAGTCGTTTAGAAGGTCATCCCACACCGCTTTTACCTTGGGTTGATGTGGCTACCGGTTCTCTAGGACAAGGTTTACCCATTGGTGTAGGGGTAGCTTTAGCAGGTAAATATTTAGATCAATTACCTTATCATACCTGGGTGTTACTTGGTGATAGTGAAACGGCGGAAGGCTCAGTTTGGGAAGCTTTTGACCATGCTGCACACTATACCCTAGACAATCTTATTGCCATTATTGATGTTAATCGCCTTGGGCAACGGGGTCAAACCGAATTGGGTTGGAATACAAAAGCTTATGCTAAACGTGCTACAGCCTTTGGTTGGCAAGCCATTGAAATTGACGGTCATGATTTAACTGAGATAAATCAAGCATACAGCGCGGCGGTGACTGTGAACGATCGCCCCACAGTAATTATCGCCCGCACAAAGAAGGGTAAAGGTGTGGCTTCCCTAGAAGATTTAGGCGGTTGGCATGGTAAAGCCCTGGAATCTGATGCTGCCAAACGAGCAATTTCGGAGTTAGGTGGTGAACGACAGATTACAATTTCAGTGGATACACCTGACGAACCAGGACAACCAGTCAGCATCGGGAATCCTCAACCATTGCAACTCCCCAAATATGACCAAGGTGCAAAAGTCGCCACCCGTCGAGCTTATGGTGACGCTTTGGTAGCATTAGGCGCAGCACAACCCAATATAGTTGCGCTGGATGCAGAGGTGAGTAACTCAACTTACGCCGAAGATTTTGCTGAGGCTTACCCTGAGCGTTACTTTGAGATGTACATTGCTGAACAGCAAATGGTAGCAGCTGCGGTGGGGTTACAGGTAAGAGGATATAAACCCTTTGCTTCTACCTTCGCTGCTTTTCTGACTCGTGCTTACGACTTTATCAGGATGGCGGCTGTGTCTCGCGCCAATATTAAATTAGTGGGTTCCCATGCGGGTGTATCCATTGGTCAGGATGGTGCTTCACAGATGGCTTTGGAAGATTTAGCCGCATTTCGGGCTGTGTGGAGTAGTACAGTACTTTATCCCTGTGATGCCAATCAGACAGCAAAATTAGTCGCCCAAATGAGCGATCGCAATGGTATTGTTTATCTTCGCACTACTAGAGAAAAGACAATGATTATCTATGATGATCATGAAGATTTTACTATTGGTGGTAGCAAGATTATCCGTAGTTCTGACCAAGATCAAGCTGCTGTAATTGGTGCAGGTATTACTCTCCATGAAGCAATTAAAGCTTACGATATACTGAAAAACGAAGGGATTACAGTCCGTGTCATCGATGCTTACTCAGTCAAACCCATTGATGTCCAGACATTGCATCAAGCCGCACGGGATACCGAAGGTAATTTAGTCGTTGTGGAAGACCACTGGATTGAAGGTGGACTGGGTGCGGCGGTGCTGGATGCCTTTGCTGGTACTAGCAATACTCCCATTTATGATGGTTCCCAACTGCAATTAATTAAATTGGCGGTGCGAGATATGCCAGGCTCAGGTACACCAGAGGAATTACTTCATGCTGCCAAAATCGATGCTGATGCCATTGTGGAAGCTGTGAAATCGCAAGTTAGACAGCCAGTCAGACTGTAAGTAGGGGCGGCTTTACAGATATGATTCATCATTAACTCTACCTAGATTGAAGTATTTTCAGCCTATTTGCTGATCAGCATTAATGTCTAATTATTTCCTCTGGTAGGAGTTAATAGTACAAGACAAAGTTACCTTAGAAACTACTGTCACCAGGATTGAAGAAAATGCCTGATAAATATCATACTGGAACCAACGACGAACACTTTAATCTGGTTAGTGTGCTGTACCACGCCTTGCAAGGTGCGGCTTGCTGTGAAACCTATCTTAACGATGCACAACAAGCAGGCGATCGCGATTTGACTCAATTCTTCCAAGATGTGAAAAGCCAAAACCAGAATTTAGCAGAGAGAGCAAAGCAGCTATTAGCACAAAGAACTGAGCAACTTGTGGCGCATTAGTGGGGTTACGCCCCTTAAGAATAGGAACCACCTTCGGGCATACGCTGGGCGAAGAGCTTTAGATGCAAAGGACGCAAAGACAGAAAACTTCGCGTCTTTTTTGCATTTTTCTCTGTATTTCAATTAACCTTGACTTAACCTTAAGGGTATAATTGCAGATAAGTATCCAGTCACTTACAGTGAAAATGTAATGGAAGTGTGAAGATCAAGAATAAATTCAATTGCACAAAAATGCCAGTAAATGCCGAACTAAGGAAGATGAAGTCGTGGAAAAGCCTGTAACATGGGACTTTTTTTTACGTTTCTGTATAAATACGGAATTTACAGTTCCAGGATAAGATTATGTGAACTATATATACTTCGGAATCTACTTGTGGCATTATGAAATGGCAAGCACAAATCTTCTCGGATTCAAATTATGAAACTGCAAAAAATCTCTACTTTGACAGGTTTAATGGCTGCTGGTGTTTTAGCTTTATCTTCAGCTCCTGCACAAGCTTTTTCGTTCACCACTAACTTCACTCAGACTGGCGGTTCCAAAGGAGATACGACTTTGAACTCGGTAGAAAAGGACGGACAGATCATCGATAAGTTTATCTTCGTTAACCGCGCTGATATCCTTGAGAATGATATAGCAATTCCTGCTAATCCTAATAGCGGTGGAGCTAGTGCAGATAGAGGAGATAATGCCACAGGTATAGTTGTTCCCAATCCTAGCGACGCGGATATTGTCACAGCACTAGGAAATAACAACCTCAATAGCATCATTGATGGTGAAGATGGCAATGTTGCAGATAGCGGTAGCTTTAAAATGAACCTTTTCTTTAAAAAAGCAGTAGACCACTTGTTTTTCTGGGAACGAGGACAGAATAGTGATTTAAATGTCCAAGCTATTGATAAGGATGGTAACTTGCTTGGTAGCTTGTTGAAGATTTTACGTGGTGAATGGGATAATGCTGGTTACAGCATTGACACTACTGAGATTCCTGGCGCTCAAAGTGTTGGCTCTAGAGGTGTGAGTTTAGCAGATTTGGGTCTAGATATTAAACATATCTACGGGATTCAAGTCAGTGCATTCGCCGACCAAGGTTTTAACGGACCTGACTTCAAAGTTGTGGGTGCAAAAACCGTACCTGAACCAGCTAGCTTGTTAGGTCTTGGTTTAGTAGCTGGAGTAGTTGGTTTATCTCGCCGTCGTCAAGGTACAAAAAACGCGTAGACCACGCCTGTTAATATATACTCGGCTTTGATAAAAAATAATAATGAATTGATGCGATCGCACTTTGCAGACTTGAAATTGTGCGATCGTTTTTGCTATGGTAGTTTTCATGTATTTGAACCACATCTGTCGTAGGGGCGTAAGGCCTTGCGCCCCTACCACGTGGTCTATTTACCTTAAAATACCTGTAAGCAGTAAAAAATTAGTGATATCGGGCTACGCCGTCACTAAGACAACTATTTTTAGCAATTAGGAAGATGAATTATTTGTTCATCTCCCTCTAGTTTTTCATTAATGTATGGAAGTAGTGGAAGGTTGTGCAGATATTGTAAGCGATCGCCTCTCGTAACAGCCCCAGAAATTCAAAATTTGTGCGCCAACTTCTTGTGGGTGAAAATAGTGAAAGAAATGATAACCTTGGGGAAATTGCCAAAGTTTATCTTCTGGTTTTAGCCAATTGCGCCAGTCATCTAATGCAGGTGGATTAACTACTGAATCAGTTTTGCTACCGCAGACCATCATCGGCATAGAAACGCCTCCCTTGGGTAAATAAACCAACTTAAAAAGAGAATGGGGTGAAGGCGATCGCTCTAAATCCTTGTCTAAAGCCGTCATTAGTTTTTTAGTGGTGTGACATGGTTGTTTACCAAACAGACTGCGAACACTGTTGGCTAAAACTTGCTCACGGCTAATTATAAACATTTGTCGTTGAAAGTAATAATGAGCGTGCCAAGTATTAGCTGGTTGAGATCCTACAGCCAGGAGAGTCAGCGATCGCACCTTTTCAGGATAACGTCTAGCATAAGTTAATGCGATCGCACCACTAATCCCATGACCACCTAAATGCACCGCATCCGGGTAAGAAGCTAAAAACTCATGCAGCAACAGCACAGCTTGGTCTATAGAACTAGCTTCATCCCTTGTTTGTTGATATTCCCACTGAGCAATTTGCAAATACCCAGACAGGTGTTGAAGTAAAGGTTGATCAAAACGCTTCAAAGCCGGACTAGCATTTAACCAAAGAACATCGAATAAGTTAGACATTTTAAATCAGTGAACAGTGAACAGTTATCAAGAGACTTAAATCAGTAAATAATGAACAGTTATCAAAGCCTATAGCGGCAAACTCCCAATAATGTCTCCTGACTGATAACTGGTAACTGATAACTGTTCACTGATTATTTTCTACAAGCCGAATTCCGTCTTCAACTGTGTAACCCAAGCCTGAATGCGCTCGTCTGTGAGGTCAGATTGATTATCATCATCAAGGGCTAGACCACAAAACTTACCATTTCGCAAAGCTTTAGAATCGCTAAAATCATACCCCTCATTAGGCCAATACCCCACAGTTTTACCACCCTGTTGAGCAATCTTATCTTCTAAAATACCGATAGCATCCTGAAAATTATCACTATAGCCAATTTGGTCTCCCGTACCAAAATAAGCCACCATTTTACCGTTAAAATCAACATCATCTAAGTCAGGATAAACACCTTCCCAATCGCTTTGAAGTTCCCCAATATTCCAAGTTGGGCAACCAATAATCAAACATTCATACTCATCAAAATCAGCAACTTCAGCTTGAGCCATATCGTGTAATGTCACCACATCACCACCAAAAGCATCACGAATCATTTCAGCCGCAGATTCAGTTTTGCCAGTTTGAGTCCCGTAGAACAAACCAATTTTTTTCGCCATTTTGACACCTAATAAATAGTTTTAACTTGAGTTTGAGGAATGAGACTTGCTCAATCTCCAACCCCTACAAAAAAGAGACTGAAAATATCTTGTGGGGTGGGCATCTTGCCCGCCCTAAATATTTAACGATTTCAAATAGGGTTGTTTGTCGCACCTGCCCACAAAACCATCAACCCCGCATGAGCAACATGAGCGCCTAAAAGTCGCCCTGAGAGTTCTGTTAACCGAGCATTCCCTGACCACCAGGGAATAGACACCGATTTTTGAACAGCCATGCTTGTCATGACATTAGCTCCTGAGAAATTTTGCCTATACCTGAGATCAATCACCCAACTAATGAGTATCTATCTCAATAAACCTTAAAAACATATTATCAGACTTGTTGATAGTCTTTGTCACTACTTTACTGTGAATTTTTGTAATGTAGCCTATAGCTAAAGCTGCAAAATGCTTGTATGCCATAGCTTCACAGGATATTAGTGCTTAAAAAATCTGTAATGATAAAGAAATAATTAATAAAAAGTACTATTAAATCTCAATAAGCTCATGGTAAACTGGAAGCTACTCACACAATGTTAATAAACCTTCCGCATTTATTAGGCTGAATCATGTTTTGAGAACTTGAGATAAAAAAACAAGGATTTAGCCTTTTTGTATGCTACAGAAACTTTTAAAATCCTGACTCTCTGCGTTCTCTGTGCCTCTGTGGTTCAAAAAGTATTTTATTTGCAGCGATTTTCAGATAAGAGACTGACAACGAATAAAATCCCCAATTTGTAGGGTGGGTTAGGACGATAGTCCGTAACCCACCATTATCGCGTAAAGAGGCAAAAGAGTCACTTGGGTTGAAATTAGCCGTGCATTTGACATATAGTTTCCCTATTTTTGGCAAAAAAGTGAAATAAGTTGCGATTTTTGGGAACAATAACCCTATTGTAGCTCTGGTAAGTAGGGTAAAAGCATTGACAAATCAAGCGGCTGAACAGTTGCGCCCCTCTGTGGAGAAGTTGGTTAAAGAAATTGTCGCAATTAACCACGCTTGGAAAGTCGCGCGTGAATTATTTGGAGAAAATTCACATCTATCTATTTCTTCACGGGATTTAAAAACCTGTTTGCAAGTTCGTTTGTTGCGAAGTTATGCACCAAAACAGGTTTATTTAATTGAGGATAAAGAATCAGAAGGTGAACCCGCTTATGGTTTACGTCTCCGGGAACCTATAGGAAACCGCCAGGATGCAGAACATCTGCCAATACGGGTAGCGCAAAAAGTTCTCACAAATAAAGAGTTAGAACAATTCCAAAAGATATAACCAAGATAAACAAGAAGGGTGCAGTGTGGAAATAATACAATTTGGGAACATTTCAGACAACGTACTTTTTTATTTGGCAATTGCTGTTGTGTTCGTTGTCGCAACTATTATTGAAGTTTACACAGTATCGCAGTATTTGGATGAAACTAAAGCCGCGATTAATTTTTTGGGTAATGTAAAAAAAGGTAAATATGTAAAGCCTGTAGGCAAAACTAACGAGTGGTTAGAAAAGTATTTAGATCCCGAAGATATAAATATAATTCGTAAAGAAAGGGAAAAGAACGGCAAATTCATATTGATAAAGTATCCATCTGCTTTAGCCCGATCAGCACCTAGAACCTCCTTGCGTTTTGTGACTACTTTATGTACAGCTATTGGTGTTTTAGGGACATTTTATGGTATACAACAGGGACTTCAAGGAATCAATTTATCTACAGAAGATACCAAACAACTGATGACTGCTAGTACAGAGTTATTGGCAGGAATGAAAACGGCTTTCTCAACTTCCTTGATGGGGCTTGGTTCTGGTAGCTTGTTTACTTTAGTTTTGTTTGGCAGTGATTTAGCACGACAAAAAAGGCGTTATAGTTTGCGGCACAAATTGCAGAATATCGCAACTTTAAAAACCACAGAGAATGATAACCTTGAAGTATCTAAAGCACTTACGCTTGTAGCACAAAACTTGACCGGATTCAAACAGCTAAAAGCCGAAGATATTGGTCAAGCTGTAGGTAGGAGTATAGCAGAACAGTTTGCAGGTTTAAATCAGTTGTCAGCCCAAGCTATTGGAGAATCTGTCAAACAGCAAATTTTTCCACTCTTGAAAGAAATATTCCATGAACAGAAAAGACTTCGGGAACTCCAAGAAAATCAGGGACAAAGAGTTTTAGAAGAACTTATTAATGATTTGCGAATTCAGGTACTCGAACCGATTGCAGAGCGACTAGATAAAAGTGCTGAGTTAACCCAGCAAGCTTCCACAGCCGTGCTGAATCTACATCAAGAACTCGGCGGAATCTCTGAAAGTTTGGCAAGTTCTATCCTGACAATTCAGAACTTTCAACAAGAAACTTTGGTACAACTCCAAGGATTTGCTCACAATTTGGGAGACACTTTAAATGATTTTAAAACAGATACAAGAGGTGTTTTACAACAAACAGCCCACGAAATTAATCGAGCTGTAGATCATAGTATTGAGGGAATGACAGCCCAACGCAGTGCTTTTGAAGCAAGTGCAGACCAAGCTGCTGATACTTTCCGAGGAATTCGAGAGGAATTACAAACAGCGTTACAAGAACGCGCCACAGTCGAACAAGAAATGCTTCAAGGATTTGCTCACAATATGGGAAAAACTTTGAGTCAATTCAAAACTGAAACCACAGGAGTTTTACAACAAACATCTCAAGAAATTCATCACGCTGTAGATCAAAGTATTGAGGCAATGACAGCCCAACGCAGTGCTTTTGAAGCCAGTGCAGTTCAAACTGCTGACACTTTCCGAGGAATTCGAGAGGAACTGCAAACAGCATTACAAGAACGCGCCGCAGTGGAACAGCAGATGCTTCAAGCTACTCAAACTGGAATTATCCGAATTCTCACCCAAGCAAATAGAAGTTTTCATGAGCAAACTAATACTCTAAAAACAGTGGGTGAAAAAGCCTCTGGATTGATGAATGATGCGAAGGATAATCTTTTGGCTACTTTAGGAAATATTGACGAAAGACTCACAGCCACTCGCCAAACAGTAGAAGATGATTTGACAAGGTTTAGGGAAGAATATCAACGTAATTTACAGATGTTTTTTCAAGAGCAAAATTCTTTACTTGAGGATACACTAGGCAGACAACAGGAAGGATTATCTGGAGTTGTGAACCATCTTGATCAAGTCTTCCAAGATGAATGTCAAAGACGTACTGAATTGACTCTAGAAGTAGATGCAAGTATGACTAAAATTCAGGAATCTGTCGCACAAATTAACAAATTAGTAATTGCGGCCGGATTGAACGATGGACAACGACTCATACAACTAGAAAATCTAGCTCGTGGTATTGGCGAGCAATTGCAAACAGTGGATAATTCATACAGAAATTTAAATCAAAAGTTTGATCATAGCCTGGATGCTTGGCAAAGTCATCTTGAAGGTTCTATGCAAAGGACTGTTGACTTACAGGTGAATTTTTTCCAACAAGCAGATACTTCTATGGCTAGAGTTTGCGGAGATTTACTCAGAACGGCAGAAGTTCTAGTCGCTGCAAATGATAACCACCAATCTGGTAACGGTGCAAGCAATCATGGATAATTTTATTAGAGATGAAATTGATGCAGAGATTATAGAGGATGATGACTCTAGTATCTATCTGTCTATTGGCGATTTGATGTCTGGTTTACTGATGTTTTTTGCTTTGCTATTTATCACTGCATTACTCCAGCTTGCACAAAAGGATGTACCGAAACGGTTAATAATTGGTAATGTGGTGGGCGAGATGAAAAGTAACAATATCAATGTCAAAGTTAATCCTGAGACTGGAGATATCAGCATTCAGGAGTCAATTCTGTTTGCTCAGGGAAGTAACGAACTGAAACCAGAAGGTAAAGCTTTTCTCAGTCGCTTTATTCCCGTTTACAGTGGGGTGATTTTCTCAAAAGAAGAATTTGAAAAGGAAATTAGCCGTGTAGTTATAGAAGGTCATACTAGCTCGGAAGGAGATGAAAAAATAAATCTGGAACTGAGTTTAATGCGGTCTTTGTCAGTTTATAAATATATTTTTTCTGACATTAATTTCCCCACAAAAACGGCTTTAAGCCAGAAAATACTAGCTGCTGGTCGTGGAGAAGTTGAAGCTGATCAGAGTCGGGATAATCCAGGCGATCGCAAGGTGGTTTTCCGCTTTCAGTTTCGTAATGATGAGTTAAAAAAAGGTATCACTGAAAGCTCACTTTAAAGGATAAATAATCTTGAATTTTCAATTTTCTCTTCCTTCCCTACCTGAACCTCCAAAATGTATTCCTAATCAACTGATTCAGCTTACAAGTAACTTACCGGAGGCAACAATCTCAATACCAAGTGTTGATAAAGTATTAGCAGCGATTGAACAGGGTAAAGCTGATCAAGTAAGTCAATTAGACTGGATTTACTGCATCCATGCTAAAGCACAGTGGGATAAACAAAATACTGACCGTTCTCAGAAAACCTCAGCAGCCATTTGGAAGGTAGCAATTTCTAACTCATGGTTACAACATCAGCTATTGTGGCGTTTAGCTCTTTATTCTCATCATCAGCAAGAACAAGTATTAGCCAAGTCTCTAGCTGAATCTTTTGATATCTTTGCTAATTCTAATTTAGTTAATCACCTCCTACCCGTTCAAATTGTGCGGGCGCTTTGCAGTCAAAAACCAGGGAGAGAATTAGCCAAAATTGCTGATGAGCAGCGTGTAAATCAAACTGAATTAGTTAATATAATTCGCCAAGATTTACCAGTTTGGATTCCATCATTTAGCCAATTTATAGAACATATAACGCCATATTTTGTAAAAATTATTTCTCCAAATCAGCAGCAAGTAAGCTGGCTGTTAAGTTGCTTGAATGAAATGTCAGATGGTCAGCAAATCAAAGCTGTTGATCATTTACTCACTCGTGTTTCTAACGATATAGGTAAAAACCATTCTTTCCTAGTTGATTGGTTGCGAAATAACTATAGAAATGGTGAACATTGGTATAAAGTTTCCGAACCAGCTAGGGAAAGACTTCGAGAGTGGATTGGAGGGATTAATTATGGCGATTTCCAAAGGTTAGTAGATGTAATATTGAGCAGGATCGCTTTAGAATCCTTTGAGTCAAATAGGCTACGTAGTCGCAGAGCATTTTGGGCTAACTACAGTAACCGCTTTGAACGGCTTCGCATTTTGTTACCCAGCACATCACAAATTGCCATAGGGTCTCAAATTCAAGGTGATGTCGATCTACTAGAGGATGATGGTAGTGATCCCACGGAGGTTTGTATATTCGATTTTGGTGACTTGTTTGTAGTCGAGTTTTTTCGTGGAAAAGGGAGTGAGACGCGTCTGTTTCCTAACAATTCCCAAACTCAACAAATCCTTTTTGGTGAATCAAGGCTTTCGGTTAAACGGATTCGCTGTCTGGGTGGCGATAAGCACGATCATGTCTATATTTGGCAAAACTTTTGCACCATCTGGTTGTCCGATAATGGCATTTCACCTAATCGAAATACTCCCCCTTCTAGAAACCCGACAGCAACTAGATTACGAGAGAGAGAATACCAGCTTGAACGCTGGAAAGGAGAAATTAAGTCTTTGGAACGGGAAGCTAGACTCTACTGTGATGCTAATAAAGATATTTTATACTAATATTTATACTGACATCAGCCGTGAAGGTTGGCTTGCTCTTGTAACCAGGGGTCTACAGGCTGTCCATCTTTGCGACGTAGTTCAATTTCTATGGCTATAACTTCTTTGGAACCTGGAGGCGCGGGTTTTTGATGGAAAATGATGTCATAATCTAGTGGGTTATGTTTGCGTTCTTTTAACCAGTCCTGCACCTTGGTTGTGGCAAAAAATGATTGCCCTTGCTCAAACATCCGGGTAATCTGCATTTGTAATGTGTAGGGATTGATGCGACCCATTTTTTAGCTCCTTTCCTAAGTAAACCTCATATTCTAGTTTATCTCAAGGAACGTGGGAAAAACTTTTAGGGTACGGTAAACTGTAATACTCCCCATATTATGTGTTCGTTACAATAGGAGTTATAAACTAAGTTGAGAGGACACCAGAATGGAAGTTAGATACGACCCTGATAAGCGTAAATTGCTATCATCACTGTCTCACGGGGCAATTTTCTTTAGTACAACATTATTTTCTATTGGGGTTCCTATAGTTATTACCTTTATTTCTGATGACCCAGTGGTAAAAAGCAACGCTAAAGAATCGATTAATTTTCACTTTAATGTTTGGTTTTGGGCAACTGTAATTGGCGTTCCAATGGGGATTTTATCTTTCCTTACCTTTGGACTGGGGGGAATTTTATTCTTTCCCGTGGTTGCATTGGGTTTTGCTCTGCACTGGGGATTGACAATTTGGGCGTTGCTGCACTGTTTCAGCCAACCGAATGAACCATTCCGTTATCCGTTTATTTTTCGACTGTTCTAATTGCAGTCAGTTAATTTTTGTTGTTGCTGATTTCAAATATGGATTTTTGTCACGCAGAGGCGCAGAGGCGCAAAGGTAATTGAGGCATTTCATATTCTGATTCAGCAACGCCAATTTTTTAGTCTATCAAAAAGGGCGAGACAATAATAATATTGATTGTTTTTTTATTTTACCATGCTGTTTGATACGGTGGTAACTAAATCGGGTAACAGGGTAATGGTCAACCAAATTATATTCCTCAAGGGTTTCTGTTCTCTGACTTGGGGAATATTTTAACAGAGTAAAAAGATATATCTGAAGTTATAGACAAATAGATCATGAATTCAGGGCAAAGAATTTGATATTTCCACCATAAAGATATTCCCTACATTCAGCCGCCAGCCAGAGGAAAACAAGAATAATAATATTTAGAATCATTGGTATAAATATTCTACACCTAGAAATATATGCCTCTTTACAAACTCGAACATTTTGACCCTAATTACCGAGAAACCTTTGGCGGTGATGATGTGAAGGCTTTAGAGCTTTACACCGAAGGAGGAGTAAGAATCGGCTCGGTGGCTGATGCTTTAGTTGACCAAGATGGACGTTTTCGGTATTTAGTGATTGATAGTAGCTGGGATTCTCTTAGTAAGAAGATATTACTACCAATAGGGCTTTCCCACATTAATTATCCGGCAAAACGTGTTTACGTCGATGGACTTAGTAAAGAACAAGTCGAACATTTGCCAGAATATCAAGAAAGCATGACTGTTGATGAAGATTATGAAAGGCAGGTACGTCATGTTTTTCGTCCTGAAAGCAGAAATGAAGCTGACAATCGCGAAATATCTATTTACGAAAGAGAACCAAATTTATATACTTTAAATGAACAATATCATCAAACTCTCAGGCTGTACGAAGAAAGATTGATTGCTAATAAACATCGTGTTAAAACTGGGGAAGTAGCTGTTGGTAAGCATATTGAAACACAAACTGCACGGGTTACAGTACCTATTAAAAAAGAACGTGTTTTGATTGAACGAGTTCCACCTACAGAAACAGGAACAGTTGTAGACCCGAATGCACTCAAATTTCAAGAAGGGGAAGTAACACGCATTGAATTGTATGAAGAAACGCCTGAAGTTCGGAAAGAAGCTTTTGTGCGGGAAGAAGTAAGAGTGAAAAAAGTTGTAGACCGGCAGACGGTAGAAGCACAAGACACAATTCGTCGAGAACAGTTAGATATTGATACTACAGGCGAGTTGTATGTGGATGAGGCTGGAACAAAAACAAATGAATCTGTTTGAGTAGTTAGTTAATGAATTTGCTTTGGAGATTAATATGACATTATGCAGACAGGGAGATTTTGTACTCTGTCTGTACTTTTTTATCTGATTAAATTCAGAAATAACTATAACTTTTGATGTCGTTATTTTGAATGAAGTCAGTCGATAGTAGGAGGTAAATCAGCACAGAAAGATTTACGTTATTTATTAAGAGATGGTATGAAAACTCAGAGGTGAATTTTAATGGTTCTTCATAGATTAGAAGATTTTGATCCAAATTACCACGATACTATTCAAGGTAATGATATTAAAGGGCTAGGTGTATACACAGACGTAGCTCATGAAAAGATTGGCACTATTAGTGATGTTTTAGTTGATGAACAAGGGCATTTTCGGTATCTAGTTGTTGATTTAGGTTTTTGGATATTTGGTAAAAAAGTATTGCTTCCAGTTGGACGTTCTCGCATTGACTATGATGCTAATCGCGTCTACGCCATTGGTATGACTAGAGAACAAGCGGAAGATTTACCGAGGTTTGAAGAACGTAGCACCCTTGATTACGACTATGAAGAAGAGGTACGCGGTGTTTATCGTGATAGTAAGTATGGCACCACACCTGTAGAAACTCCATCCCGCACTGCTACAGCGACAACTAAACCTAGTTATAACCGTGACACTTATACTTATGAACATGAACCTTCTTTGTATAACCTCAATGAGCAAAATCATCAAACTCTCCGGTTGTATGAAGAACGCCTAATTGCGAACAAAAGACGCGAAAAAACTGGAGAAGTAGCAATTGGTAAACACGTTGAGAGTGAAACTGCAAGAGTTTCAATACCTTTAGAAAAAGAACACGTTGTGATTGAGCGTGTGACTCCAGAAGATGCGGGTAGGGTAGTTTCTGCTCAGGAAGCTAATTTCCGAGAAGGCGAGGTGGCTCGTGTAGAACTCCATGAAGAAACACCGGAAGTTCGCAAAGAAGCCTTTGTACGTGAAGAAGTTAGAGTTAAAAAGGTTGTAGACCAAGAGACAGTTGAAAGTCAAGGAACTGTAAGACGCGAGGAGTTAGATGTGAATGCTCCTAATCTTCCAGTTGAGGAACGTTAATTAAATCGGTGAATAGTTAACAGTTATCAGTGATTAAGGCATAAAGTGGGGAATTAGACCCGCTATCAATGTCTGCTATTAATTGGCTTTCAGTGATGAGATGTCAGTTAGCACCGATGCAGTAGGGGATTTAAAAGTAATTATGCCTCTTGACTGATAACTGATAGCTTTTAAGTCACGAGTACAAATTATATAGTTTTATATAAGCATCTCATCATTTTTTTTATGAATAGCCAACCAATGGTGAAGCAGTTTAAAGAAGTAACCCATCAGGCTAGTATCAACGCCTTGCTAGAAAATTTGAGAAATAAAGTCCGCAATTTTTATGTAACTGATCCGCAAGGACAAATAGTAGGCAAAGTTAAAGATTTGATTTTGGATGCTAATCGCCGGATCAATTTGGTGATATCTCAACAAGAAAATCCCAAAGTTCTCACAAATGAAACATCAAATGTAGATTGCCAGCGATTAGTGTTATTGTTGAGCAAAAAAATCAGCAAAATTGATAATTGTACTAAATCTATTCTCCTAGATATAGATAAATCAGAAATAGAGCTTATGCCTGAATATTTAGAACCAGAAACACAAGACGGTCAAGGAATAGTAGATGAATGGAATGAACTGAATACGAATACAAAAATACTCCCCAGTGAAATTGAAACGGCTAATGCTACAAAAGTTGATGAAGAAAACATTGTCCGTTTGATAGAAGAACGATTAATTGCTGATAGCAGGACACGTAAATTGGGTGAGGTGATTGTTCGCAAAGAAATTGAAACTCGGATGGTACAAGTTCCTGTCCGGCGGGAAAAATTAATTGTGGAACAAGTTGGGGCAGAAAATAAACAACTTGCTGAAATTGACTTAAGCCAAGGTGATATTTCTGGTATTGAGTTGATGGCAGAAGAAAGACCTGAAGGGACAATTATAGATGGTCATTTAACTGTGGGTGGTAATTTTACGTCACCGAAAATTGCTAGTTTACTTTTAAATGCGATCGCACTCGAACAAAATCACGGCTGTCATCAGGTTAAAATCACAATTGCTGTCAAAGATGAGTCACTTCAGCAAAAATATCAGGAGTGGTTTGATCGTTGTTCTAAAGGTCAAAAACCCAAGGTATAAAAATCAGCTTACGTTAGTAGTTTAACAGGGTGGGTAATCATGCCTGCCCTCTGTTTTTGGCTATTTTTAACTTTATTTTCCATAATATATAGTATAAGTAAGTTTAGGATGAATTTGCCAAGAATCTATTAAATTGATGAAAACTTTAGGTAAATATTTAAGTTTAGGGATATTATCTACATTTCTGACTGCTACTCCGGGACTGGGGGCGGAAAGGATTAACTTTTTTTACCCTCCCTACGGTGAATTCTCTCTCAGTGTTGACTCTTTAGAAACATTTGCTAAATCAGGCAAAATCACTGATGAATTTGCCTTTTATGCTAGTCGTGCTAATCCCCAACAACTGGCTCAATTACGAGAACTGCTCCAGCAGGAATTTGATGTCACTCCTACGCTTGTTTCTCAGGTGGCTTACTCACCCATTGGCAAAGACCTCATACAACGTTTAGGAAGCTTAATTCGCACGGAATCTAGCCAAAATGGCTTTTTTGCCCTTAGAGGTGCGTTGATATTGGCTGCGGCTGATCCAGAGGGCTTAACAGTGGTAAATGTGCTGCGTCAGTTTCCCTCCCGGACAATGCGGCTAAGTTTTACAGAAGGGCTAAAGTTAGTCGATAATTTATTGCAAGTGTTACAGAAAAGAGATGAGGTTGTAGCTTGGATTCAACAACAAGCAGACAGCACCGCACTAATTGATCTCTTAAACGCAGAAGTTACCAATACTACCATTGATTTCTCGCAACTGCCAGATTTGCGATCGCCTGGTTCATTTACTTGGGAACGCCAGGAATTGACTTTCCGGGATAGGTCGCGAAATCGCATTATCCCAACGCATATTTATATCCCAAAAGCCACACCATTAACTAGCCCTGAAGATCCCTCAGCGCCCTTTCCCCTGATTGTGATTTCTCATGGTGTGGCTTCAGACCGTTCTTCTTTTGCTTATTTAGCTGAACATTTAGCATCCTACGGTTTTGCAGTGGCTGTATTAGAACATCCTGGGAGTAATGCTGAACGAGTTGAACGCTACTTAACAGGTTTAGCTGGACCATTAGAAGCCAAAGAATTTATCAACCGACCTTTGGATATTAAATTTCTCCTTGATGAACTTGAGTACATGACAAAATCAAATTCTAGTCTCCAGGGGAAACTCAATCTTGAGCAAGTCGGGGCAATTGGTCATTCTTTTGGGGGTTATACTGTTTTAAGTTTGGCGGGAGCAAATATTAATTTTGAGCAACTGCAAAAAGACTGTGCTTCCGATATTTCTTCGTTTAATTTGTCGCTGTTTTTGCAATGTCAAGTGACTGAATTAGCATCTCAAGATTACCAACTCCAAGATGAGCGGATTAAAGCCGTATTGGCGATTAATCCCTTATCTAGCTCAATTTTTGGTGAAAGTCAGGTTAGTCAAATTCAAGTTCCTGTGATGCTAGTTGCCAGTACTCAGGATATAGCTACCCCAGTTGTATCTGAACAGGTTCGCCCTTTTACTTGGCTGGCTACTCCTGATAAGTATTTGGTATTAATTGAAAACGCGACTCATTTTAGTGCGATCGCAGAACCAACTCCAGGTAATAATGTGTTACCCATCCCACCGGCTTTACTCGGACCGAACCCAGCACCAGCCTATGGTTATCTGAAGATTCTGAATATCGCTTTCTGGCAAACACACCTTATGAATCGCCCTGAATACGCCTCTTATTTACAACCATCTTATGCCCAATATCTGAGTCAAGCTCCCTTAAATCTCAGTTTATTAAAGTCGTTGTCAGCAGAGGATTTGAATCAAGCCTTGAAAAAATGACATCTCTGCTTGTAGTTGCGCTTCCGCACCTCTTGATCACATATTTTTAATTCATACACTGTAACAAATGGTAAAATTCTCTCGTAAATAGTGAGGATACCTCAATGCCAGTTGCTGCTAACTCCATTAAATTTGGTACAGACGGCTGGCGGGGCGTTATTGGTGATGAGTTCACCTTTGAACGCCTAGCCCTGGTTGCGCCAGTTGCTGCACAAGTATTATATAATACATATTTTTCTACGGTTGGCAACAAAACAATTATTGTCGGCTACGACCGCCGATTTATGGCAGAAGACTTTGCTCGTGCTGTGGCTGATTCGGTCAGCGCTATCGGATTTGATGTTTTACTCAGCGAAAGTTTTGCCCCAACTCCGGCTTTTAGTTGGGCGGCTAAAGACCTGAATGCTTTGGGGGCGCTAGTAATCACAGCCAGTCATAATCCTGGTACATATTTAGGGTTAAAAGTCAAGGGTTGTTTTGGTGGTTCCGTACCGCCAGAGGTAACACAAGAAATAGAAGCTTTGTTATCTGCGGGTGTACCTGAACCAGTGGCTAACCCAGGGAAACAAGAACCGTTGAATCCCTGGCCTAGTTACATTACAGCCTTAAAAGCTAAGGTGAATATTAGTAAGATTCAAGCAGCGATCGCCTCTGGTAAACTGACATTATTTGCTGATGTCATGCATGGTGCAGCAGCTGGGGGGTTAGGGAGATTACTGGGCGATGGTGTCCAAGAAATTAACAGCGATCGCGATCCTTTGTTTGAAGGTGGTGCGCCAGAACCTTTACCAAAATACCTATCTCGTTTATTTTCGGTGATCAAAACTTATCGGCAAACAGATAAATCAGGTTTAGCCGTGGGGTTAGTATTCGATGGTGACTGCGATCGCATCGCCGCAGTGGATGGAAACGCCAACTTTTTGAGTTCCCAAATTTTAATTCCTATACTAATCGACCACTTAACCCAAAGGCGCAGCTTTAGCGGTGAAATCGTCAAAACTGTGAGTGGTTCTGATTTAATTCCCCGTGTAGCAGCACTGCATAACTTGTCACTTTTTGAAACAGCCGTAGGATATAAATACATTGCCGATAGAATGTTAGTTGCAGATGTATTGTTAGGCGGAGAAGAATCGGGAGGAATCGGTTATGGTAGCCATATTCCTGAACGTGATGCACTGCTATCAGCGTTATATGTTCTAGAAGCCATTGTAGAATCTGGTTTAGACTTAAGCGACTATTATCACTCCTTGCAGGAGAAAACAGGTTTCACCTCAGCTTATGATCGCATTGATTTACCCTTAGCCAGTATGGAAGTGCGATCGCGTCTGTTAGAACAACTGCAAACCCAACCATTAACAGAAATTGCCGGGAAAGCTGTCATTGATTGTCAAACAATTGACGGCTATAAATACCGACTAGCTGACAATAGCTGGTTAATGATTCGATTTAGCGGTACAGAACCAGTATTACGGTTATATTGCGAAGCCCCAACCATCGAACAAGTGCATCAAACCCTAGCTTGGGCGAAAAATTGGGCAGAGTAAGTGCTGAGTGCTGAGTGGGAAGAAGAAATCTCATAGCCTTTTTAACTCAGCACTACAAATTACGAATTACGAATTACGAATTACGTTAGCGAAGCTCCTCTGAAAGAGGCATTACGAATTATGAAAATACTCGTAGTAGCTACAGGAAATCCCGGTAAATTGCGGGAAATGCAAGCTTATCTGGCTGATTGTGGTTGGGAATTAACTCTCAAACCAGCAGAATTAGACGTTGAAGAAACAGGCGAAACCTTTGCGGCGAATGCTTGTCTGAAAGCTTCCCAAATTGCTCAAGCTACAGGACAATGGGCGATCGCAGATGATTCTGGTTTGGCAGTAGATGCCCTCAATGGCGCACCAGGTGTATATTCAGCACGTTATGGCAACAGCGACTCAGACCGTATTGCTAGGCTATTGCGGGAATTAGGTAACGCAGTCAATCGCCAAGCTCAATTTATCTGTGCAGCAGCGATCGCTCGTCCTGATGGTACAATTGCTTTAGAATCAGAAGGTATATGTCGCGGCGAAATTCTTCATGCACCCCGTGGCGACGCTGGCTTTGGCTATGATCCTATATTTTACGTTCCAGAACAGCAATTGACTTTTGCACAGATGTCGCGGGAATTAAAAGGGTCAATTAGCCATCGAGGTACAGCTTTAACAGTTATTCGTGATCAGTTATCAGTTATCAGTCAAGAGACATAATTGGGTTTAATTCCCCACTATATCGGGCGTTGGTGGCGGGTCTAAATCCCCCTCTATACGTCTTGAGAACTGTTCACTGATTTAAATTCAATGTCAAAATCTAACGCAAGATTTTTGCTGTTCTAACTTGAGTTGGAGAACTACCATTTGTAAATTGTTGACAATAAAACCACAACTTTAAAGCGGAGTGTGGCGTTAGCCATAGGTAAGTATATGAAGCTTTTAGGAAATCTTGCTTTAGCCCTACTATTTGGCACTATGTCAGTTACAGCCTTAAATCCCATATCTCAGACTATAGCCCAAGAAGCCCCAGAAGCCCAAGAAGCCCCAGAAACAGAGATGCAATCTCCTACTGAACCTGGTACTAACCAACGGATAGATGTGGGAGAGCTAGAGATTCAAATAGAAGATGAAAAGGAAGTAGAATTAGAACCTGAACAAAGTATCACTAATACTCCAAAGCCTATGGAGGAAAATAGTTCCGATTAGCAGCACCTATTCCTGGATACTTCCAGTCACCTGGTGCAAGATGTCCTTTTTGTCTGGTCTTGCACCAATCTATTATTATTTGAATTTTTTAAATGACAACCTCTGAAAGCGGATCGTGGCGTTAGCCATAGGTTAAGTTTATGAAGCCTTTAACAAATTTTGCTTTAGCGCTAATATTTGGCAGCATTTCTACAGCCTTAAATCCCATGTCTCAGGCTATAGCCCAAGAAACAGAAATATCATCTCCTCCTGAATCTGTCAACCAACAGATAGATATTCAAAAGGTAGATATTCAAATAGAAAATGAAATTGAAATTGAATTAGAACCTGAGCAAAGTATTATTTATACACCAGCACATAAGGAGGAAAATGCTTCAGATTAGCAGCATTTAGTATAGCGGTATGCACTTGAATGAAGTACATTATAGGCCAATACAGTTCAGTTAAGCCTAAAAGTCAACGTCTACCCAACCTACAATTTTCTTAACTGAACCGTATTGCATTATAGGCCCCTCCTCGCTTGCCTACGGTGTACACACAAATGATTAAATTACTCCAAATCTTTTTTTGTAGGGTGTGTTGTCGCGTAGCGCAACGCACCATCCTAGATTTGCGGTGCTTTAGGACTAACTTCCATAACACACCCTACCAAAATCAAAGTTTTTAGACTTGTGAGTACACCATAGCCTCGCTTGCGGTTTGGGGGTGGGGTTCTTGTATCTCACTTAGTTGAGAACCGCTATAGGAATAATCCTGAATTGTCCCTACTGTTACCGAGATAGTAATTTTTGATAACGTTGAGGTGAAGTGATAAAATATTATTAGTAATTGCTATAATTCCCGCCCTAGATGAACAAAGCATTGAATGAAACGCTTTCAATCTTAATTGCCCAAACCATAAAAAGCAAAGCTAATAAGCCGTTTGATAATGCTTACAAAGCGGTATTAGCCACAGAAAAAGCCAAGTATGTTCAGGGATTCTTAGCTATTGCCCAAATGCCATACGAACCCATTGAACATGGTTGGATAGAATTAAGCGATGCTTCTAACAATGATTCTGTTGTGAGTATTGTCGATCCTACTTTACCACACCTGCACAAAACGTCCCAAGAACTTTGGTATTTTGCCGCCCAAAGCTTTAGTATTAAGCAACTGAAAGCGATTATTGAGGAATCAAAAGAAGATTATCCAGAAGATGATCCTTTACCCATCTATGGTGATGCACCTTATGAGTACTACGGGGATGTCATGTTGGGTGGACAGGAATATTTAGCAGCTTATCAGGCAGCAGAGGCTAAGTGCAAAGAACTTAAAGAATCTCAAATTGAGTATAAATAAAGAAAGATTAAGGTGCATTTACGAAACCCACATGAGTCAAACTGCTTTAAATTTAGTTGCAATATCTATATTTCTCATGACCTTTTCGGTGCTGTTGGGGCCATTAATTCATCTATCCCCCGCAGTACCAGCGCTAGCTACCTTCGCTATTTTGGGAATAGCCACTTTCGATAATTTCAGTTTGCAAGGTCAGGGAGGGACTATAATCTTAGACTGGATTGCAGGTTTCTCTCCCAAACACCGCGATCGCATTATCCACCATGAAGCGGGTCATTTTCTCACCGCGCATCTGCTAGATATTCCTGTAACTGGCTATACACTCAGTGCTTGGGAAGCTTGGAAACAAGGACAACCAGGACAAGGTGGTGTGAGTTTTGATGATGGTGAATTAGCCACGCAATTAGAACGAGGAACAATCAGCGCCCAAATTATCGACCGCTATTGTACAATTTGGATGGCGGGTATTATGGCGGAAACTTTAGTTTTTGATCAAGCTGAAGGTGGGGCTGATGATAAAAACAAGTTAGCTGGAGTATTAGCAGGTTTAGGTTTTTCCGCAGCAGATTCTCAACAGAAACAACGGTTTCACCTTCTGCAAGCCAAAAATTTACTGCAAGAAAATTGGTCTAGTTACGAAGCTTTGGTAAAATCCATGCAACAACGCGCTTCTGTGATCGATTGTCAGCGTGTGATTGATGATTCTACTACATGAACCCTTGTACAGGCGCGATTCATCGCGTCTCTCGCGTCTCTATTCAGCATTTTCATGAAGAGACTGCTTTCAGATGGGAAACTGAAACTGAGGAGGAAGAATTATAACCTACAGCTTGATTACGTCCAGCTGATTTAGCCTGTAACAAGTATTGATCAGCACGATGCAGTAGGTTGAACCCATGAATATCATCTTTTGCTTGCAGACTAGCAGCACCTAAACTAATGGTGATATGAATAGAGAGTTTACTGTTGATTGTAAACGGTTCCTCGCCAATGATGCGATTGAGTCGCTTTGCTACCAGGAATGCTTCCTCGCTATTAGTGTTAGATAAAACCAACACAAATTCCTCTCCACCATAACGAAAGGGTGTATCTTGAAACCGCAGATTATGCCGCAGACGGTTACACATTAATTGTAAGATGCGATCGCCTACTAAATGCCCATAGGTATCGTTGACTTTTTTAAAATAGTCTATATCTAAAATAATTAAACTCAAGGGATCTCCCTTAGTCCGTGCTTGAATGATTTGTCTGGGTAATTCCCATTCCAACGCCCGGCGATTATTCATCTCTGTCAAGGAATCAGCTAAAGCGATCGCTGACAATAAATCATTTGTCTGCAACAATTCTCGGTATTTCTGCGCTTTCCGCACACCCACCATTACTTGAGCTAACACTAGAGTATGATGTGCAGTTATACTTGTCACAGTAGCATCTATTTCTGTCTCAGGGAGTTGCCAAATATAAGCGTCAGCCCCTTGTCTGAGTGCAGTTGCAGTTGCTTCTAATTCCCATTCCCAGTCTTGCTGATGTCTAGCAGCTAGCTGTTGGGGACGATCTTCTAAGAGAATACAGTATACCCACGATAACTGAGTTTGGGTTTTCAACCAACTGCACAATTGCATACTGTCATCTATGCTACCTTGTGCAATTACTACATCTGGCGGTGCAATTTGAATGTGCGACACTGCCTGATTGATATCTATAATCCTTTCTATACTAAAAGCGCTATCATCAAGGATAGGATGGGGAAGTGTAGCCAGAAAGTTTTCACTTCCAAAGACCAGAATAGAAATTTTCATTATTTTACTTTCTGCCCCATTTCAAGCTAAGATTTACCGTTTTTTCTTAAAATTAAATATAACTGTATTTATGTAAATGGAAAATTACCCTCTATTTGATATGTACATTATATATATACAACATACGTGTACTTGATTCAACTTTGATAATTATTAATTACCAAAGTTAGCATTTATTTTTTTAAACAGTATAAATACGGAACACATTTATAAGACTTAAGATTTTTGGTCTAAATGCCTGTCATAACTGTTATGAAAAGATTTCACCATCCGAAAATTTGTATTTACCTGAGTTTTCAAAATCACAAACTTTTATTTTATAAATAATATATATTTTTTGTGAACATTTATTGTTTTTTGTGAATTTTACAAGTTAACCTGGAAGAAAAATACGCCTAATTAATAATTTTTCTTATTAAAGTACAGGATAAAATAGTAGCGACAACCACCAATATCAGCCAATGAGTGTAAATAAAGTTAACTGTTGAGAGTCATCATTTAACTTTGATTACCCTTGATGAGTCAGGCTTTCAGGACTATTTATTTACATAATACACCTTGGTATATTATGGCTGAATTTTTCATATTACGTATATTCACTTAAATAAATACATTGCTAATTTTAGCAAAAAGCTGAATAAACCTAGAATTAGGGATTTAGATAAAATTATTTAGATTATTTTATAAAAATTATCATCGGCTTTACAATTCCGCCCATTTAATGGGCAGAAATATCAGGATTATATACTTTTGAAATAGCTAGTTACATATCTGAAGTTTTGAAAAATTTATAGTTGATCATCAATAGCCTTCAATGTGAAAACCAGCAGCAACAATCACCTGTTTAATTGATTCCTCAGCAGCAGAAGATTCCACAGAGACTGTTTTATCTTGAACATTTACATCTACTAGAGCATTCGGCTCCATGACGTGAATAGATTCGGTGATTTTTTCTGCACATTGATCACAAGCAATATCTGGAACTTTTAGTTTAAGTGCCATAACTAACCTCAATACATAAGTTTTATTTTTGCTGATTAAACCAATCTTATGGGTGCAGATAGCGATCGCACATCTAACTAAAGTTAGGTAAATGGGGATTTTACAGATTGAGAAATCCGGGAATAGACATCTGGGGAAAAGGAATGTAGCGACGTTTCAGAAGGGTTCTGGATAACGCAGATTTACATCTGTCGTAGGGGCGCAAGCCCTTGCGCCCCTACCGCATGGTCTATTTCCCTACAAATACCTGTAAATTCCGTCGATGCACAGGACTCCCCACAAGCAAAAATGGCTGGCAGGAAACTGAAACAAAATGCCAAAATATAAATACAGCAGCTTTCATTGAGATAAATTAAAGAGTTATCTGTGTTTATCTGTGTCCATCTGTGGTTGATTATCTTTTGATTCCCAACTTATGGCATAGAAGCCCTATCCTGGGGCATACTTTTTCTGTAAAAACGACTATTATTGAAACTAACTTTTCAACCCATGCCTGAAAATCCCCAAAAACTGAGCGGTAATGCAATTCGCGACATATTTCTGAACTTCTTTGCCGAAAGAGGACACCAAATACTCCCCAGCGCTTCCCTCGTCCCAGAAGACCCCACTGTGTTGCTGACCATTGCGGGGATGCTACCATTTAAACCGATATTCCTGGGACAGCGCACAGCAGAATTTAATCGCGCCACCACATCGCAAAAGTGCATCCGCACTAACGATATCGAAAACGTGGGACGCACCAAACGCCATCATACATTTTTTGAGATGTTGGGTAATTTCAGCTTTGGGGATTATTTTAAACCACAAGCGATCGCCTGGGGTTGGGAATTATCAACTCAAGTTTTCGGCTTACCTCCAGAAAAGCTAGTAGTCAGCGTCTTTGAAGATGATGATGAAGCATATAATATTTGGCTCAATGATATCGGCGTACCAGCAGCGAGAATTAAGCGCATGGGCGAAGACGATAACTTTTGGGTATCTGGACACACAGGCCCTTGTGGACCCTGTTCCGAAATTTATTATGATTTTCACCCGGAACTTGGTGATGAAAATATTGATTTAGAAGACGATACCCGGTTTATCGAGTTTTATAACCTGGTATTCATGCAATATAACCGGGATGCTGAAGGTAATTTAACACCTCTGCAAAACAAAAACATTGATACCGGCATGGGTTTGGAGAGGATGGCGCAAATCCTGCAACAAGTCCCGAATAACTACGAAACTGACCTAATTTTCCCGATTATCGAGACAGCAGCCCAAATTGCCGGCATTGATTACCACAAAAGCGACGAAACCACCCAAGTTTCCTTAAAAGTTATTGGTGATCATGTCCGTTCTGTGGTGCAGATGATAGCTGATGAAATTCGCGCCTCCAACGTGGGACGCGGTTATGTATTGCGGCGATTAATTCGGCGGGTGGTACGTCATGGGCGATTATTGGGAATTAACAGTGAATTTATTACCCAAGTTGCCGAAACTGCAATTTCCCTCTCAGAATCAGCTTACCCCAATGTTAGGCAACGGGAAGCCGCAATTAAAGCCGAGTTGCAACGGGAAGAAGCCAATTTCCTCAGAACACTGGATAGAGGTGAGAAACTTTTAGAGGAAATCATCGAAGAAGTGAAACAGCAAGGCAAAACCTCTATTAGCGGTGAAAGTGCTTTTACTTTATATGATACCTTTGGTTTTCCTTTAGAACTGACCCAAGAAATCGCAGAAGAAAATCAGCTAACTGTGGATGAAGCCGGATTTAACGCCGAAATGCAAAAGCAGGTAGAACGTGCCAAAGCTGCCCACGAAACTATTGATTTAACTGTGCAAGGTTCCCTGGATAAGTTAGCTGAACACATCCAAGCCACGGAATTTATCGGTTATACCCAACCTGCGGCGACAGCAAAAGTCGAAGCCATATTAATCGATGGCATTGCCCAAGAGGAAGCAGAAGCCGGGACAGAAATTCAAATTGTGATCAATCAAACCCCATTTTATGCCGAGTCTGGGGGACAAATTGGGGATAAAGGTTATATCTCCGGTGATGGTGTGGTGGTGCGTGTGGAAGATGTGAAAAGAGAATCTGATTTCTTTATCCACTTTGGACGCATAGAACGCGGTACAATCCGAGTAGGAGATACTGTAACTGCTCAAATTGATGGGACCTGTCGTCGTCGCGCTGAAGCTAACCATACTGCAACGCACCTATTGCAAGCGGCGTTAAAGAAACTTGTCGATGATAGTATATCTCAAGCCGGTTCTCTGGTTTCCTTTGATAGATTGCGCTTTGATTTTAACTGTCCCCGTGGTTTGACAGCAGCAGAAGTAGAACAAGTGGAAGCACAGGTAAATACTTGGATTGCGGAAGCACATACTGCAAACATAGAAGTATTACCTATAGCAGAGGCGAAGGCTAGGGGTGCTGTGGCGATGTTTGGGGAAAAATACGGTGAAGAAGTGCGGGTGATTGACTTTCCTAGCGTTTCAATGGAACTCTGCGGTGGGACTCATGTTAGTAATACTGCGGAGATTGGCATCTTTAAGATTATCTCTGAGGCGGGTGTGGCTTCTGGGGTGCGACGCATTGAGGCTGTATCTGGCCCGGCGATATTGGATTATCTCAATGTTCGTGATAAAGTAGTTAAGGATTTAAGCGATCGCTTTAAAGTTAAACCCGAAGAATTACCAGAGAGAATTACTACTCTGCAAACTGAACTGAGAAATAGTGAGAAACAATTAGCCACACTGAAATCACAATTGGCGATCGCTAAATCAGATAGTTTGCTGCAAACGGTAGAATCTGTAGGCGAGTATCAAATTTTGGTAGCGCAGATGGAAGATGTTGACCCGGAATCATTGAAAACTGCGGCGGAAAGGTTACTGCAAAAAATCGGTAACGGTGCAGTGGTGTTGGGTTCTGTTCCGGAAGCTGGGAAGGTAAGTATAGTTGCAGCCTTCAGTGCAGAGGTGAATAAAAAGGGACTGCAAGCGGGTAAATTTGTCGGTGCTGTAGCGAAGATTTGCGGCGGTGGCGGTGGTGGTAGACCGAATTTAGCCCAAGCCGGCGGACGTGATGCGAGTAAGTTACCGGAGGCGTTAGCCAAGGCGCACAGTGATTTGCACTCAGCCTTGAGTTAATTATATTCTCTTGTGGGGCGGGCATCTTGCCTGCCTTTGATTACTCATCAGGAAAAATTTTTCCCTCACCTTGACATCGCACTACAATTTAAGAAACGATCATGATAGCTACCGACATGGTATCAATTCCAATCACCTTGGAACAACTCATTACGGCTGTACAACAGTTGCAGCCTGATGAACGGGCAAAAGTCGCCAGAGCCTTGATTCAACTAGATTTACGTTCAGATTTGACGGCTTTAATTCAAGAACTTTATGCTGAACCCCCAGTTGATGATATTACAGACGATGACATCATGGCTGAAATTAAAGCTGTGCGTCAGCAATCCCAGCCGATATGACGTTGCGAGTAGTCATTGACACGAACATTTGGATTCGCATTTTGCTAAAAGGACGAGTTACCTTGCCGATTTTGGAAGCATTTAATCAACATAAATTCCAGTTGGTAATGAGTCAATTTCTCATGGAAGAACTCCATCTTGTTTGGAATCGCTCCCGTTTAAGAAAGCGGATTGATCCGAGTCAGGCGATGCGCCTGGAACAACAATTGCAGTACCGCTCATTATGGGTTGAATTGAAAACTATTCCGCCTAATTGTCGAGATCCTAAAGATTTACCTGTATTGGCAACAGCGATTGATGGTGAAGCGAGAATTATCGTATCTGGAGATGATGACTTGCGGGCTGATGATGACTTGAGAGCAATAATGGCAAGCTATAGTATTCAGTTACTGGGCGTTAATTCTTTCCTGAAATATTTGGATGAAAGTGGTGAGTCAGGATGATCTCTCTACTCTTTAGCTAAGGAGACGAAAAATTATCTTCCCTTTGCCAAATCAGCATAAATGATAATTTCTATACACAAAAATATTAAAAATACTAGTTCAATCAAACAAAGAATTTGAGTAGTCCAATGGGGTTGTGGTGATAGTAACCAAAACGCTATTAATCCGACCATTCCAGAACATACAAATGTAACTTGGTCAATAATGAGCTGCGCTATTTTGCGTCGTTTCCGTCGCTCGTCATTTCGATGTGCAATTTCCCAACCAAAGATAGACTCAATATCTGGATTACCAGTCGTTTCTTTGATTTTTGCAACCAAAATTAAGCGAATATATCTACCGATGGCAGTAATTTTTTCATCATTAACTAGATAATTCCAACCAAGAATTAAAGAAACCCAAGGGATAACAAGAAGTGCATAATAATTTGCTTTACTGGCAACTGCAAAAGAAATTACTGCACCAAATACTCCAAGTGTGACATAAAGCAGGTTATCACGGAAACCAATACGCTGCGTTTGCTCGTCCTTGAGTTTTTCATATTCCTGAAGATAAACTTCCAACATTAGTTGTTTATTGTCGCTCATAATGCGTTCCTGTCAGGCAAAGTTACGAATTTACAAATAGATTAAAAATTAAAAAGCTAACGGGTTATATTTCTTGGTTCAAGAGGTCGGTCAAGAAGAAAATGTTTAGTATAGCCTGCGGCAACTGCGGCAGCATAGGGATGCCATTCACTATTTTTACTAGAGTCTGCAAAATCGCAAATCGATCTGATAACCAAGTGACGAACTCGCTCAAAGCTTTGCCAAGCAGCCTTGCTCACACCGTATCCTTCCATTTCAATTGCTACTATTTTTCTATTGTGAGCAGCTATATTATCACGCATTGCTGCGTCAGCTATTACCTGTTCTCCAGAAGCAATTACCCCAAGATGAATTTTCGGAATAGTATTTTTACTGTCAGGTCTTGACACTGAAATAATTCCATTCCAATCAGGAAGAGAAATAATCCTACTCCACAAAGTTTGATCAACAGGATATTGGTAAGGTTCAGGTTTTAAACCATCAGGCGTAATTTTTCCTCGTTCATAGTAGTAAATAGCATTTCCCACAACAATATCTCCTAACGCTGGATCATCACTTGCTGCACCTGCTATACCAACCATTAAGATAGCCTCTGGATGCCAGTGGTGAATTGTGTCAGAAGCTAAAAGAGCTACATCCACATTAGCCATATCAGGTGACTGTGCAACCACGATTTCATAAAATTCACCGTCTTTAAGTTCCAATCGATTGCGCCAGTATACACGCGAGCCTTTACGCACTCTATGCTCTGGTGTCATTTTAAAAGCTTCACATACAGCCTTAAGTTCAAACTCAATAGCTGTAATTATTGCAAAATCTATCATAGGTTCTGTAGAATCAAAACTTGCTGCTTGATCTTCATTATTTGGTTGCAATGGTAGTGGTTTTTTATTTTTTGTTGTTGATTGCTGAGGCTTTGTTTTGACTCCAAGCATATCAAGCCACTCTTCAGTAGTAACTATATTATTGAAAGCCTCTTCTGCTAGTGGATCTATTATGTTCTCAATAAGGGAGCGTTTCTCATATAATTTCTTTTTAATATTTTCTTCTATAGTGTCTCGCATCCAGAAACTATAAACGGTTAATTTGTTAACTTGTCCAATGCGATGCGCTCTATCTTCTGCCTGCTGCATTACAGCCGGATTCCACCAATGGTCAAAATGAATTACATAGGATGCTTCAGTTAAAGTTACCCCAAAGCCAATCGTCTTAAAAGTACCCAGCAATACATAAATATCAGGTTTATTTCTAAAATCATTTAACGCTTTATTTTTATCAGTTTCAGACATTCCACCCTTATATGACACAAAGCCAATTCCTTTTTTTTCTAAAACTTTTTCTAGCTTATCAATTCCTTCTGGTACATACTGTGAAAAAATCAAAACTTTTTCATTATTTGCAGATATTGTTGTGATGTACTCAATTAGAAGTTCAGTTTTTGGGCTACTTAGTTTGCTATCAGAAAAGTTGCATATTTTTTTTAACTTATGAAGCAGAGCAAAAATATGAGTTCTAGTCTCTTGATTATTTATAGAATTTTCAAGTTTATTGCGACCTATACTTAATGCCCTATCGTACTCTGCTTTTTGAGAAGAATCGAGTTCTAGCCAATCTTCTTGATAAACCTTTTCTGGGAGGTCTTTTAAAACATCTCGTTTTAAGCGACGCAGCATATATGGTGCAATAGCATTTTTAACTTGCTGTGCTAAATAATCAACTCCTCCTGTGAAAAGACCTGGTTGAACAAACTCAAAAATAGATATAATATCTTGAGAACTATTTTCAATTGGTGTACCCGTTAAAGCCCAACGGTATTTAGGCGTTAATTTACGAACAGCTTGTGATATTCCAGAATGTTTATTTTTTATTTTTTGAGCTTCATCGATAATAACGGAATCAAATTTTATTAAATCACTTTCTTTTAATGTGCCTTCTTTTAAATCATTACGAAGCGTTTCATATGTTGTAATGTAAATATGAGCAGGTGTTTCCCAATCAATTTTACGTTGTTCACGATTATCTCTAATAACAGTAATTAAAAGTTCTTTTGCCCAATTGTAAAAATGACCATCCCACCCCTCAGATTTTCCAGTTTCTTCGCTCAAATAAGCACTACCAATAACTGCCAAAGGACAAATTATCAAAGCACAACGTATTCTTCCTTGTCTAAAGAGAATACGTAAAGCATTGACTGTTTGAACAGTTTTACCGGTTCCCATTTCATCTGCCAGTAACGAAGAAGAGTTGTTAATTAAAAAATTAATACCATCCACTTGGTAGCTCCGCAGACGCTGAAAAAAATCAATATCATCGAAGTCGAAAATCAGAGGTGGACAGAGTGATGGGTAAAGTAAACTCCACTGGTCTAAATTTGTTACTTGAGAAGCAGCCTTACGTATTTTTGGAACTGATGTTAATTTGCTTGTTTGTATTTTTCTTTTTAATGCTTTAAAAAAAATTTTGCCTTTTATCTCTGGTTTTTCAAATTTTATAAAAAGATTATCCGAAATACTTAGCTGTACTTGTATTAATTCATTTGAAAATGTTAAGATTTTAGGATAAATAATATGTATATAAGAATAATAATCAATTATATTAATAATTGAATTTAATGCAAAATCTATAAACGGCTCATAGTTAATGGCAGGTAATAATAGTTCATGCTTATCAAGAATTTCAGGACAAGTAATCAGTAAGTTATCAGAAATTATTACGTTTGAAATATTATAGCAGATGTTACTAGATATTAATACCGAATTAATCTGAAAATATTTTTCTTGAATATTTGGATCACATAATTTCCAATTGCCAATTTTTTTATATGGAACAATCGTAAAATTAGAAAATAATTTTATCGTTTTGAAAGCAAGCTTTTTTAATACCATGTCAACTCTAAGGCAGACTAATTATTAATTATTTATTTGTGTACAAGTTTGTTGAATACGTTTAAATGGTTCAAGTAAGTCCCTAATCATATATATTTCTTCTAGACATTGTTGTATATCAATCAATTTTGCTTCTAAATTTTTAGATACGATTATACGTAGACTAGGAAATTTAGAGGATTTTATGTCTTGTATAATAAATTTATTTTTCTCATAGTTTACAGATTCTTGTGCTTCTAAACGAATCACAGGAATTTCTTGCTTATTATTCACATCCATAAACATATCATCATCAACTAATACAAACTTAGGTTTTTCTGTCAGCGCAGCAAGTAAAGGAACTGCTATTAGTTCAACAAGTATATAATCATATAAAATTTCGCCATAAAGTGTTCTTTGAACTTTAGTCGGACGGACTGCTTCAGTTACACGAAATTCTAGTGGTTTTGTTTCTTTATCTGTAACTAGTACCGCTCCCCGAATTGCATCACTATCAAACTGGTATTTTGAGAGAAAAGCTATTTTAAAGTCATTCATATTTATAAAAAATGAGACCTTATGCTAATTAATCAATTTCAAGGTGCTAAAAGTAGTATATACTACTTTTTATTCAGAGGGAACTACTGTTACATTGTAAATGGTCATCAATCTTTAAGATCCGCTATCGCACAACCCCCAATTCCCACAAAGTGATGAGACTCAAATTGCTCTGTCTTCAGACATGGCACTACAATAGACTCTCTTCTAGAAGAAACACTAGACTTTCTGTGCTTTCTCAAGACTAAGCAAGAAGCAGACAAAAAAGATACACCTGCCTCACTAGTTAAATCAGAAGATACCCAGCGACTACCAGAATCCAATTCAACAGACAGTTCTCAATTACCCTACCGTCCAGCTTCCGGGCGTTCAATTCTGAGACACGCCAGAACCTGGGAAGGCGATGATTTTCAAGAGTGTCTTCAGTTGGTTTACGCTACCCGTGGTAAAGCCAAATCCGATTATCAATAGCAAAAACGATCGCACAACTCTAACTTACACCAAGTACGATCGCCTGAATTAGCGGTATTATATTACAGAAGTTTTCTATATCACCTGTCGCAAGGGTTCAGGGATAAAATCAGCATCTGAGTTGAAGGATTTGAAATATTTATGGCGATCGCCTCCGGCGGGGCTTTGCCCATCGCACTCTCAAATACTGGATAATTAATCTTATTAGATTAACACGCGATCGCCGGAGGTGGGGCTTTGCCAATCGCTTGTCTCAAAATCCACAGTCAAATTTGTTGAATTTGTGTAAACTAATTAATTCGCGTTTCTAACCAAGATTGCAAGTCAGTCAAGCTGGTAAAATCTAATATTGCTTCGCTCAAATCTTCAAGCACAGGCAAAGGTAAACCAGAAATTGACGCGCGCATTTCACCAGGTATTTCTCCAAAACGCTTAGTTAGCAGTCGGATAATTAAATTAACTGTTGCCTCTTCCTTAATTTCTCGGTAAACTCTCGTTTCCTTGAGTGTAATTCCTAGCATAGACTCTACCTCGATTCGGCTCAACTTTTCAAACTTGTACACCATGATCGTGGTGATCATTTCTATTATGGCGCGACTTGATGCTAATGGTGCTTCTTCACGGGTTCTAGCTAACAAATACCTCGCTTCTTCTGGTGCTTGTTCATCTTCTAATGTAGTCAGTATCATCAGCGCTACCCATAGAGGTAATTGGCGAATATTTCCCAATTCATCTAAATACACTCGATGTACTTGGCTTCCTTCCAGTAGTGTTCGATAAGGATAAATATCACTTTGTTCGGTACTACGAGAGGGATAAATTATCACTGTTTGCCAGTCGCTGTACCTAGCACGGGTGCGGTAAAAGTAAAGTAGAGATTCTGCAAATACTCGTTCATAAAGCTGTTCATCTTTTTGGAACTGCACCTCACAAAAGTATACAACTCCAGCACCTTCACTTTCCGGTGGCAGAAACACCCCATCAATTTCAAATTTGGGTTCTTTAACAGCTACGGAATCAAATCGATAGGCATCCGCATTTGTGGGCGCAGTTGTCAATAGCTTAAATAACAGCGTGGGCGATTGTTGGAATAATTTGTAAAAAATCGAATCTCGTCGCATGGAAAATTATACTTTATTTATGAAAGTGGCTTTACTTCATCTCAAGCAAACCATTGAGCGCCAAAAATTTAATCGTAATTAATGTTACCAATTTAACGTGCGATCGCTTGTCTCAAAATTCACAGTCAAATTTGTTAACATCCTGTGTATAGCCCTACACCGCCTACGCTCACAGAATGCAGAAACCTTAAAAGATGTCAAGTAAATATGCCTTAGCTAGTTAAAACTGTCAGGATCAAAAAGTAAAGAGTAAAAGTCATCTTCTTTTATCTTTCACCTTTTGTTCAACTCCCACAACAGGAGGTTTAATCTTGACTAAACTAAAAGTTGGTATCAATGGCTTCGGTCGAATTGGGCGACTTGTGCTACGCGCTGGCATCAATAACCCTAATATCGAGTTTGTCGGGATTAATGACCTCGTACCGCCAGATAACTTAGCTTATCTATTTAAGTACGATTCTACTCACGGTCAGCTCAGAAGTAAAGTTGAAGCCAAGCCTGATGGTATCCTCATTGATGGGCATTTTATCCCTTGTATGTCGGTGAGAAATCCGGCTGAGTTACCTTGGGGCAAATTAGGTGCAGATTATGTTGTGGAATCAACAGGACTGTTCACCGATTATGATGGGGCGGCAAAACACCTGCAAGCTGGTGCAAGGCGAGTCATAATTTCTGCTCCCACAAAAGAGCCTGATAAAGTGCAGACTTTGTTAATGGGTGTGAATCATCAGCTATTTGACCCAGCCAAAGATTTGATTGTCTCTAATGCTAGTTGTACCACAAACTGTCTCGCTCCCATCGCCAAGGTCATTAATGATAACTTCGGACTGACCGAAGGGTTGATGACCACTGTTCACGCCATGACTGCAACTCAGCCAACTGTAGATGGCCCCAGCAAGAAAGACTGGCGGGGTGGACGAGGTGCAGCCCAAAATATTATTCCTTCTTCCACGGGGGCAGCAAAAGCGGTAGCATTAGTTTTGCCAGAAT
This sequence comes from Anabaena sp. CCY 0017, assembly GCF_963920885.1. Lineage (NCBI taxonomy): Bacteria > Bacillati > Cyanobacteriota > Cyanophyceae > Nostocales > Nostocaceae > Anabaena > Anabaena sp. CCY 0017. The sequence continues at coordinate 12,838 of NZ_CAWUDG010000018.1, read as the reverse complement.
TAAAAGGTAAGTTAACTGGTATGGCTTTCCGGGTTCCTACTCCCGACGTTTCTGTGGTTGATTTAACTTTTAAAACTGCTAAGGCTACCAGTTATCAGGAAATTTGCGCGGCGATGAAGCAAGCTGCTGAAGGTCCGCTAGCGGGGATATTGGGCTATACAGACGAAGCAGTGGTTTCTACTGATTTTCAGGGTGATACTCATTCGAGTATTTTTGATGCTGGTGCTGGAATTGAGTTGAATTCCAATTTCTTTAAGGTTGTCGCTTGGTATGACAACGAGTGGGGTTACTCAAACCGGGTGCTGGATTTAATGTTGTCGATGTCCGCAAAAGAATAACTTAACTCACTGGTGCTTGATGGGAGACGCGATAAATCGCGTCTCTACATGAGAAATGGCTAAGTTGGGAACAACCGATTTAATTAAAGTGCATTCCATTGGACAGCCAATTTTGCCATAACGCACCTAAAATAGGGCTGTGGTTAATTTTAGCTAGCCAATGTGGGCAATGTTTAAGAAAAGTTGCCAAAATCGGAATTCTGAGGAACAGTCAAGAGTGTAAACAAGTAAGGAATTAAGTACGTCCGAAACCAGCACAACTCACGGAGAAAAATATGTCTAAAACTTTACTAGAACAATTACGCCAAATGACCGTTGTGGTGGCGGATACAGGTGATATCAAGGCGATTGAGAAGTTTACACCCCAAGATGCTACTACCAATCCTTCTCTGATTACTGCGGCTGCACAGATGCCGGAATATCAGGAAATTGTTGATCAAACTTTACTCCAAGCGAAGAAAGATGCTGGTGCTGCTGCTAGCCAAGCAGATATCGTGACTTTGGCTTTTGACCGTTTAGCAGTGGCTTTCGGGTTGAAGATTTTACAAATTATTCCTGGTCGTGTTTCTACAGAAGTAGATGCTCGTTTGTCTTTTGATACTGAAGCTACTGTGACCAAAGGCAGAGAATTGATTGCTCAGTACAAGGCGGCTGGTGTCGATCGCGATCGCGTGCTAATTAAAATTGCCACCACTTGGGAAGGCATTCGCGCTGCGGAAATTCTTGAGAAAGAAGGTATTCATTGTAACTTAACATTGTTGTTTGGTCTTCACCAAGCGATCGCCTGTGCAGAAGCCGGCGTTACCTTAATTTCTCCCTTTGTCGGTCGGATTCTCGACTGGTACAAAAAAGATACTGGACGCGATAGCTATCCAGCCGCCGAAGATCCTGGTGTATTATCTGTCACCACAGTTTACAACTACTACAAGAAATTCGGACATAAAACCGAAGTTATGGGAGCTAGCTTCCGCAACATTGGCGAAATTACCGAACTGGCTGGTTGTGACCTGCTGACCATTTCTCCCGGACTATTAGCTGAATTGCAAGCAACTCAGGGAGAATTGCCACGCAAACTTGATCCTGCTAAAGTAGCAAACATGGAAATCAAAAAGATATCCATTGATAAAGCTACCTATGACAAGATGCACGCTGCTGACCGCATGGCATCTGACAAACTAGCAGAAGGTATTGATGGCTTTACCAAAGCATTAGTTGCTCTAGAAAAACTATTAGCAGAGCGACTAGCGAAACTTGAAAGTGAAGCGATCGCCAGCCGTTAAGGCACTATTTGAGCAGTATTAAAGGTTGAGTAAATCCTCAACCTGCTCATCTCATCCCCTATTTTGTGCGTGCTTTATCAGTTATCAGTTATCAGTTAAGAGACATAATGGGGTTTAAGTCCCCCACCTTATGCCTTGATAACTGATAACTGTTCACTGATTTAATATCTTCGCCAATCATACATTAATCTACCATGACGATCGCGCACTTTATGCCACCGTCCACGACGATAGTATGGCCCACGATAATTAATACGTTGATATCTTCTTCGGTTGTAATGCCCTCTGTGATTACGTCTTCTACGATTATAGTGGCGGTGTCTGGTGCGTCTGCGGCGATAGTGTCGCCGATGATGGTGCGCTAGCAAAACTTCGGGGCTGGTATTGGTATCTACCTCTACTAAATTTGCCTCTAGTTCTACATTCTGCTGCTGAAGAACATTATCTACATTACTATCTTTAGCTTCAGCCATAGCAGGCGGATAGATGAAGGCAAATAGCAAGATTGTAATTGAATATAGCTTGTGGAATCTTTTCACTTTTTGCCCTTCTTCAATTAGCGGTACTTAGTTTATTTAATAGCTGAAAATTAGCAACCATATAGTTAACATTTCACAAACGTCAAACAGGTAAATGTAATGAAAGTATTAGTTCTAAATGCTGGATCTAGTAGCCAAAAAAGTTGTTTGTATGAAATTGCAGATAATTGTTTACCAACGGTCGCACCCCAGCCGCTATGGTCAGGAAAAGTTAACTGGACTCAAGACCGGGGTGTGGCAGAAATTGAAGTGAAAACATCTACGGGTGAAACGCTGCAAGAATCAATTTATGGCGACTCGCGACGCGCACACGTTGCTTATATGCTCTACACCCTGACTCGTGGTGCTACTAAGGTAATCGAACATCTTTCAGAAATCGATATGGTGGGGCATCGTGTAGTACATGGTGGTCAGGAATACAGAAAAAGTGTGGTAATCACCGAAGAGGTGAAACAGACAATTGCCAAATTATCTAGTCTAGCTCCAGCACACAATCCAGCTGCTTTAGAAGGGATAGAAGCCATTGAGCAAAGCTTGGGAGATGTCACCCAAGTAGCAGTGTTTGATACTGGATTTCATGCCACTCTCCCGGATGCCGCAGCCATCTATCCTGGCCCTTATGAGTGGGTAGAGGAAGGTATTCGCCGTTATGGTTTTCATGGTATTAGTCATCAATATTGCTCAAATCGTGCGGCTCAAATCCTCGACCGAGATTTAGCATCCTTGCGTTTAATTACCTGTCATTTGGGGAATGGTTGCTCGTTAGCAGCGATTAAAAATGGACGCAGTATTGATACTACTATGGGATTCACTCCCCTGGATGGGTTGATGATGGGTAGCCGTTCCGGTTCCGTTGACCCAGGAATATTAATTTATTTATTGCGCCAATCGAATTACTCTGCGGAAAGGCTAGACTATGTATTAAATAAAGGTTCTGGCTTACGAGGAATTTCGGGTGTATCCAGCGACTTACCCCAGGTGATTGCGGCGATCGCCCAAGGTAATTATCGCGCTCAACTAGCTTGGGATATGTATGTGCATCACTTACGGTCTGGGATTGGTTCCATGTTAGCCAGTTTGGGCGGATTAGATGCTTTAGTATTCACCGCAGGTATAGGGGAAAAATCCCCAGGAATACGCCAAGCAGCCTGTGAAGCCTTTAGCTTTTTAGGATTAAAAATTGACCCATCCAAAAATCAGCAACAGCCGATTGATCAAGATATAGCCACAGCTAACTCATCTGTGCGGGTATTAGTAATTCGGACTCAAGAAGACTGGGCGATCGCGCAACAATGTTGGCAATTGGCAATTCGTAATTCGTAATATTTCCTATGGCTAACGCCACGCTGCGCTATCGGAAACGCTACGCGAACGTAATTCGTAATTAAGAGGTATCAAGTTTACTCAGCATTTTTAAAACAATAGGGTAAGCTTTCAGCTCACCCTATTAAATTGAGATGCAAGTAAAATTTTAGACAGCACCGCCAGCCGCTTGGAAGCGAGCGCGGGCGCGTTTAAAGGCTTGGGTAGCCTGAATTTGGGCTTGCTTTTCTCCTGGGGTCACTTGATTTAGCCGTGTTTGCGCTTCGTTGTAAGCCGCACGAGCATCTTCAAGTTTAATCGCGTCGCCACGTTCAGCACCATTCACTAGAATGGTCACTTCATCTTCTTCAACTTCAGCAAAGCCACCCCATAAAGCGATCGCTTGCCAATCTTCGTTTTTGCTAGCACGGACGCGCATCACACCTGTATCTAAAGCTGTCAACATCGGTGCGTGTCCACTAAGGATACCTAACTGACCTGTAGTGCTAGGTAGAACTACTTCTTCAGCTACAGCATCCCATACTGTTTTATCTGGGGAAACTACACGAACGGTTAGAGTCATTTTTCAGTTGTCAGTTGTCAGTTATCAGTTATCGGTCATTGAATTATCAATGAACAGTTATCACTTTTTTTCTGAATCACTGTTCACTGATAACTGTTCACTGAGCCTATCCTTTCATCTTCTCAGCTTTAGCGATCGCTTCGTTAATGTCGCCCACCAAGTAAAAAGCTTGCTCTGGTAAAGCATCTAATTCACCAGACAGAATCATTTTAAAGCCCTTGATGGTGTCTTCCAATTTCACATACTTACCAGGAGAACCGGTAAATACTTCTGCTACGAAGAACGGTTGAGACAAGAAGCGTTCAACCTTCCGCGCCCGTGCTACGATCAAACGGTCTTCTTCAGACAATTCATCTAGACCGAGAATGGCGATAATGTCCTGAAGTTCTTTGTAACGTTGCAGAGTTGACTGTACAGCACGAGCAGTACTGTAGTGATCATCACCAACAATTTCTGGCTGCAACATGGTGGAGGTAGAACCTAGTGGGTCAACTGCGGGATAAATACCCTTAGAAGCCAAACCACGAGATAATACTGTGGTTCCATCCAAGTGAGCAAAGGTAGTTGCAGGTGCGGGGTCAGTTAAGTCATCCGCAGGTACATATACCGCTTGAATCGAGGTGATGGAACCCTCTGTAGTCGAGGTAATCCGTTCTTGTAACGCACCTACGTCGGTTCCTAGTGTAGGCTGATATCCTACTGCTGAAGGCATCCGTCCCAATAGCGCTGATACTTCAGAACCTGCTTGGACAAACCGGAAGATGTTGTCAACAAACAGCAATACGTCCTGCTTACTTACATCACGGAAGTACTCAGCCATAGTCAAGCCTGACAGACCAACCCGCATTCTGGCTCCGGGTGGCTCGTTCATTTGACCATAAACTAGGGCAATTTTGGAATCGTTGAGGTTATCTTTGTTAATTACCCCAGATTCCATCATTTCGTTGTAAAGGTCATTACCTTCACGGGTGCGCTCACCCACGCCAGCAAATACTGACACACCACCATGTTGTGTAGCGATGTTGTTAATCAATTCCATCATGATGACGGTTTTACCAACACCAGCACCGCCAAATAGACCAATTTTACCACCGCGTCGATAGGGGGTGAGAAGGTCAACAACTTTAATCCCAGTTTCAAACACTGAAGGTTTGGTTTCTAGGTCAGTGAATTTGGGAGAAGGGCGGTGAATGGGTAAGGTTTGTTCCGCATTCACAGGGCCGCGATTGTCTACGGGTTCGCCTAGAACGTTGAAAATCCGTCCCAAGGTAACTTTACCAACTGGGACGCTGATGGGAGCGCCTGTATCAACAACTTCCAGACCACGGATTAAGCCGTCAGTGGTACTCATCGCCACAGTTCGCACTTGGTTGTCACCCAGCAACTGCTGTACTTCAACGGTGAGTTTGATTTCTTGTCCGGCTTCGTTGGTACCTTTGATAGTTAAGGCGTTGTAGATTTGGGGTAGTTTTCCACCGGCAAATTTAACGTCTACAACTGGGCCAATGATTTGGGTGATGTAGCCAATGTTGGTTTTTTCTGCTGTTGTTACCATGCTGCGCCTAATATTTGTAGGAAGATTTCAGATAGGGTCTGGGAAGACATAAGATTATGCAATTTGACATACCTCCTCGTCCCAAAGTCCGAGGATTCCTTGACGCTTCTTCGGGTTGATGCTCCCAAGATAGTCTGACTATCCCTCCACGTCCGTTTAAAGTCTCCCAATGCCATAAGGCGACTATATTCCGATTTTACCAGAAAGCCGTAGAAGGACTGGGCTTGTATCCCGTTATTCTCGGTCATCTTACACTCTAGCACCGGAGGGGTACACAACTCCTTTAGTAATTCCTTAAAAAAGGGACTGGGGAATAGGGAATAGGGAACTGGTATTCCAGTAAACCTTGTGATATATTAAAAATATCGATTGTTCGATATAAAAATATGCCAAAAATAGTTGACCATGAGCAATACCGTAAAGAACTTCTGAGCAAGTGCTTTGATTTATTTGCCCAAAAAGGTTACGGTGCGCTCACCATGAGACAAATTGCTGAGAGTTTAAATGTTTCTACTGGTACGCTATATCATTATTTTCCTAGCAAACAGGTTTTGTTTGAGCAATTAGTCGAGGAGATAAGTCAGCAAGATATCAGTTCAGCATTGGCGGAAATCAAAGGAGTAGAAACACTTTCAGAAACAATGACTGCGATGGGAAAATATTTAGTTAAAAATCAAGATTACTTTATTAATCAAACTTATATCTTGGTTGATTTTTATCAGCATCACGACAAAGAAACAATAGCCAATAGTCCGGTATTTCAAAGTGTAAAACAAAGGTATCAGCAAGCAGTTTATGATTTTTTAGGAATTCCAGATCCAGTATTAGCTTCCTTTGTTTTGAGCTTTATCGATGGGTTGATTTTAGCAAAACTTTGGGGTGTTCAAACAATTGACTTGCGTGAACAATGTGAATTACTAGGTAAAATGCTCACCAGCTATTTACAAGAAAAATCATGATATATAGGACTCCTATTTGATTTATGAAACACACCCTACATATACTTAGATTTCTTCAATAATCAAATCGGATTGATATAGTTAATTTCTCCATCAGATAAAAGCTTTACTTCTTTATGTCTAAATATAGCAACAGCAATTCTTTTTTAGTCAGAGGTTATCATGCTGACAAATATACCGCCAGACCAATACATTAAAATCGGTGACATCAATACTCGCTACTGGAAATTAGGAGACAAAGGAAAAACTATTATCTTGCTTCATTGTGCTGGGGGTTCTGTAGAATTCTGGTTATATAACATTCATATTTTAGCGCAACATCACCGTGTATATGCTGTGGATATGGTGGGTTCTGGTCTTTCTGATAAACCATCAGCTTCTTATTCCTTAACCTACCAAGCCGAATTTATCAAAAACTTCATGGATACCCTAAATATTGAACGAGCCACCCTAGCGGGAAACTCAATGGGAGGTGCTGCTGCTATCCAGTTTACCTTAATGTTTCCACAGCAAGTAGAAAAGTTAATACTTATAGGCAGTTTTGGGCTAGGTAAAGAAATTATCCTGAGACTTCGTTTAGCAACTTTACCCTTTGCTTTGCATTTTTTCCGTCCTAACCCCCAGATGATTGGGTCAATATTAACAGTGGATGTTTATGATTCGACACTAATTCCACAAGAATGGAATAAAATTCGTTATCCAATTATGATGATTCCTCATAGAGACAAAGCATTGGCTCAATTAGCACGGACAAATTTAAACTTATTTGGTGTGCGGCGGGCAATTTTTTCAGCCATAGTTAAGCAACTTGCAACTATTACAGCGCCAGCACTAATTATTTGGGGTAAACAAGACCGTATTCTGCCTGTTTCTCATGCTTATGTTGCAGCTGAAGCTTTACTGAATAATCGATTACACATTTTCGATTCTTGTGGTCATTATCCCCATCTTGAATGTCCCCAAGAATTCAATGCTACGGTTTTAGAATTCCTAGCTGAATAAGAACTTGTTAAATCCTCACCCTTAGTAGTATCCTAAAATTACAATGTCAGCGTTCATTGTTTAAATTTAGAGGATATATCGATGAAAATTTGGGTAAATGAGCAAATAGATCCTTCTGGGATGATTTATGCCTGTATTGCTTGTTGTGATGAGTTACAAGCCCAAGATTGTCATGAGTCCTTTCAAGGAAATTTAACCGCTAGTCAAAAGTCATCCGGTTGGATAGCACAATTGCGGATAGTTAGTTCTTGGGATGAAGTACCGGTGAATGCGCTCAAACTTGATTAATTATAGCAACCTCCAAGGAGGTTACGAAATTAGGAAATTGCTGATTTCTCAAAGCCACTTGGGTTGTACTCAACAGATATCCTTTTATTCTGCCAATTTGATGTGAACTGATTTCGTTTCCAAATACTCTTCTAAACCTTGGTGTCCTACTTCTCGACCAATACCACTTTGTTTATAGCCACCATAAGGCATACATGGTTCCAGTCCAGAAGCGTGGTAAGTATTAACCCAGACAGTACCAGCCCGGATTCCCTTAGCTACCGAAAGAGCGATATCAATATTTTTTGTCCACACGGCTGCTGTTAAGCCATACATCGTATTATTAGCTATTTGCAGGGCTTCGTCTTCATCCTTAAAAGTTATCACAGACAAGACAGGGCCAAAGATTTCTTCTTGGGCAATTACCATTTCATTAGAGACACTATCAAAAATAGTGGGTTGGATAAATAATCCTTGTTCAAAACCCTCAACTTGATAGCGTTCACTTCCACCAATGAGCAATTTTGCTCCTTCACTTTGTCCAGTTTTAATGTAGCTTTGAATTCTCTGAAATTGCCGCTCGTTAATTACTGGCCCCATCGTGGTTGTTTCATCGTTTGGGTTGCCTAATTTCAGAGTTTTGGTTGCAGGTATTAATTGGTGCATAAATTCATCTTTAATTGATTCATGCAACAGCAAACGAGAACCAGCTTGGCAAACCTGACCACTGTTAAGATAAATTCCAAATAATGCCCCACTTACAGCTTGTGCTAAATCAGCATCTGGAAAGACAATATTTGGACTTTTGCCTCCCAATTCTAAACTAATTCGTTTTAGAGTTGGTGCAGCTTTTGCCATGATTTGTTTACCAACAGCAGTTGAACCAGTAAAGGCAATTTTGTCAACTAAAGGTGACTCAACTAAACATTCTCCCACAATAGGTCCATCACCTGTGACAATATTAACTACACCTTCAGGTAAACCAGCTTCGGCAAGAATTTCTGCTAGGATAAAAGTATTAGAAGGAGTAAATTCACTGGGTTTAATTACCATTGTGCAACCAGCAGCTATGGCAGGGGCTATTTTCCAAGAAACTAGTAATAAAGGAAAATTCCACGGTGTAATAATGCCAATTACACCCACAGGTTCATACATTGTTAAACCAATGGCATTATTGACATATTGAGTAGTGGATTCACCATGAATATTGAGCGCTAAAGCTGCAAAATAATCATATACGTCAGCAGCAATTTGTACTTCACCAAAACAAATGCCAATGGGTCTGCCTACTTCTTCACAAAGTGTCTGGGCAATCTCTGGAGCTTTGGCTCTGAGTAAATCTGCTGTTTTCCGTAAGATATCGTGGCGAATGCGGGCAGGAGATTTTGACCAGCTATTACTGTCAAATGTCTGTCTGGCAACTTGAATTGCTTGCTCTGTATCTATTTTATTACTCCAAGGTATTTGAACTATTCCTTTTCCAGTTAATGGACTTTTCCGTTCATAAGTTTCTCCAGAATTTGCAGAAACCCATTTACCATTAATAAAGTTTTGATAGCTACGCATATTAGTTGTTGTGTTTCCTTGTTCTGTTAACATGATTTTAGCGTGGCGCATCCCCAATTTCACGGGTGCGATGGATTATTGAGTGTGATATATAGCGGTTATCAGTTAAGTAAGATACAAGAACCCCACCCCCAACCCCCTCCCCGCAAGCGAGGCTACGGTGTACACACAAGCCTGAAAATCCTACCTAACGCTTGGTTTCGTTGTCTAGTTCTAAGCTATAGGATCTATCCCGAACGCCTGTCATTGCGTTCGCGTAGCGTCTCGCAGAGAGGAGGAACGACGTAAAGCCTTCGGCATAGCTAGAGCCTCCGGCACGCTAACGCGAACGCTTACCGCGTAGCGTGTCGCCTTGCGACTCAGCAATCGCATAGTCCCGTGGTTTTTGCGATTACTTCACTCCGCTATCGCTCCGTATGGCTAACGCCACGCTCCGCGAACGTAATGACAGTTAAAAGGGTCTAGAAACCTTGAAACCCTTGCAGATACTACTTGTGTGTACACCGTAGGCAAGCGAGGAGGGGGCTATGATGTATTTTATGTGCAGTACATACCGCTATATCTGTTCGTTAACCCTTAGCACCTAGTATTGGAAGCACATCTGTCGTAGGGGCGCAAGGCCTTGCGCCCCTACCGTGTGGTCTATTTACCTGAAAATACCTGTAAAAATCCTATTTTTTCATTAGTCCACGGAGGTGGACTTTGCTTATTTTGGCTGTCCTTGGTGTTTAGCAGGTATCTCTGACCTCTCCACAATAAATTTTGGGATAATAATGCGCCTTAAATTTTTTGCTGTTGATTCAGTAAAACTCAGTAGTTATAGTAGCGCAATAACTAAGTATGTGTTAATAAAGCATAAATATTAATTGGAAAAAATCACGATTCCTACACAAAAACTTTTAAGAAACCTCACATTTTAGGGAAACTTGATGATATTTAGGAACTTTTAAGGGTTATTATCATACAAAGAGTTCAATGTAAAACTTGCAAAAGCCGAATTAATATGGTGAACTATTCCCCAGTTTACACTTCGGAGCAAGGCTGTCCTATTAATTTGGTTGGCGAAACAGGACAAGCGGTGCAAATTTCCATTCATTCCCCCAGTCAGTATATCTGTGCCAACTGCGAACGGATATTACCAGATTGGAAAAATCAACCTGGTTTCTGGGTTGTAATTGTTTTACAGCAGTCACTTTATCCACTCGTAAAAAGTACGCCAGAAATCGAAATGGAGAAAGAACGCCTGCGGGAAAAGTTTATGCGGTTTGGCTTTGACTTAGCATTTCAATTGCGGGATATCGGCTATTTAACAGACTTAATTGATCCTCGCACTGGCTATCCTTTACTTTCTCATCCGGGGGAAATTCCCCACAATGACACCGCAGTTGTGAAAGCCTTACTCAACTATCCAGTGCTTAAAAATAAATGTCGTGTGTTGGTTCATCCTCTCTGGGGTGCAGCAGTTTATCCCAGTGTTTTAATATCAGCAGCACCGCCAAGAATTATCGAAACTTTCACCAAAGATATTGCACCTTTACACGCATGGCATTAACAGTTTACAGTCAACAGTTAACAGTTAACAGTGAAACCTGATAATCGTCCAGCTTGTTATTTCCCCTTGAGCAATGGACGCTATGAAGTCAAGCCGGGAATGATGCCTTTTGGCTGCTGCTTGGGTAATGGTGAAGCTGATCAACAGGTGTTCCAAATTGATGATCATTTTACCCATTACCGCCAAAATAAAATTTTAGCTCGTGGGGAAAGTTTGAGTAAATATTATCAGACCTGCAACTATTCTCAGGCTGTAGCAGGTGCGATCGCTTGTTTAATAATTGAACGTCTCACTCAAGAACACCCGCAATATTTTGACTGTCAAAAAATAGCCAACACGCTCAAATTCCATAGCCGACTAACTCAAGAAACTCTGTATTTAAATGCAGATTGGCAATTACAGCAAGTCCAAGGTAGTTCAGTTATTCCCCCTTACGCCTCAACCCTGGATGCTTTAGCCGCACAAATCCAAGAAGATATTACAGTGATTTCTCGTTCTGAGGATGGTAGTAATTGGTTAAGTGCTGTGCATTTGTGCTACCCTAATCATTGGTCAGCCGAGGCCAAAATTGGTAAAAACTTCGCAGCGATTCATGCACCTGTCGCCGGAATGGAAAAAATCAATCTACGGGGAAATGCGATTGTGAATACAATGATTGAGCAAACACCAATGGTGCGTTTTGCTTGGGGTTTGAGTACCGATACCCGTCTGAATCATCATCCTCAACCGCCGTTTGGTGTATCAGTCAATCAATGGCAAGGTAGAAGTTTTGACCCGCAACATCCCCAACTTTACCTGCGAATTGAGAGACAAGTGATTTGGGGACTACCGAAGTATGAAGCGGCACTGTTTACCATTCGGACTTATTTTAAAGATTGTGGCGTGATTAAACAAGACCCAGTGATGCGGTCTAAATTGTGTGCTGCAATTGAGTCTATGACATCGCCATCACTTATATATAAAGGCTTATTAGAAAGCAAAGCTAGTATTTTGCAGTGGCTCGAAGAGATGTCATAAGTACAAAGGCAATTTTAGTTAAATTTTTCCGATTTTTTCTATCTTTCCTTATATATGCAACATTCAAATAATCACTTAATAAAAGTTTATGTAAATCTACACAAAATATATAACCACATCATTATGATCGGAACAGAAACAACCATATAATTACCGAATTATCTCCAAAAAAAATAATTTAAATAGTAAATACCTTGAAGTTTAGCCTGTAACTCAGTAGACATTTCCGATAAAGACTTTAGCAACGTTTTATGGAACCTCTCTACAAGGGTTTAAGAAAAAGCATATTTAAATTCGGTCAATTTCTAGTGAATAATTAGAATTTTTCTAACATTGAGAAAATATCGCAAGTATGACAACCGCCAAGACGGTTAGGAGATGACAAAACTCTCAAACCAATTCACAGCAAGCTTTTGAATTTTTATTTTTGCTATATGAACCTTATACCAGGAATTGAACCCTTAGCTAATTGTGTGTCTCTGGAATTGCCTACTCTCAAGAATATCATTTATTGTTTCCCTTTAACTGTGACATCTGATACTCGTGTAATTGATGCGATCGCCTTAATGAGTCAAGCACGAGACAGTAATCAGGATTTACCTACAACGCAGGAAAGAGCTAGTTATGTTTTGGTAGTTGAGCAAGAAAAACTAGTAGGGATTTTTACAGAGTGGGATGTAGCTAGGCTCACGGCTACAGGTGTGGACTTATCTGAGATGACCATCGCGGAAGTCATGATCCACCCAGTGATTACTATTCAGCAATCTCAGGCTGAGGATATGCTCACAGTGCTGTCCATCTTGCATCAAAATCGCATTCGCCATCGGGAGCAACGCGATTTTGTGAGATGACCCTACTTGAAGAGCGATCGCCAATAA